>NZ_AQPF01000004.1:0-233940 GCF_009846745.1 Alcanivorax xiamenensis | reverse complement strand
CGGGTTTTGACTTTAGCGTCCGGCGTCTGGCGTCTGGCGTCCGGCGCCGCTTTTTACAACCAAGTCTCCGCGTACTCCGCCAGCAACGATCTCGGCACGCCATTGAGTTGCACCGAACCGCCGTGGGCGAAATGCTTGAAGCGTTCGGTCATGTAGGTCAGCCCGGAACTGGTGGGCGACAGGTACGGCGTATCGATCTGCGCCAGGTTGCCCAGACACACCACCTTTGATCCATCGCCGGCCCGGGTGATGATGGCTTTCATCTGATGCGGCGTCAGGTTCTGGCTTTCATCAATCAGAATCAGCGATTTCTGGAAGCTGCGGCCGCGAATGTAATTCATCGCCTTGAACTGGATGTTGGCTTTCTCCTTGACGTACTGGATGCTGCCGGAAGGATTCTCATCGTTCAGGTGCAACGCTTCGATGTTGTCGTTGATGGCGCCCAGCCACGGGTCCATCTTTTCTTCCTCGGTGCCGGGCAGAAAACCGTGCTCTTCGGCCAGCGGCGGCGTGGAACGGGTGGCAATGATTTTATTGAAGCGTTTTTGCTCCACCGTCATTTCAATGGCGGCGGCCAGAGCCAGAATGGTTTTGCCGGAACCGGCCGCGCCGGTCAGCGTCACCAGATGAATATCCGGATCCAGCAACAGGTGCAACGCCACCGCTTGTTGAATGTTCATCGGCCTCAACCCCCAGGCCTGCTGATCCATCAACGTCTGCTCACTGTAATGGCGCAAGGTAACCACGCCCGCCTCCACCGACATGATCCGGCCCACGAAACCCTGTTCATCGAGAATGAACTGATTCGGGTACACCTCCTCGCCAAGAATGTCCCCAACCAGCAAACCGTGCGACAAACGGTGCAAGGTTTCCGCGCCGTGCTGCTCGGTCTCCACCGCGTCGACCCGGTCCCAGAACGATCCTTCCACCATGAAGTAGCCCTGATTGAGCTGGCGGATGTCGGACACCAACTGGTCGTTATGATAATCCTCGGAATCGATACCGCAGGCCCGCGCCTTCAGGCGCATGTTGATATCCTTGGTGACCAGCACGTAATGGCGATCGGAGTCGGCGGCGATCATCGCCACCACGTCATTGATAATCCGGTTGTCGTTCAGATGTTCGGGAAGGCATGGCGGCGTCAGTCCGCTCTGTGGCATCAGAACGGTCAGTGTCCCCTGGTGATGATTTTCCCCGCGCTGAATCGGAATGCCCGCTTCCACTTCCGCCGGCGATGCCTTGCCGATGACCCGGTCAATCAGACGAATCGCCGCGCGGCAGTCCGCCGCGGTATGGGATTTCCCGGTTTTCAGACGGTCCAGTTCCTCCAGCACGGTCATCGGGATGACCACCCGGTGCTCTTCGAAATTCATCAGGGAGTTGGGATCGTGGATCAGGACATTGGTGTCCAGGACGTAGGCTTTCGGGCGGTGTTCCGGTTCGTGGTGGAGGCGGGATTGAGATGCTGCGGTTACGCTGTGCAAGGTGGCCGCGCGCTCTTCCATGCGTTTCCCCTTTCAAGGTTGCAGGACATGGCGACGGAGCCCTTCACAAATGTCACGCAATATGCGATTCACCAGTGACGTTCGCGCCCGCCGCCGATAGCTTTACCGGCAGTGCTGTTCGCCGAGCTTCAACAACAGTCGTTCCAGCGGATCGCGATCACTCCCGCAATGGCGGGATGTGAATTACCATAACCCAGCTTTTATTCACTGACAACGATAGGCCTCTGAACATGGCATTGGAACATCCCGAGGTTCGCATTCCCCCTCCTTTGCTGCATCTGGGCGGCTTGCTGGTGGGTTATGGCCTGGACCAGGCGCTGCACTGGACCCTGCCGGCATGGCCCGGCCAGTACGCACTGGCCACGGCGCTGGCGTTGTTCGCGGTGCTGTTGCTGGCCGGCGCGCTGGTACAGTTCTACCGTCACCGCACCACGGTTCTGCCCCATCGCGCGGCACGGGAACTGATTACTGGCGGTGTTTTCCGCCTGACCCGAAATCCGATCTATCTGGCTTTTGCCCTGCTTCATCTGGGCTGCGCCCTCAGTCTGTCCAGTCCCGGCATGCTGATCATGCTGCCGCCGATTCTGTGGGTGATGCATCAGCACGTGATCGCCGCAGAAGAAGCGTTTCACGAGCAGCAATTCGGGGATCAGTGGCGACGCTATCGGCAGCGGGTACGGCGCTGGATTTGAGTTGCTTCAGCCACTGCGCCGGCAGCAGCCGACCGGCGGTGAGATTCAGCCGCCGCGAACCGAAGTGGCCGGGAACGAAACGATGAGGGCATACCGTGTCCGGCAGCCAGCCGAGCCGCCGGTAGCACTCCGCCACCAGTTCGGAACAGAACCAGCCGGAGCGACGGCGGCGTCCGGAAAAGCCGCTCAGGGCGTCGTAGAAATTACACAGCAGATAGTTCTTGTAGGGCCGGTGTAGCAGCCGCCGCCCCAGCCGCTGCATCAAGCGCCGCTGGAGCGCCGTCAGTGGTGGCCCTTCACGACGCCTGACCGCCACATCGCCCGGGTACTCGGCGATCTTGCGTGATAGTGGGACCAGCGCCACGCCCATCACCGGGTGCCCCAACATCCAGTCCGCGGATTCACTCAGGCCCGTGGATTCCAGCACCAGCGGTTCCGCCACTTCTGGCAGGCGCACCACCATGCCCACATGACTCCAGGGACTGCGGGTGAACCAGCGAATCACGGTACTGGTGACCCCTCGTCCGGCGAACAACAGCACATCCCCGGTTTCCAGGTTCAAGGCGAAGTCGTCGAGGCTCTGCATCACGGTGGTTCCCGCCGCCAGCGTCAAGGGCAGAGTGGCCAGCGCGGATGACACTACACTGACAATTGCGTCGCAGTTCGATGACAAAAACACGGCGCCGGAATCGTCATGAAACCGTAACCGCAATCCGCCATCCTGCCCTGTGCGCCTGTTTTGACGGGCGCCGACCGTCACCCACTGACGCGCGCCGATGGAACAACGCCTGTATCAATTTCAACGTCACCTGCCCGAATGGTTACACCTGGAGTCGCTGATCCGGCTGGGTGAACGGCACCTGCGTGTGTATGACGTGGACACCGTCCAGATGGGCGAGACCACACTGCCACTGCGGGTGCTGGAGATGGGCAGCCGTTCCCCCGGCGCTCCGGTGGTCGGCTTCTTTGGCGGCGTGCATGGCGTCGAGCGGATCGGCTCCCAGGTGCTGTTGTCATGGTTGCACAGCCTGATCCATCGGCTGCAATGGGACGATCAATTACACCGGCGGCTGGAACGGGTGCGGCTGGTGTTCATGCCGATGATCAACCCCGGCGGCATCTGGCGGCGCACCCGCAGCAACCCCAACGGTGTCGATCTGATGCGTAACGCGCCGGTGGATGCCGAAGGCAAGGTGCCCTTCCTTGCCGGCGGCCAGCGCCTGAGCCGCCGCCTGCCTTGGTACCGGGGGCGCGCCGGTGAGCCAATGGAAACCGAGGCACAGGCTCTGGTGAACACGGTCCGGCAGCGTCTGATGAACGCGCCGGTATCAATCAGCCTGGACTGCCATAGCGGCTTCGGCCGGCGCGACCGCATCTGGTGCTGTTATGCTCGCAGCCAGCGGCCCATTGCCCACCTTGCGGAGGTGTACCGCCTCAAACAGATCCTCGAGCACACCTACCCTTACCACCATCCTTACTTGATCGAACCGCAATCGGTGAACTACACCACCCACGGCGATCTGTGGGACTATCTCTACGACGAAGCGCTGGAACACCACCCCGACCGGCTGTTTCTGCCGTTCACCCTGGAAATGGGGTCCTGGCTGTGGGTACGGAAAAACCCCCGGCAGCTATTGGATTTCTTCGGCCTGTTCAACCCGATCATTGGTCATCGTCATAACCGGGTGCTGCGTCAGCATTTGCCGCTGTTCGAATTCCTGGTGGCGATGGCGGTGAACGCCGGCAACTGGCTGCCGCGTGGGGAAGCGAGGGAGAATCTGACCCGGCAGGCGATGAAGCACTGGTACGGGTGATGGTGCGTGCACGCTGGCACGCTGGCACGCTGGCACGCTGGCACGCAACACGCTAAACCCGAAGCCTGATCGCTGGCAAACAATAGCAAGCGTGTTTGCGTACCCGCGATGACTGCCTTCCCAAGCAATCCGCCCTCCCCGTCTCGCTACGGAGCCGGCAAGCATGGCGTGCCAGCGTGTATGCGTGTTGCGTGCCGGCATGCCGGCGTGCCAGCGCCTCATCTTTCCAGCGTGCGCCAAAGTGGCCCTGGTTTTGCATCATTTTGGACACGATTTATATTTACCTGACGGCTTCGCCCTATTTGTCATGAGGACCCACCATGAAATACCTGCTTCCCCTCCCTGTCCTGCTGCTCACCGGTTGCCAGATGCTCAGCTACACGGCACCCACCGACGAGGACATCGCCACCGTCACTTTCTCCAGCGACAACATCGCCGCCCAACCAGTCGTATGCGTACCGGGCAAGGGCTTTCAGTCCACGCCAACCTCCTTGCAGCAGGTTCCCTTCGAGACCAAGGCCTTCGACGAGCTGCTGAAAACCATGAAGAAAGCGCCGGAAGTCACCACCACCGTGCGAGCGAGCGAACAGGCACGCATCGGTGTGATTTATCAGAAAGGCTCGGCGGGCAATCGCGACCTCTGCCGCGTCGCCGTGCAGTTCAATGCCCAGGCCGGAGCCAGCTACAGCGCTCGCTTCACCAACGACAATAATCAATGCGGCCTGGAGGTGAGTGGAGAGGACGGTCTGCAAGCGGACGCGGTCCCTGTCGACTGGAAATGCCCAAAATAAGCGCCCCACTTCGGTGCGCCGCACCATAACGGCGCACCCGCTCTCCCCATCCTCTCCCGATTTTACCTTTCCCTCTCCAACACACCTTCCCAATCCCCTGTTTTTCCTGGCTTTTTATATTTTGGCACGGACCCTGCTTTGTAAAGTGACAAGCCTCCCAGGCCGGTGCGCCAGGAGCGCGCAACAGGACACATTAGAAACATTTGCCATTTGCAAAGAGGGTTGCACATGAAACACGCATTCGGGATGAAAAAAACCGTACTGGCAGCGGCGGTTGCCGCCGGCATGATCATGCCGGGCATGGCCGCGGCGGAGATCAGCGGTAGCCTGGGTATTTCCAACATGTACTTCTGGCGTGGTCAGGATATTTCCAATGGCGCGGCACAAGTTTTCGGTAGCCTGGACTACAGCCATTCTTCCGGCCTCTATGCCGGTGTCTGGGGCAGCTCCGAAACCGATTCCACCGAATACGATCTGTATGTCGGTTACGGCGGCGCCTTTGGCGACCTCACCTATGATCTGTCCTACATCGACTACAACTACCCGAACGACACCGACTCCGATCTGGCCGAAATCGTTGCCAGCCTCGGCTACGCCGGGGTCACGTTCACCGGTTACTTCGGCGTGGGTGACTACGGTCACGGTAGCGACGCCACCGATAATAAGGACCGCTACTACACCCTGGGTTACAGCTACGATAAATACGGCATTCTGGTCGGTACCTGGGACAACGACGCCGACGACACCAACTACACTCACTTGGATTTGAGCTACGCGCTCACCGACAACCTGAGCTTCACCGTATCCAAAGTGATCTCCGCTGACGACTGCGCCATCAACAACAACGATGACGCTCTGTTCATGAATGGGGAGTGTGTTGGCGACAAGGACGACGTGGACGACGATCTGCTGTTCGTCGTCTCCTACGCCTTCGAGATCTAACAGAACCGCGCTGGTTCAGGGGCGAGCAATCGCCCCGCCTTTTTACACCGTGGGGCCTTCCCTGGTCCTCGCAAACAACGCAAGCAGGCCCCACGGTGCTTTTCATTTTCTTCCGCTAATCCGCCACCGCTTCCGCTTTCAGATACACCCCCAATACATCGTGATCGGACACCACCCGGGTACCGTCGTGATCGTAGAGCACATCGTAGCGCCCGGCATTGCCGCGGCTGACCGCCACTTTCTGGACATGCTGCTTTAGCGACGGGGAGAAAAAGATGTGGTCCAGCGCCTGCGGCCGGCACTGATGCCGGAAGGAATAACGTTCCTTCCCGGGCAGTCGTGACCAGGCACTGATCAGGTTCCCGTTCTCGAATTGCTCCAGCGGCTCGCTGAAACGGCCGCTGTCCGGCGCGCTGTTGAAGTCCCCCGCCACCACCACGGGCCGGGTCTGGTCCGCCGCCCAGCCGGCGATGGCGGCGGCCTGGCGCCGGCGCTTCGGCGCCACCCAGTCCTTCTGATTCAGGTCCCGGGCACTGCGCAGATGCACCACCACCAGATCAAAGGCCACCGGGGCGCGCACTTCGACCTTCAAGGGAGGCCGGGTGAATAACGGCTGCCGCTGAAAACGATCGTCGGCGAACAAGGCCTGGTGGCGCCCCAACGTGACCGGCGCCCGGTACAACAGGCCCACATCCATGCCCGCCGGGTCGTGCCCTTCCAGCAGTACCACCTTGTAGTCCGGCCCGCCCGCCGTGGCAATGGCCTTGCTCAGTGCCCTCAGCACCCTGGCGCTTTCCACTTCCTGCACCGCCAGCAAAGTCGGCGCTCGCAGGTCCCGGGTGATGTAACGGGCCACGGCCTCGAGGCGGGCCTGGTACACGGCCTTCGACAAAGGACGGTCCAGCGAGCTGTCCTTCCTGGCATCGCGCAGGCGCCAGAGATTGAACGTGGCCAGACTGATCTGGCCATCCTTCGCCGCCGGCAACGGGCGCGCCGGCGCCAGATCCCGGCAGTCCGCGGCTACCGGTCCGGTGACCAGCACGGCGGCGGCCAGCAACCAGGCACGCCAGTATCGACCGCTCATGTCAGGGCTCGTTGTGGCGCACCTGGAAGGCACCACACAGGTCAGCATGGTTCTGGAAGGCCAGACACACCTTGGGGGTCTCCCCCGCCTCCGGCACCGATTTCATTTTCATCAGCATCAGGTGACGGCCGCCGGGGGCAAAGGCCAGGCTTTCTCCGGCCGGGATCGTGACGTCCTTCAAATGGGACATGCTGCGCCGCCCCTCACCATCGGTGCCGGTATCGTGCAGCATCGTCATGCCGGCGAAGTCGGCGTTGGCGCCGGTCAGTACCAGCGGCTGATCGGTATCGTTCACCAACACGAAATAACCGGCCATGGACGGCGATACCGGCGGCACCGCGCGCAACCAGGCCTGTTCGATACGTGCCTCCGCGAAGGCGCCGGCGCTGACGGTCACCAACAGCGCGACGCCGCTCATGGCACTAAAGAAGCGTTTTAACATCGGCTACCACCTCGTCGATATTGAAGTCCGCCGGATACACCTTGCGCACCCGGCCCTGCTGATCCAGCAGATAGATATAGTCACTGTGGGTGAAATCCGCTTCCCCGTTGCCGCCATCCTCTTTGATGAACACCACGCCGTACTGTTCCGCTACTTTCTCGATCGCCGACAGTTCTCCGGTCAGTCCCAGGATGTCCGCCTTGAACCAGGGCAGGTACTCACGCAGGTGTTGCGCGGTGTCCCGCTCCGGATCAAAGGTCACGAACACCGGCCGCACCTGGTCCGCTTCCCCTTGCTCTTTCAGATTCCGGTACACCTGGGACACCCGCGCCAGCACCGCCGGACAGATATCCGGGCAGTGGGTATAGCCGAAGAACAGAATCACCACCTCGCCGTTCAGGGATGACAAACTGAACCGCTCCCCATTGTAGTCGGTCAAGGTGAAATCGCCGCCCAGACGGGTGTTGACCGGTAATTCCCTGGCCGGCTCGGAACAGGCCGCCAGCAACAGAGCCGCTCCGGCGATCAGCATGGGGAGAAAGAATGTTCTGGTGAAACGGTCTTTATTGTTCATACCTGCCAGCCATTAAGAAGAGGATGTCAGCGTCGGCCGCCCCGGTTTACCCGGTTTCATGGCTCACCCCCGGTCCCGCACGCACCTTGCTGACCCGATTCGCCGGCGGCTTTTCGATGACGCCCAGCGACCATACCCCCACGGCCGCGCCGTGGCCACGGGCCCGGCCGACATTTTGCCACCGCCACGGTTCGCAGTTTGATCAGGGCGGCGGTATAATTCGCGCCCATTTTCCCGGAGTGCCGGTGGCGGCCCGTTGTAGCCCATCACGGCGCCCGGCACACCCCGATGCGGCAAAATGACGCATCGGCATTGATCCACAACCACGGTTGAGCGACCCATGGCACGCAAGCTGTTTATTCAGACCCACGGCTGCCAGATGAACGAGTACGACTCGGCGCGCATGGCGGATTTGCTGGAATCCAGTCATGGCCTGGAGCCCACCGACAATGCGGACGAAGCGGATGTGCTGCTGCTCAATACCTGCTCGATCCGCGAGAAGGCCCAGGAGAAGGTATTCCACCAACTGGGTCGCTGGAAGCAGCTCAAGGAGCACAAGCCGGACCTGATCATCGGCGTCGGCGGCTGCGTGGCCAGTCAGGAAGGCGAGGCGATCCGCGATCGCGCGCCCTATGTGGATGTGGTCTTCGGCCCACAGACCCTGCACCGGCTGCCCGGGTTGATCCAGCAGGCGGCCACCACGCGGGAACTGGCCATCGATGTGACCTTCCCGGAGATCGAAAAGTTCGACCGCCTGCCCGAACCCAGCGTGGACGGCCCCTCGGCGTTCGTCTCGATCATGGAAGGCTGCTCCAAATACTGCTCCTTCTGCGTGGTGCCCTATACCCGTGGCGAGGAGGTCAGCCGGCCGGTGCGCCCGGTGCTGGATGAGATCCGTCATCTGGCGGATCTGGGCGTGCGCGAGGTCAACCTGCTGGGCCAGAACGTCAACGCCTACCGGGGCCAGGGCGCCAATGGCGAAATCCTGGACTTCGCCGACCTGCTGTTGCTGATCCGGGATATCGACGGCATCGACCGTATCCGCTACACCACCAGCCATCCGGTGGAGTTCTCGGACGCCCTGATCCAGGTGTATGAGGAAGTACCGGAGCTGGTCAGCCATCTGCATTTGCCGGTGCAGTCCGGATCCGACCGGGTGCTGGCGTTGATGAAACGCAACCATACGGTGTTGGAATACAAGTCCAAGCTGCGCAAATTACGGCGTATCCGCCCGGATATCTCCTACAGCTCGGACTTCATTATCGGCTTCCCCGGAGAAACCGACGCGGACTTTGAAGCCACCATGAACCTGATCGCGGACATCGGCTTCGACAATTCCTTCAGCTTCATCTACAGCGCCCGCCCCGGCACACCCGCGGCGGATCTGCCTGATGACGTGCCGATGGCGGTAAAAAAGGAACGCCTGCGCATCCTGCAACAGCGCATCGCCCAGAATACCCAGGACATCTCCCGCAAAATGGTGGGCAGCACCCAGCGCATTCTGGTGGACGGCTTCTCCAAGAAGGACCCCGGCCAGCTCAAGGGCCGCACGGAAAACAACCGGGTGGTGAACTTCCAGACCGACGAACTGGACCTGATCGGTCAGTTCGTCGATCTGACCATTCAGGAAGCGCTGCCCAACTCCCTGCGTGGCACGGATTACCAACGGGTGGGCTGATCCCCGGCGATGGAGATCACCGGATACATCCGGGATCTCTCTCCACAGGGGGCATGACTTCGTAGGGGGAGATGCCGGATCGAGTCCGGCATGACGTTTTTCAAAGGCTCCCTAAACGCATATACGAATGGCAATTTGGTATAACCAACCCCTTTAACCTTAAGGTTGGTTATATAAAATGAGCCCTTTATGACTCACCATTCAAGGAGCCCGAGATGCGCGTCTTGTTGACCGCCGTCCTGCTGTCCCTGGCCTCGCTGGGGACCGCGCAACAAACCCTGTTGAACAGTTCCTATGACATTGCCCGGGAGCTGTTCGCCGCCATCAATCCGAAATTCCAGGAACACTGGAAAGCGGAAACCGGCGAGGACGTCACCATCAAGCAATCCCATGCCGGCTCTTCCAAGCAGGCCCGCGCCATTTTGCAGGGCCTGAAGGCCGATGTGGTGACCTTCAACCAGGTCACCGACGTCAATGTCCTGCACGACCTGGGTAATCTGATTCCGGCGGACTGGAACCAGCGCCTGCCGAACAACTCCAGCCCCTACTATTCCACCACCGCCTTTCTGGTGCGCAAGGGCAACCCGAAGAACATTCAGGGCTGGGCCGATCTGGCCCGGGACGACGTCGATGTGGTGTTCCCCAACCCGAAAACCTCCGGCAATGGCCGCTACACCTATCTGGCCGCCTGGATGAGCGCGGTGGAGCGTTTTGACGGCGACGAGGACAAGGTCAAGGATTACATGGCTCATTTCCTGTCCAACGTATCGGTATTCGACTCCGGTGGGCGCGCCGCCACCGTCACCTTCGCCGAACGTGAAATCGGCGATGTGTTGATCAGCTTCGAGTCGGAGGTGAACAACATCCGCAAGGAATACGGCACCGGCGACTATGAAGTGGTGGTACCGAAGACCTCGATCCTGGCGGAATTCCCGGTCACCGTGGTGGACAAGGTGGTGGACGACAAAGGCACCCGCAAAGTGGCTACCGCCTACCTGGACTTCCTCTACAGCGAAGAGATCCAACGGCTGCTGGCGTCCTTCAACTACCGCGTGCACAACGAAAAAGTGGTGGCGGAAAGCGCCGACCGTTTCCCGCCGGTGAAGCTGCTCAAGGTGGAAGACTACTTCGGTTCCTGGGAAAACGTGACCGACCAGCACTTCGCCTCCGGCGGCATGCTCGACAAGCTGCAAGCCAAGGCACGGAGCCTGCGTTAATTGATCGCTCTGCTGCGCACCCGCCACTCGGTTCTGCCAGGCTTCACGCTCAGCTTTTCGCTGAGCGTGCTGTTTATCTGCCTGGTGATCCTGCTGCCCCTGTCCGGGCTGGCCATGCATGTGGCCGGCATGGGCTGGGACAACTACTGGGGGGTGATCAGCCATCCGCGCAGTCTCGCCAGCTTCAAGGTCACGGTACTTTCCGCCGCCGGCGCCAGCGTCATCAACGCCATCGTCGGCCTGCTGCTGGCCTGGGTGATCACCCGCTATCGTTTTCCCGGCCGGCGGCTGATGGACGCGCTGGTGGATCTGCCATTCGCGTTGCCCACCGCGGTGGCCGGCCTGACCCTGGCGGCGCTGTTCGCCGACAATGGCTGGCTGGGACAGTGGTTCTCGATCGCCGGCGTGAAGGTGTCTTACTCCTGGGTCGGTATCATGATCGCCATGAGCTTCACCAGCCTGCCGTTCGTGGTCCGTACCGTGCAGCCGGTACTGGAGGACCTGACCCCCGACGTGGAGGAAGCCGCCGCCACCCTGGGCGCCTCGCCCACCGCCAGTTTCTTCAAGGTGATCCTGGCACAATTGACTCCGGCTTTGCTCACCGGCACCGGCCTCGCCTTCACCCGCAGTCTGGGTGAATACGGCGCGGTGATTTTCATTGCCGGCAATCTGCCTTACGAAACCGAGATCGTCTCCTTGCTGGTAAATATCCGCCTGGAAGAATACGATTTTGCCTCCGCCAGCGCCCTGGCTTCGATCATTCTGATCGCCTCCCTGGTGCTGTTGTTCGGCATTCAGTCCATCCAATCCCGTCTGGTTCGCCGTTGGCGGGGCGGCTGATGTTCCAACCTACAACGCCACCGCACGGCCAATAAACAGCACCGGCCCGGTGGGCCGGTCCTCGGGCGATCCTCCCTCTGGTTCCAGGGTCAGCTCGAACAGCTGGCCACTTTCCACACCGCCCACCCGGCTGGCCGGAATCACCAGACTCCTGCCCGGCTCCACCAGGCCCAGTGAGCGCGGCCCCTTGTCCGCTTCCGACAGGGTCCAGAACTGCACGCTGCGGTCCGCCGCGTACTGCCCTTTCACCAGCGGCGTGAGCCGCAGATCACCAGCGTCGGAGACGGTGATGCGCCAGCCCGGGCGGGCCGACTCGCCGGGAGCCTGCAGCACCGCGGTGTAGACTGGCGCCGGTTGGCGCAGCGGCCCGACCAGCAGCACCACCGCCACCAGCAGAGCCGCGCTCACCGTGCGCCATACCGCCACACTGGCCCAGCCGCTGCGCCACCAGGGGCGCGCCAGTCCGGTTTCCCAAGCCACCCGCCGCCACAGTCGCGCCGGCGGCCGCGCCGGCGGCAGTAAATCCGCGGCGCCCACCCAGTGCTCACGCCAGCGCCGGGCGAGCCGCCCGGCCTCGTCGTCCTCCGCCAGCCAGCGTTTGATTTCCGCCGCCCGCTCGCCGCGATGCAGGCCGAGCACATACTCGGCAATCAGTAAGCGACGCTCTTCGTGATCCTGGGGAATCATAGCCGCAGACACTCCTGAAGGCCTTTCAGGCCGGATCTCACCCGGCTTTTTATGGTACCCGCGGGCACCGCCAGAGCTTCCGCGATCTGCTCATAGGTAAGGCCGTGATAAAACGCCATCAGAATCGGACGTCGACGCTCACCCCGCAAGCCGCGCAGACAATCGAGCAGGCGGCGATCACGGTCCGCCAGCAGAGAGCACTGCTCCGGAGAGGGAGCCGGGTCGGGCCAATCGTCGCCGGGTAACCCCTGGTGTCCGATTTGCCCGCCGCGCCGCTGCTGGTTGATGAGCCGATAGCGCAACAGGCTGTACAACCAGGCCCTGGCGCTGCCCCGCTCCCGCCGGAAGCGGTGAGCGTTGCGCCAGACCTGGACGAAGGTGTCCTGTACCGCGTCCTCCGCCGCCGCCTGCTCACCAGTGAAACGGCGTGCCAGAGCCAGCATGCGCGGTGCTTCGATGGAATAAAGTCGTTGGAACGCATCCCGGTCGCCACCGGCACAGGCCAGCATAAGGGCATTGCCTTGTTCCAGATGCTGCTGATCGTCATCCATGGCCGGCTTCCAAGATGTGGCCTCACGAGGGTGTCTGCCGAAATCTTGAAGGCCGGCGCGAGAAGATCGTGTCAATGCCGGCAAAGCCGGCCGCCGGAGCGGCCTGCCTCACCTTATTCAGGCGTGTTACCCGGAAGAACCGTGATCAGCGACACCGACTCCGGTGACGCCTGGTCATAGCTCACCGACGGCGCCACATCCCCGCCGGTGGAATCCAGGATGTGGTCGAAACGCAGCACCTTGCCCTGGGATTTCTCCGCCACGTACAAATGCTGGCCGTCAAAGGCGATGTCCACCGGGTTGCCAAGCAGAGTGTTACCCACGGCATTGTTGTCGTTGTCGTCGATGCGCACCGATACATTGGTAATATCATCGGCGCTGCTGGCGTTATCCAGCACGTAGAGCTTGCCGTCGGTGGGATTGGTGCCGCTGCCCACGTCGGAGACAATCAATTGATCGCTGGCCGCGACATGTACAATGCCGTGCAGATTAGTGGGCGCGGCAAAGGCAGTGCCTCCCTCGGCGGGGATGATAACTCGGTCCGGGCCATCGGCGCCGCGAGCCAGGCTGAAGCTGTCGAACACCGCCACGGTGCCATCGGTGAGAGCCACATAGAGGCGGTCGCCATCCGGATCATAGTCCAGATCCCACGGCGCCACGCTCAGGGTGGTGGTGAACAGCGGCGCCACATCACCGCCAGCCTGAGCACCGAACACCCGTACCGCGGGGTCACCCTGATCGGCGACCAGTACCCAGCCCGGGCCGTCGGCCACATCAAAACCCTTGGGCGCGGACAGGCCGGTGTTGCCGCCCTCGATCACCCGGTCCCGGCTGTGACTGAAGGTCTCGCCGTCGCGGCCGCTGGCCAGACGGTTGATCACGCCCACCCCCGTGTCATAGCTCACGTAAGCATCACCCAACGGGTTAAACGCCAGGCTCTCCCGGTCCAGGCCGGAGGTAAACGCTCTCTGCGGGGCGGTCAGCCCGGTATCCAGTATGAGCACATCCGGGTCACCGGGCGCGGCGGGTGGATTGCTGGTCACCGCCAGGCCGGTGAAGACAGTGCCGACAGTATCGATGTCGGACAGATCCGCGCCGATATCCGGCGACAAGACCAGCGCCAGGGATTCTGGTTTGGTGCTGTCCACGATCCGGTCGGGGGCCACGTCTCCGGACTCACCGCTGAATACGTTCCGGTAAATCAGCACCGCGTCGTTGGACTTCTCGGCGATGTAAGCGGTGTCACCATCCAGGATCAGATCCACGGGATTGCCCAGAGAGGTGGCCGGACCGGCCAGCGTGCGCGCAGGGGTTACCATGCCGTCAGCGCTGGCGGCACCTTCGATCACATACAGACGGCCATCATCAGCCACCGCCGCGTCACCCACGTCGGTGATCACCAGAGTGTCGGTGTCCGCCCGGTAGGCAATGCCATGGATATTGGAGACGGAACCGGCGCTGTCCGGGGTGATGGTGCGCGCCGGTGTACCCATGAAGCCGCCTTCCACGTAGTCGTCGATGACAATCACGGTGCCGTTGGTCATGGCCAGGAACAGCCGGTCGGCGGCCTCGTCATAGGCCAGATCCCAGGCGTTGCCGGCCAGAGCGGTGCTGGCCAGGGGGACGGCTCCGGCACCGGCGGCGGTGCCGTATACCTCTATGCTGTTGCCACCGGTATTGGCGGCCATCACCAGCCCTGCTTCATGTGCGATGGCGATCCCTTTCAGAGTCATCGAGCCGGCCGCCTCGAAGTCACGATCAAGCGCGGCGTTGGGGCTGGAGCCATCCTGGCGTCCGGCGATCCTGTGCAGGGCCTGCAAGCGGCTGGGGGCGCCGCTGCTGTCATCGGCGGCATAGAGATTACCGAGCCGGTCCAGGGCAATGCCCTCGTTGGCGCCCGCGTTAAAGGTGGCCACCACATTCAGATCACCATCCAACCGGTCGATCCGGCCCACGCTATCGCCGCCATTGTGCATTACCAGCAGGGGCGCGGTCTGGAAATCGCCGTCGCCCGTGGCCGGGCGTCGATCATTGTCGCCGCCGCACGCGGCCAGCGCCACGGCTACCACCAACGGTGAGAGCCCCCACAAACCTTTGCCTTTCGAGTTCATGCCTTTCTCCTTGAGTGGGTATCGGTTCGGGCACGGAGCCCGGACGGGACCATCTCGGCCCCTGCTTGATACCCACGAGGGCAGCGTCCGGATGTAATAAAAAATAAAGAACGGTGGCATTCAGGTAACCGGCGATCTAACGCGATGCCGAAAGGATCTAAAACAGCACTGTATTTTGCTGATACGGAATATAGAATCGGGGCCCCGCTTCACCCGAACACGGAGCCGCTCGCGCATGCCTCGATACTGGCACCAATGGGCACTGATCGCCGCCGCCTTCGCCGCCGTCATTCTGATGCTGGTGTTACCGCTGGCGTTGATCCTGCAACAGGCCTTCGCCCAGGGCGTGGCGCCGGTGCTTGAGGCCCTCTCCAGCAGCGATATGGGCCACGCCATCCGGCTCACTCTGGTGGTGGCGGCCATCACCGTTCCGGTGAATCTGCTGTTCGGTATCCTGCTGGCCTGGTGCGTGACTCACTATGAGTTTCGCGGTCGCAAGCTGCTTACCACCCTGATTGATATTCCTTTCGCCATGTCGCCGGTGGTGGCCGGCCTCTGCTACCTGGTGGTGTACGGCAGTCAGAGCCTGCTGGGTCAGTGGCTGAGCGATTGGAATGTGCAGTTGATGTTCGCCCTGCCGGGCATGGTGATGGTGACCATTTTCGTGTCCTGTCCCTACGTCGCCCGAGTGCTGATTCCGCTGATGCAGAGCCAGGGTCAGGACGAGGAGGAAGCGGCGGTTTTGATGGGCGCCTCCGGCTGGCAGGTGTTCTGGTATGTGACTCTGCCGAAGATCCGTTGGGCCCTGCTTTATGGCGTGGTGCTCACCAATGCCCGGGCGGTGGGAGAATTCGGCGCGGTCAGCGTGGTATCCGGCCTGATTCGCGGCGAAACCTTGACCCTGCCGCTGTTGATCCAGATGTTGCACGAGGACTACAACACCGTCGGGGCCTTCACCGCCGCCGGGCTGTTGGCCGCCATGGCCTTGATCACCTTGTTGCTGAAAACCGTGCTGGAATGGCGTCAACGCGTTTAAAGGAAAGCCAGAAAGTGAGCATTCAAGTCGAAAACATCCGCAAATCCTTCGGCGCCTTCACCGCCTTGCACGACATCTCCCTGGACGTGCCGACCAATCAGCTGGTGGGCCTGTTGGGACCGTCCGGCTCCGGCAAGACCACGCTGCTGCGGATCATCGCCGGTCTGGAACGGGCGGATAGCGGCCGGGTGCGGTTCAACAACGAGGATGTCACCCATCTGGACGCACGCCGCCGCCGGGTCGGATTCGTGTTCCAGCAATACGCCCTGTTCCGCCATCTCACCGTGGCCGACAACATTGCCTTCGGGCTGCGACTGTTACCACGCGCCGAGCGCCCCTCGCGCGGCGACATCCGCGACCGGGTGCGCGATCTGCTGAGTCTGGTGCAGCTGGATAATCTGGCCAGGCGCTACCCCGCGCAACTGTCCGGTGGCCAGAAACAGCGAGTGGCCCTGGCCCGGGCCTTGGCGCTGAAGCCGGAAGTGCTGCTGCTGGATGAGCCGTTCGGCGCCCTGGACGCCAAGGTCCGCAAGGACCTGCGTCGCTGGTTGCGGCGTCTGCACGAACAGATTTCGGTAACCAGCATCTTCGTCACCCACGACCAGGAAGAGGCCATGGAGGTCTCCGACAAGGTGGTGGTGATGAGCCAGGGACGAGTGGAACAGATGGGGTCGCCATTACAGGTGTACGAGCAGCCAGCCAGCCGCTTCGTGTTCGACTTCCTCGGCCACATCAACAGTCTGGAAGGGCTCTACGATGGCCACAACTGGCGCTCCGGCGACGCTTTTCTGCGCCTCGACACCCATGGCGCCTGCCCGGACGGCGCCCTCACGCTCTATTTGCGCCCCCACGAAGCGGATCTGGCGGCGGCCCCCACAGAGGCCGCCCATTTGCCGGTGCGGCTGGCCGGACGCAGCGTGTTCGGCGGTACCGTGACGGTGGAACTCGAACCCCAGGGTTGGGGCGGTGAGGTACTTGAAGTGGAGCTGGACCGGGTGCGCTGGGACGCCCTCGATCCTGAACGGCACCCCGCCCTGTACCTGCTGCCCCGGCGTTTGCAGACCGTCACCTGCGACGGCGACCTGGGTCCCCAGGTAGCGCCGGCCTGAGGCCCGGCGCCGGCCGGCGCACCACCGGAGCATCGCCCCTTGCCTGCTCCCCGGCGGGCAGGCTACAGTGCCGGGAAATCTTCCCCCGAAAGCGCTTTTCGGGGTATGCTGAATCCATCGCAACCGCCCGCGGGGCCTCGCTTTCCAACTTGGACACACCACTCGCTTCCCAGAAACTCCGTCTCGAACCCTACGATTCCCAGCGGCTCGCCAATCTCTGTGGCCGGCTGGACGAGCACATCAAGCAGATCGCCAAGCGCTTGAGCGTGGATATCCACAATCGCGGCAATGAATTTCACCTGTCCGGCGACGAACGTTCGGTAAAGGCCGCCAGTTCGGTTCTGCACGATCTTTACGATCAGACCGTTGATGGCACCGATATCACACCGGAGCTGGTCCATTTGCACCTGCAGCAATCCGGTCTGACCGACAAGCTGGACAATACCGTGGCCTTCCCCAGCGACGACATGGTAATCCGCACCAAACGCGCCCGGATCCGGCCGCGCGGTGCCCACCAGCGCGAGTATGTGCGCAATATCCGTCGCCACGATATCAATTTCGGCATCGGCCCGGCCGGCACCGGCAAGACCTGGCTGGCGGTGGCCTGCGCCGTGGACGCCATGGAGCGCGCCGAGATCCAGCGTATTCTGCTGGTACGGCCGGCGGTGGAGGCCGGGGAGAAGCTGGGATTCCTGCCCGGAGATCTGGCGGAAAAGATCGACCCCTATCTGCGCCCGCTCTATGACGCTCTCTACGAAATGCTGGGCTTCGAAAACGTGGCCAAATTGATGGACCGCAACGTCATCGAAGTGGCTCCACTGGCGTATATGCGCGGACGCACCCTGAACAGCAGTTTCGTGATTCTGGACGAAGCCCAGAACACCACGCCGGAACAAATGAAAATGTTCCTGACCCGGATCGGCTTTGGCTCCCGGGCGGTGATCACCGGTGACGTCACCCAGGTGGATCTGCCGCGCCACCAGCGCTCGGGGCTGGTCAACGCGCTCGAGGTACTGGCCGACGAACAGGACATCGGCGTGACCCGTTTCGACAGCCGCGACGTGGTTCGCCACCCGCTGGTCCAACGTATCGTGGAAGCTTACGACCGTCATGAACGGAATACCGACCCCAACCGTTGATATCCAGTGGGCCACGGATGCCCCGGACGCACCGGACGAAAACGACTTGCAGCGCTGGGCCCTGGCCGCCGCGGAAGCGGCCGGCGGCGTGGTCGGTGATATCACCCTGCGGATCGTCGACGACGAGGAAATCCGCGTTCTCAACCGTGACTACCGGGGCAAGGACAAACCCACCAATGTGCTGTCCTTCCCTTTCGACATGCCCGAAGGCCTGCCCGATGACGCCATCGCCCCGCTGCTGGGGGATATCATTATTTGCGCGGACGTGGTCCGGCGCGAGGCCTCGGAGCAAAACAAAACCGTGGAAGCGCACTGGGCGCATATGGTCGTCCACGGTGTACTCCATCTGCTGGGTTACGATCATATCGACGATGACGACGCCGAACAGATGGAGTCCCTGGAGGTCCTCGCCCTTGCCGGCCAGGGCTTTCCAGATCCGTATAACTCGCTGCCCCCATGACTTCACAACCCATAACACCGAAACCATAACATGGAGCACTACCCCTGATGTCGGACGACTATTCAGACCAGAACAACGGTCGAAGTTGGTTGGAGCGCGTTGGCCAGTTCTTCACTTCCACTCCCGGTTCCCGGGAGGAATTGCTGGATCTGATGCGCTCCATGCGCGACAGTCACGTCATTGACGGTGACACGCTTGGCATCATCGAAGGCGCCATCGGCGTCAGCGACATGCAGGTCCGGGAGATCCTCATCCCGCGCACGCAGATGGTCAGCATCCGTGCCAGCAGCGATCCCCGCGATTTCCTGCCCACCATCATCGAATGCGCCCACAGCCGCTTCCCGGTTATTGGCGACGATCCGGACGAGGTCGTCGGCATCCTGCTCGCCAAGGACCTGCTGGCGCTGATTATGGAACCGGCCCGCATGGAGCGCTTCCAGATCAAGGATCATCTGCGCTCCGCCATGGTGGTCCCCGAGTCCAAGCGACTGGATTCGTTACTGCGGGAATTCCGCATCACCAAGAATCACATGGCCATCGTGGTCAACGAGTACGGCGGCATCGCCGGCCTGGTCACCATCGAGGATGTGCTGGAACAGATCGTCGGCGAGATCGAGGATGAGCACGACATCGAGGAAGACGATTACCTGATCAAGGATCTGGAGAACGGCGAACACACCGTCAAGGCCCTGACGCCGATCGAGGATTTCAACGAACACTTTCAATGCGAGCTCAGCGACGACGAGTTCGACACCATCGGTGGTCTGGTGATGCACGCCTTCGGCCGCCTGCCCGGCCGCGATGAATCCATCGAGTTGGGGCCGTTTCAGTTCACCGTGTTAAGCGCCGACGGCCGCACCATCCGCTTGCTGCGGGTTACCCACCGGCAAGAGGACCCGGAAACGCCTGTTCCATTGGAGTAACCAGGGGGCACGCCGTATCACTCGGATATGGCGTGTTTGATTTCCCCGCTTCTTAGAATTTGAACGCCATCCCCAGGGACAGCACTTTCGGATCACCGCCGGGCACCGTGTTGACCCGGTCGCCGTGGGCATAGTCCGCGGTACGGTAAACACCGTTGTCGCCCTGGTTCACCGTGGTGGTGGCGGCCAGGTACAGGTCCAGCGCGGGGGCCGCGTGCCAGGTGCCCACCAGGCTGTACTGATCGGCTTCGTCGTCACCGGCGTCGGATTCATCGGCGTGCATCCATTGCGCGCCCAGGGTGACATCCCGGCGAATATCCCAGGTCACGAAGCCGCCCCAGGCATCCCGATTCAGAAAGGCCAGTTCGTCGGCCTTCAGGCGATCAAACACGGCGCCCACGGTGACCGCGCCGAAGCGGTAATTGAGGCCGGCGTTGAGGCCGCTCACATCGCCGCCCGCGTACAGTTCCGACCAGTCCGAGTAACCGACCCCGGCGGTCAGACCACCCTGCCGCCAGGTCGCGGAGCCGCTCCACATATTCGAGTCGTTGTTATCGGTGACCCCATCGGTGTCCTGCTGACCGGCACCGTACTGCAGCGCCAGCGCCAGACGTTTGTCGAGGAACTTCCGGTCCCAGCGGATCGAGTTTTCCGCGCGCAGGCTGAGGCGCTGATTGCCGCCGCCGCCGCGACCCAGGATCGCCTGGGGGTCCGCCGCGGTGGTGGTAAAGCGGCTCAGTACGATGCCGTTGCGCTTGTAGGGCGTGTCCATGATGCCGAACCGGAACAGACCCGCCGGCGTGTCGAACCCGGCGAAGGTATCCCGATTACCCAGCCCGCGATCACGGGGTGAGTCCGGGTCGATGTTCTGTTCCAGCTGCCAGACCAGGTCGTAGTCCGGGCTCAAGCCGAAACGACCACGCAGACCGATCAGCGAGGTGTTGGTGGACACGCTGTGGCCACCATCGACCAGACCGGCGGAGGGGTTCTCCGGCGTGTCGCCCAGGTCCGAATCGGCGTAGTCCACGGACAGACGCAGCGCGCCGTAGATTTCCAGCTTTTCGTCGGCCACCGGTAAGGCGTTGGCCCAGATCGGTGTCAGGCCGGCGAGCAGGACCGGCAGCGCCGGTGCGATTTTTGTTTTCATTCAAGACTCCACGTTTTCCGTTCTTGGTTTTATGAACACGACTTGCCCGGGGCGGCGCGCCGGGGCGCCACGCGGAAAGCGGTTCGGGTGATAAAGGGCGGCTTGGCGGCGCCGCCGGGTTGGATTCATGCATTCAGTTCAGAGAGGATCTCCTCGGTGTGCTCGCCCAGGCCCGGCGCCGGCCGGGGCGACCACAGCGCCTGGCCGTCGATCAGCAGGGGCAAGCGCAGATCGGATCCGTCGCCTCCGGCCAGCGGCCCGGTCAGTCGCCGGTGCACCAGCTGCGGATCGTCCAGGGCCTGGTCCCGGTCGTAGACCGGCGCCCAGGGGATGTCGGTGGCGTCCAGAGCGCGTGCCCAATGCGCCCGGGGCTCACCGGCGAACAGCGTTTTCAGCACACCGTGCACCTCACGCTTGCGGGCCTGGCGTTCCGCCCGCCGGCGCAGAGCGGGCTCGCGCAACGCCGCGCACTGGTCACCGAACAGGTCCGCCAATTGCCCCCAATAGCGGTTTTCGAAGATGCCCAGGCTCAGCCACCGGCCGTCGGCGCACTGGAACAGATCGTTGTCGGGCATCACCGACCGGGTGTGTTCCATATCCCCGGCCTCGCCATCGCGCACCGCCAGGGCATGGGGCAGGCACCAGGCGCTGATCGATTCCTGGATCGCCACGTCCAGGTGACAGCCGTCGCCGCCCAGCCGCACCGTCATCAGCGCTTGCACCACGCCCAGGGCGGCGTGCATGGCGGCGGCGTAATCGGCCAGCCGTATCTTGGGCCGGGCGATGCGATCCTCCACCTGGGAGGGCGTCGCGAAGTAGCCCGCCAAGGACAGGCAGTTGAGATCGTGGGCGGTGCGGTCCCGATAGGGACCGTCCTGGCCGAAGCTGCTGATCGAGCAGTACACCAGCTTGGCGTTGATCGCCCGCGCCTGGGGCCAGCCGATGCCCAGGCGCTCGGCGACGCCGGGGCGGAACCCTTCCAGCACCACATCGGCCCGCCGCAACAGAGCCCGCACGGTGTCCACGCCCTGCTCGCTTTTCAGGTCCACGGCGATGGAGCGCTTGCCCCGGTTGTAGGTGGCGAACACCCGCTCGCCCAGGGCCCGGGTGCCGTCGCCGCCGTCGGCGCGCTCCACCTTGATCACCTCGGCACCCAGCTGCGCCAGCAGCAGGCCGGCGTGGGGGCCGGGCAGCAGCCCGGCCAACTCCACCACCGTGGTGCCCGCCAGCGGCCGGTTCATGACGACCGGGCCTGGTCGGCGTAGCGCTTCAGATAGCCCTTGGCGATGGTGTTGCGCTGGATCTCGCTGGTGCCGGTGACGATGCGGTACATGCGCAGCATCCGGAACACCCACTCCACGGTGCTGCCTTGCATCAGCCCCACGCCGCCGTGCACCTGGATGGCGCGGTCGGCGATGGCGAAGGCTTTCTCCGAACAGAACAGCTTGCTCATCGCCGAGGCTTCGCGGGTGTCCTCGCCCCGGTCGATGCGGCGCGCCACATCCAGCATCAGGCAACGGGCGGCGTGCAGGTCGGTGGCCATGTCCGCCAGGGTGTGCTGGATCGCCTGAAAGCCGGCGATCGGCTGGCCGAACTGGCGGCGCCGGGTGGCGTAGCGGGCGGAAGCGTCCAGCGACTGGATCGCCAGGCCGGTCATGGTCGGGCAATGCAGCAGCCGGTTCACGGTGATCCGCGACATGCCGAGCCGGAACCCTTGCCCTTCCTCACCGAGCACCTGGGTGGCGGGAATGCGCACATCCTCCAGGCGGATATCGGCGTGCTGGTTCTTGCCGGAAATCGGGGTGTAGTCCGAACTGACGGTCACCCCGGGGCGGTCGAAATCGACCAGGAAAGCGGTCACGCCCCGGGCCCCGGCGTTCTCGTCGGTGACCGCCATGAGGATGGCGAAGTCCGCGTAGGGCGCCCCGGAGATGTACCGCTTGAGGCCGTTGAGCACATAGTGGTCACCGTCACGGACCGCCCGGGTGCTCAGGTTGCTGGCGTCGGAGCCGGCTTCCGGTTCGGTGAGCGCGAAACACACGGTACGCTCGGCGCGGATCACCGGCAGCAGATGGCTTTCCATCTGCCCGGGCGTGGCGATATGGAACAGATGCCCGACCCGGCCCGGACCGCCCAGCTCACCCAGCACGTGCGCCGACAGCTTGGCGCCGGAGGCGGCCACGTCTTCCTTGAGCAGGCACTGGTCGTAAACACTCAGGCCCCGGCCACCCTGGGCCTCGGGCAGCTGAGCGCCGTACAGGCCGGCGTCCCGGGACGCCTTCCAGATGCCGCGCAGCAGATCCATGGACGGCTCGCTTTCAAAGCCGATGCCGTGTTCCGCTTCCAGCGGCTTGAGGTAGTTGTCGATGAAGTCACGGGCCTCGGCGCGCACCCGTTCGCCGTTTTCACTGGCGGTGAAGCGTTCGTACATGATGATGCTCCTGTTCGACCGGACGACGATCAGCCGACCTGGCGGTCGTGATCCTTCCAGAAGGTGTCGCGCACCAGGCGACGGGCCACCTTGCCGTTGGGGTTCTTGGGAAGTTCATCGACAAAACGCACATGCCGAGGCTTCTTGAAACTGGCCAGGTGCTCGGCGCAGTAGTCGACCAGCGTGCTTTCGTCCGCCGTCTCGCCGGGCCGGCACACCACGAAGGCAATCACCTGCTCCCCCCACTCCGGGTCCGGCGCGCCGACCACGCAGCACTCCGCCACCGCTGGATGGCGGAACAGCACCGTTTCGATTTCCGCCGGGTAGATGTTGAAGCCACCGGAAATGATCATGTCCTTCTTGCGATCGATGATGTACAGAAAGCCTTCCTCGTCCCGGCGCGCCACGTCGCCGGTGTGGTACCAGCCGTCCTTGACCACTTCCTCGGTGAGGTCCGGGGCGTTCCAGTAGCCCTGCATCACGTCCGGCCCGCGCACCAGGATTTCACCGGCCTCGCCGTCCGGCAGCGGGTTGCCGTCGTCGTCGGCGATGATCACCTCGGACTCGCCATAGGGGCGGCCACAGGAACCGAGCAGCTCCGGCTTGTCCTTCAGGCCGCGCAGGTGGTCTTCCAGGGTGAGGATGGAAATGGTCGAGGTGGTCTCGCCGGCGCCGTAGCCCTGGGTGAAGATCGGGCCGAACACGTCCATGGCTTCGCGCAGCCGTGACGGCGCCATGGGCGCCGCGCCATAGGTGATGCGGCGCAGGCTGGAAAGGTCGTAATCGGCGGCCAGACCGCTGTCGATCAGCCGGTACAGCATGGTGGGCACGGCGAAGAAGCGCGTGATGCGCTCGCGCTGAATGGTGGCGAACAACTCGGCGATGTCGAAACGGTCGATCAGGTAGTTGCAGCCACCGGTGGTCAGTGTCGGCATGATCTGCATGCCGCTGGCGTGGGTCACCGGGCCAACATGGCCAAGCACCTCGTCCTGGGCGAAGCGGCCTTCCGGCAGCATCAGCGATTTGCGCACCAACGCCAGCCGGTTATTGAACGTCTGCACCGCCGCCTTCAGGCGACCGGATGAACCGGAGGTGTAATGCAGCACCGCCGGCGCATCCGGGTCCACCCGCACCGACGGCAGCGCGGCGTCGCCCTTGGCCAGCAGCGCCTCGAAGCTCTCCGCGCCATCGGCGCCGATCACCACCACCTGCTCCACCACCGGCAGGTCGTCGCGACGTTCAAGAATCCCCGGGGCGTGTTCCGGCCCGACCATCAGCACCCGCGCCTGGGCGTCTTCCAGTACGTGCAGGGCTTCCTCGGTGGACAGACGCGCATTAAGAGGGGCCTTTACCAGCCCCGCCTTGTACAGCGCCACTTCCGCTTCCACCAGCTCGACGCGGTTGAGGCTGTAGAGGGCGACCCGGTCACCGGCCTCCAGGCCCAGCCCGAGCAATGCATTGGCGAGCCGGTTGGAGCGTTCTTCAAGCTGCCGGTAGCTGATCCGGCGATGACGGTCCGCCACCGCCGGACGGTCCGGCCAATAGCGTGCGCTGCGGGTCACCAGATGACCAAGGTTCACTGCCTTCTCCCTGTTCC
Source organism: Alcanivorax xiamenensis (assembly GCF_009846745.1). Classification (NCBI taxonomy): domain Bacteria; kingdom Pseudomonadati; phylum Pseudomonadota; class Gammaproteobacteria; order Oceanospirillales; family Alcanivoracaceae; genus Alcanivorax; species Alcanivorax xiamenensis. The sequence continues at coordinate 209,170 of NZ_AQPF01000004.1, read as the reverse complement.
TGTTATTCGAATGGCCGCGACAAACGGCGGCGAATCATTCAAAAATCATGGCCAAGGGCGAATGCATTGAAAAATATTATTTTATGATTCTTGCCATCACATTTCTTTTTAACAAAAGCGCGCTTTTTGTTTTCTTTTTTCAAAAAAAAAGGCCGGCCCATGCGAGACCGGCCAGCCCATAGGGAGACGGAAATCAGCGCTTATTTGATGATGGCCTCGGCTTTTCCGGCGCGGCGGTGCTGTCTCAGCAAACTGATCAAAACCACCACCGCCAGCACGATAAAGACGCAGGCAATGGGACGCTGCAAAAGGTACATCGGATCACCGTCGGCCATGATCATGGCCTGACCGAACGCTTCCTCGAACATGGGGCCGAGCACATAGCCGATAATGAAGGTGACGAACGAGAAATTCAGCATGCGCATAAAGAAGCCGGCCACCGCCATGCCCAGCAACAGCCAGGCGTCGAACAGGCTGTCGGCCACGATCACGCCGGTGATACACAGAACCACCACACAGGGAATGATGTAGGTGAGCGGAATGCGGATTACCCGGGCGAACAGGCCCATGGTGAACAAACCGGTGATCAGGTTGAGCAGATCACCGATCAGCATCACCGCGAACAGCGAGTAGACCAGCCGTGGCTGCTCGGAAAACAGCTGCGGCCCCGGTGTCAGACCGTGGATCAGAAAGGCGCCGAGAATGATCGCCGCCGCCACGTTGCCGGGAATGCCCAACGACAGCAGCGGAATAAAGTTGGCGCCCACCACCGAACTGTTGGCCGCTTCCGAGGCGGCCACGCCGCGAATCTCGCCTTTGCCGAAGCGCTCCGGGTTTTTCGAGGCGCGCTTGGCGGCGGTGTAACCGAGGAAGCCGGCGGCGCTGGAGCCGATCCCCGGGATCGCCCCGATCACGGTGCCGATCAGGGTGGAACGGAGAATGGTGGGCAGAATGGTACGGAAATCCTGCCAGGTGAAGGGCTCACCGGACTTTACCGATTCGCTGTTTTTCTGGTCCAGGCGCGGCAGGCTGTCGGAGAACACGATCTGGCGGAGAATCTCGCCCAGCGCCAGCACCCCGATGCCGGCGGCGGTGATGGAAATGCCGTCCATCAGCTCCGGAATACCGAAGGTGAGCCGCTCCGCGGCGGTGCTCTGATCCATGCCCACCAGGCTCATGAACAGGCCGAGGAAGGCGGCGATCAACCCCTTGATCATGGAGTTGCCCACCAGACCGGCGATGATCACCAGAGCCACCAGAATCACGGCGGCCATTTCCGGCGGCCCCATTTTCATGGCCACGATGGACAGCGGCGCGGCCACGAAGATCAGCACCAGATCACTGAGGGTGTCGCCGGTCACCGAGGAAAAGTGCGCCGCCCTCAGCGCTTTGCGCGCCTTGCCCTGCCGGGTCATGGGATAACCGTCGAAGGTACTGGCGGTGGCCTCCGGCGACCCCGGAGTATTCATCAGAATCGCGGACACCGCGCCGCCGATGGTGCCGCCCTTGTTGATACCGATCAGAAAACCCAGCGCCGCCACCGGACTCATATAAAAGGTGTAGGGCACGGCGATGGTGATGGCGATCAGCGAACCGACGCCAGGCGCGGCGGCGAACAGCTGACCGACCAATATACCCAGCAGGACGAACAGCACATTGCTCAGGGTGAAAGCGTCGGAGAAACCGGCGAGTATCGTTTCCATGGGAGTCTCCTAAGGCAGGGGCGTGCCCAGCACGCGATCGAACAGAACCCAGAGAAACAGGCTCCAGCCCACGGACGTCAGTACGATGGGCAGCCAGCGGCGTTCGCCCATCAGCAGCATCAACAACGCCACCGCCACCACCGCCGCCGCCAGAAAGCCGACCCATTGCATCAGCGCCAGCACCAGCGTCAGCACCGCCAGCACCACCACCAGCCGCTTCAGCGCCGCGCGGCTGACCGGAGCGGGCCGCTCCGCCAGCGCCCGATCGCGGGCGCTGAAGATCACCAGCGCCACGCCCAGCACCGTCACCGCGGTGGCGCACAGGTACGGGAAGGCCCGTGGCGACAAACCAAAGCCCAGACTCGGGCTGATGTGTTGTGGAATCAGATAGAACAGGGTGAAGAGGCCGGCCAGGGTGACAAGCACCCCCGCCGACAGATCCACGATCCGAGCGTTCATGACAGCTTTGCCTCGCGAAAACGCGGTGATTATTCGGAGAATTCGCGCTCGTTATCGGCGCTGCGGAGCTGGATAAAGCGGGTCAGTTTTTCCGCCGGCAGCACCACATTGGGGAACTTCATCTTTTCCTCGGCCAGGTTCGCCACGTCCTTGGAGGTGGCCGCCTTGCGAATCGCCGCCAGCAGCTTCTCGCGGACCGGCCCGGGGATGCCCTTGGGCGCCGCCAGCATGAAATAGCTGGTGTAGCTGCGGTCATAGCCTTGCTCACGAATGGTGGGCACATCCGGGGAGGTGCGCAGGCGTTCGCTGTTCATGGCCACGATCACCTTGACGCCCTGGTCGTTCAGATAGGCCTGGTGCACGCCGGCACTCCAGCCCACGTCCAGGTGGCGCCCCATCACATCGGTGATGATCTGACGCCCGCCCTTGATCGGCACGATACGAACGCGGATGTCTTCCTGCTTGGCCAGACGTTCCGCGAACTTGGTGGTAATCGGCGACAGCGAACCAAAGGTGAGGCCGCCCTGTTCGCGGGCATAGGCGAGCATCTCTTCCCAGGTGGAAAACGGCGCGCTGGCGCCGGCCACCAGAGCGTTCTGCAGCTCGGTGACGGTGGCCAGATAATCGAAGTCGTCGGGCTGGTAGGCGGTGCGCACGATGAACGGCAGCGCATCGAAGGTGGAATCCGAGGTGAAACCGATGGTGTAACCGTCCGCCGGGGCCCGCTGCAACAGGGTGGCCATCACCACGCCGCCGCCGCCGGCCTTGTTCTCCACCACCACCGGCTGACCCAGGTCTTGTTCCAGCGCCCGGGCCATCAATCGCGCCAGGGTGTCGGCGCCGCCACCGGCGGAAAAGCCCACCAGCAGCGTGATCGGTTTGGATGGCCAGTCGTCCGCCGTCGCCGACGGGGACATGGTCATCGCGGTCAGGGTGCACACCGCCAGAACGGCGGCTGCGCAGTGTCTTATTAGTCTCATTCTGCTCTCCACGGGCAGCTCGCCCAGTTTTCTTTTTGCACGGAGGGCCAAGGGCCCAAAACGTTCCAAGCAGAGTACGAGGGCCTCTCAGGAGAAAAAAATATTATTTCACGATATCTGACATCATATTTTTTAATGCCGGCATCTGCTCCTCGGGCAGCACCACCTCCGCCTGCCAGTCGCCCGCCCGGGCCGCCTCCACCATCAAGGCGATCAGCCCGTCGCGCACCCGCTCGGCCGGGCGCGACAGGGGACGCTTGCGCGGCCAGGCCACGGTCATCAAGCGCTGCACCAGAGGATTGACGATGCGCCGCGCCCGACGCGGATGGGTACGATTGTCCGGCAGCGGCATGGGCAGGTTGGCGATGATGCAGGCCATGCCCTGGTCCACCACCGAGGTCAACGTTTTCGGGCCGTTCTGCTCGAAGCGCAGGTTCAACTGGGCGCCAGCGGCCACCACGTGCTCATCGATCACACGGCGCATATTGTGGGTGCGGTCGCCGAGGATCAGCGGACGGCCCACCGCGTCCGCCAGATCGATATCGCCGGTTTCCGGCCCCACCAGTTCCGGCGCGCCGATCAGATAAAAGTACTCACGCAGCACCGGGATCGATTCCACGTCGTCCAGTTCCGCGGCGTTGGGGTTGACCCCCAGTTCCACCTTGCCGGTTTCCACCACATGACCGCTTTCCGAACTGAGCCCCTCGACGATGTGCAGCCGGATAAGCGGATAGTGTTCCTCCAGCCAGGCCAGCAGGCGCGGCGCCAGAAAGGGCGTCACCGTCACCGGCAGGGCGATGATCACCTCCCCGGCCGGTTCAGACTCCATGGAGGTTCTCAGGTCGTTCCGGGCGATCTCCAGTTGCCGCAGGATCAGACGGGCATGGTTAACCAGCCGCTGACCGTAAGGCGTGGGCGTGACACCACGATTGGTGCGCTCGAATAACTGAACGTTGAGTTCCCTCTCAAGACCGATGATTTGCTGGCTGAGTGCCGGTTGCACGATATTCAGACGGCTGGCGGCGGCGGAGAAGCTGCCTTCCTCGAACACCGCGACCAGCGCGCGAAGCTGCTTGAGATTCATGCGTCTTGTCTCTCAACGGGCCCCACCGGGCCCTTTCCGATCGCATTTAATGATGCACAAGCAGCTTATATACCATTTTTTTATGGCACGGCAAGGCGCCAACAAGGCCGGAGGCCGGTCAGGCCCTTTTCTCACCTGACCGCCCTCCCCGTCACCAATGCTTGTAGGGCAGGAATTTTCCGTTCATGGTCACCACCACACGGTCTCCCTTGGGGTCTTCCTGTTTGTCCACTTCCATGGTGAAGTCGATGGCGCTCATGATGCCGTCGCCGAATTTTTCCTGGATCACCTCTTTCAGCGTGGTGCCATAAACCCCCGCGATTTCGTAGAACCGGTAGATCAACGGGTCCGTCGGCACGGTCTGGTCCCAGATTTTTGTGGGAAACGCTTCCAATGCCCTGGCCACGCCCTGGTCCAGCCCCAGGTACTCGGTGATCGCCATGGCTTTTTCCGGCGGCGCGCCATTCATGCCAAGGCAGGCGGACGCCAGCCATACCGGCGACATCCCCAGGTCCTCGCCCATCTTTTCCCAGGTCAGTCCCCGCTTTGCCTTGGCGGTGACAATAAGGTCGGTCATTTGCTGTTTATCCACGGTATCTCTCCTGTCACGGCACACTCTCCTGCTAACAAGCCTCGGAAAAAACGTCATGCCGGACTCGATCCGGCATCTCCCGCTACGGAGTGATGCGCCCTCCAGAGGGGGATCCCGGGTCAAGCCCGGGATGACGAGGTGTTTTTCAAAGGTTCCCCAAGCGTTGCAAGCTCCATACCAACTCAGAGACAGGGCCCCATGGCGCAAGGCGATTAATTTGCGTATAACGTGGCCTCACTATGCTGGGGCCAACCGTTACGCCCTGTTTCCGAGTTCATTTGGGGATCGCCGACAACCATGCCCAACCTGCTGCTCGCCCTGATCGCGGGGCTACTGTTTCCCCTCGCCTTTGCCCCCTACGATCTGTGGCCACTGGTGCTGGTCAGCGCCGCTCTCGGTTATACCGCCCTGGTGCGGTCGCCAACTCCGGGGCGGGCCTTTGCCGCGGGTTGGCTGTATGGCGTCGGCATGTTCGGCTTTGGAATCAGTTGGCTGCACGTTTCAATGACCGATTACGGCTTCATGCCGTTATGGATGTCGATTCCATTCACCGCCGTGTTCGCCATGGGATTGGCCCTGTTTTATGGGCTGGCTTTCTGGTTCACCAAGCGGCGCGGCACCCGCGCCATGGTGTTCGCCGGCACCTGGCTGGTGCTGGACTGGGTGCGTGGCTGGCTGTTGACCGGGTTCCCCTGGCTCTATGCCGGTTACGCCGCCATCGATACGCCACTGGCCGGGTTGGCGCCGCTGGGCGGCGTCTGGGCCCTCACTCTGACGCTGGTGCTGGCCGCCGCCACCGTGGTGGATCTGGCCCGGCCACGGGTCAGCGCCGGAGCGGCCGTGGCGGTGGTACTGATTCTGGTGACGGCGGCCCTGCTGGCCGGCCGCCATGCCTTCACCCACCCTTCCGGTCCGTCGCAACAGGTGGCTCTGGTGCAGGGCAACATCCCGCAGGACCTGAAGTGGCTGGCCACCATGCGCGACGAGACCCAGAAGATCTACCACTCGCTTAGCGCCGATCTGCCGGAGGACACCCTGGTGATCTGGCCGGAGTCGGCGATGATCGAGTTCTATCAGGATATTCGCGGCTTCGTGGATGGCGAGGGCGAACGGATCGCCGCCAGGGGCGGTGCCCTGGTCAGTGGTTTGCCCTGGCGCGATGCCAGCACCTACCCACCGCGATACCACAACAGCGTGGCGGTGGTGGGCACCGGCCACGATGGTGTTTATCACAAGCAGAAGCTGGTTCCGTTCGGCGAATACGTGCCGCTGGAGGGCCTGATCCGCGGCTGGATTCCCTTCTTTGATCTGCCCATGTCCAGCTTCACGCCGGGCCGCCCCGCCCAGCCCAACCTGTTCGCCCTGGGTCAGGAGATCGCGCCGGCGATCTGCTACGAGATGCTCTATCCGGCCCAGGTGGCGGAGCGCACCGGCAATGCTGATGTGCTGCTGACCATCAGCAACGATGCCTGGTTCGGCCACTCCGCCGGACCCTTGCAGCATTTCCAGATGACCCGCATGCGCACCCTGGAAACCGGGCGCTGGCTGCTGCGCGGTACCAATAACGGTGTCACGGCGGTGGTCGACGCGCATGGCCGGGTACGTGACCGATTACCGCAATTCGAACGCGGCGTACTGATCAGCGAATATCAGCCGCGCCAGGGCCGCACTCCCTTCATGGTGGCCGGTGTCTGGCCCACGCTGCTGGTGGCCCTGGCCATGGCGGTGCTGGCTGGCGGGACGGGCCGCCGCAAAGGCACGTCCTGATCAGTACCGCGCAAACGGCCGTCATCTGTACCGTGACGGCCATTCCCGCCAGGCACCATACTCGGATTTCCCTGCTGATTACTGCCCGGAGGTTCCATGCCAGACCGTCTTACTCACGCTGATTTGCAATCACACGCCGACCACTGGATCGCCGCCTGGAACCGGGGGGATGTGGAAGCGGTCGTGTCCGCCTTCAGCGACGACGCGGTGTTCATCAGCGCGGTGGCCGAGCCCTACGTCGGCACCAGCCGTATTCAGGGCAAGGCGGCACTGCGCGATTACTGGGTAGCGGCATTGGCCGACCGGCCAGGTTTGCACTTCGAGCTGGTGGCCGCCATCTGTGACGAACCGGGCCAGCAATTGGTGGTGCATTACATCGCCAGCGCCAATGGCAAGCGGGCGTTCGCCTGTGAAATCATGCGTTTTGAGAACGGACGTCAGATCCACGGCGAGGCCCTTTATGGCGCCCCGGCATTATAACCGGCCTGAACCAATTATTCCCAAATAGAATAAGCATATAACTTATTTGACTTTCGCTTCCGTGCCCCCTATAACGGTGCCATCCCGCAACGTTTTGGATGGATAGGGTCATGGCCGGTCCGCAAGTGCAAAGTTTCTTCGACACCAACACCAACACCGTCAGCTATGTGGTGACCGACCCGGATACCCGGCACTGCGCAGTGGTGGATTCAGTGCTTGACTACGACCCGGCCGCCGGGCGCACCCGTTACGACAGCGCCCAGCGGCTGGTGGATTACGTGCGCGAGCACGACCTCACCGTGGAATGGCTGCTGGAGACTCACGTCCACGCCGATCACCTGTCGGCGGCACCCTGGATTCAGGAACAGGTGGGCGGCAAGCTCGCCATCGGTTCTCATATCCGGACGGTGCAAGACACCTTCGGCAAGATCTTCAACGCCGGTTCCGAATTCGCCCGTGACGGCGGCCAGTTCGATCACCTGTTCGAGGATGGCGAGCATTATCGGGTTGGTAATCTGGAAGCCGTGGCCCTGCACACCCCGGGCCATACTCCGGCCTGCATGAGTCACCGGATCGGCGACGCGGTATTCGTCGGCGACACTCTGTTCATGCCCGACTACGGCACCGCCCGTTGTGACTTCCCCGGCGGTGACGCCCGCACCCTGTACCAGTCGGTGCGCAAACTTTTGGAATTACCCGGCTCGACCCGCATGTTTTTGTGTCACGATTACCTGCCCGAGGGACGCGAGCAGTACCACTGGGAAACCACCGTGGAGGAGCAGCGGCGCGCCAACATCCATGTTCACGACGGGGTCAGTGAGGATCAGTTCGTCGCCATGCGCGAGAGCCGCGATGCCGGACTGGGTATGCCGCGCCTGATCCTGCCGTCGGTACAGGTCAACATGCGCGCCGGCCATCTGCCACCGGCGGAGGACAACGGCGTCCACTATCTGAAGATTCCACTGAATTCGATTTAAGAGACACGAGAGCGGAGCGCAATGAACGACTACAAGACTCTGACGCCGGCCATCTCGGTGGCCGGTCAGCTGCAGCCCGGGGATATGCAGGCCCTGGCCGAAGCCGGCTTTCACACCGTCATCAACAACCGCCCGGACGGTGAAGGCGAGGACCAGCCCGCCAGCGAGGCTCTGGCCGAAGCCGCCGCCGAAGCCGGCCTGCGATATTACTATTTGCCAATCACCCCGGGCGAAATCAGCGACGATCAGATCCAGCGCTTCGGACAACTGCTGGCGGACAATCGCGCGCCGGTCATGGCTTTCTGCCGCACCGGCAACCGCTCCAGCACACTGTGGGCACTATCGCAGTCCTCACGGCTGGACCCACAAACGGTGCTCGCCACCACCACCGCCGCCGGCTATGACCTGGAAAAACAGCGCTCCCGCCTGGAGCAACGCTGGCAGCAGGGGCAAGGCGCTGACGCCCCCCGCCGTTCACCGGCCAACGACTGGGATGTGCTGATCATCGGCGGTGGCGCCGGTGGACTGGCCGCCGCCGCCAGCCTGCTGAAGCGGCGTCCGTCCCTGAATGTCGCGGTGGTGGAACCGCGCGACACTCATTATTACCAGCCCGCCTGGACTTTGGTCGGCGCCGGCGCCTTCCGCCGCCGCGATACCGCCCGGCCGATGACCCAGGTGATGCCACGAGGCAGCAAATGGATCCGGGCCCGGGTCGCCGGTTTCGATCCGGAGCGCAACCAGGTGATCCTGGATGATGGCGACCGCCTCGGCTATCGCGCGCTGGTCGTCGCCCCCGGCCTGGAACTGGATCTGGACGCGGTGGAAGGCCTGCGCGACAGCCTCGGCCACAACGGCGTGACCAGTAACTACCTGTTCGAGCATGCGCCCTATACCTGGGAATGCGTGCAGAACCTGAAACATGGCCGCGCCCTGTTCACGCAACCGCCGATGCCCATCAAATGCGCCGGCGCGCCGCAAAAAGCCATGTACCTGTCCTGCCATCACTGGGAGCAACGCGGCGCGCTGCCAAATATCGACGTGCACTTCCACAATGCCGGCGAGGCGCTGTTCGGCGTCGCCGACTTCGTGCCGCCGTTGATGGAATACGTACAGCGCTACAGCGCCACTCTGAACTTCCGCAGCACCCTGAAAGCGGTGGACGCGGGCCATCGCAAAGCCTGGTTCGTGGACAAGGATCAGGACGGTAACGCACGGGAGCGGGAAGAGAGCTTTGACCTGTTGCACGTGACACCGCCACAAAAAGCGCCGGCGTTCGTCGCTGACAGCCCACTGGCCAACGGCAACGGCTGGGTCGATCTGGATCCGGCCACCCTGCAACATCCGCGCTTCGCCAATGTCTTCGCCCTTGGCGACGCGGCCGGCACCAGCAACGCCAAGACCGCCGCGGCGGTACGCAAACAGGCGCCGGTACTGGCCGGAAACCTGCTGTCGGTGCTCGACGGCCGGTCCCCCGGCGCCGCCTATGACGGCTACGGCGCCTGCCCGCTGACCGTGGAAAAAGGCAAGGTGATCCTGGCGGAATTCGGCTACCAGGGCGTACTGCAGCCCACTTTTCCGCTGGCCCCCACCCAGGCCCGCTCGCTGTATTGGTGGCTCAAGGCCAAGGCCATGCCGCGCATCTATTTCGACCTGATGCTGAAAGGCCACGAATGGCTCACCGGTCCAACCAAATGACCCTGCTCCATTACCGGGCTCACCAACGGTGAGTCCGGCCTCCCCTCGCCGCCGCCCGTCACTGCCGTCCTGGCTGCCGGCGTCACGCTGGCTGGCCGGCTATCAGCGCCGGGATCTGAGCGCCGATGGCCTGGCGGCGGTGATCGTCACCCTGATGCTGATCCCGCAGAGCCTGGCTTACGCGCTACTCGCCGGTGTTCCGGCGCAGATGGGGCTCTATGCCAGCATTCTGCCGCTGGTGGCCTACGCCCTGTTCGGCTCCAGTCGCACCCTGGCGGTGGGGCCGGTGGCGGTGATCTCATTGATGACCGCCGCGGCCGCCGGTCAGGTGGCCGGCGGTGACAGCGCCACTTTCCTGCTCGCCACCACGGTACTGGCGTTGCTCTCCGGGCTGATGCTGGTCGGCATGGGCCTGCTGCGTCTCGGCTGGGTGGCGAACCTGCTCAGTCATTCAGTGATCGGCGGTTTTATTTCCGCTTCCGGTCTGCTGATCGCCGCCAGCCAGCTCAAACATCTGCTGGGTATTCCCTTGCACGGTGACACACTGTGGGCTCTGGGGGGGGCCCTGGTGGCGCAAATCGGCCGGATTCAATGGACCACGGTGGTCCTCGGCCTGCTCACTCTGGCGTTCTTGTTCTGGGCCCGCTCCGGCCTGAAATCCCTGCTCGCCCGCACCCGTCTTTCCGCGTCGGCGGCGGACCTTGTCAGCAAGGCGGCGCCGGTGCTGGCGGTGATCCTCACCACCCTGGCGGTGGAAGGCCTGAATCTGCATCAGGCAGGCGTGGCCACGGTGGGCGCCATTCCCGGCGGTCTGCCGGATCTGAGTCTGCCTGCGTTCGATGCGGAACTGTGGCGGGCACTGCTGCTGCCGGCTTTGCTGATCAGCCTGATCGGCTTCGTCGAATCGGTGTCGGTGGCCCAGACCCTGGCCGCCAAGCGCCGTCAACGCATCGACAGCAACGCGGAACTGACCGGCCTGGGCATGGCCAACCTGGCTTCGGCGGTGAGCGGCGGTTTTCCGGTTACCGGCGGCTTCTCCCGCTCGGTGGTGAATTTCGATGCCGGCGCCCGCAGCCCCCTGGCTGGCATCCTCACCGCCGTGGGGATCGCCCTGACTGCCCTGTTCTTCACGCCCTGGTTCCAGGCTCTGCCGAAGGCCACCCTGGCCGCCACCATCATCGTCGCCGTGCTCAGCCTGGTGGACCTTGGCGCCCTGGCCCGCACCTGGCGCTATTCCCGCGCGGACGGCCTGGCCATGGCCGTGACCATGGCTGGTGTGCTGCTGATGGGCGTGGAAGTGGGCGTGATCGCCGGGGTGCTGTCGTCGCTGCTGTTGTTCCTGTGGCGCACCGGCCAGCCCCATGTGGCGGAATTGGGCCAGGTGCCCGGCACCGAGCATTTCCGCAATGTGCAGCGGCATCAGGTGCAAGTGTCCCCCTCCGTGCTGTCGCTGCGGGTGGACGAGTCTCTTTACTTCGCCAATGCCCGCCATCTGGAGGATCAGATCTACGACGGCGTGATGCAGCGTCCCCAGGTCCGCCACGTGGTACTGCTGTGCTCGGCGGTCAACCAGATCGACGCCAGCGCGCTGGACAGCCTGGAAAGCCTCAATCAACGGCTGGGGGACGCCGGTGTCACGCTGCATTTGTCCGAGGTCAAAGGCCCGGTGATGGATCGTTTGCGCCGCTCCCCCTTCCCGGAACACCTGCATGGCCGAATCTTTCTGACCCATTTCGACGCCTTGCGCACTCTGGACCCGGCGAGCCTCTCCCCGCCGTCCTAGCGATAAGTCTAATTCCCAGCGTCCAGGCCTGAGCGCATACTGGTTTGTTTTTCGTTATGCGCCCCAGGAGTGGTCAATGACCGACGCTGCCCGGCATCAGGCCGAGATCAAGAAAGACACCGATATCGCCGCCTGGATCGGCCTGTTTCTCGGCCCCCTGCTGTTGTTGGCCTGCCTGCTCACCGATCCGCCCGGCACCTTGAGTGAAGCAGGCTGGCGTACCGTGGGCCTGACCTTGTTAATGGCCACCTGGTGGTCCACCGAGGCAATCCCGATTCCGGTCACCTCCCTGCTGCCGATTCTGATGGCGCCCGCCCTGGGCATCAGCACCGTGGACAAGGCGTCCGCGCCCTACGCCAACCCGGCGATCTTTCTGTTTCTCGGCGGTTTCATGCTGGGGCTGGCCATGGAACGCTGGAATCTGCACAAGCGCATCGCCCTGATGACCCTGCGCGCCGTCGGCAGCCAACCCGCCTACCAGGTGGCCGGTTTCATGCTCGCCACCGCCTTTCTCAGCATGTGGGTCAGCAACACCGCCACCTCCATCATGATGCTGCCCATCGGCATGTCGGTGATCACCTTGCTCGGCGAGGACAATCCGCACAGCGAACGTCTCTCCATCGGCCTGTTGCTGGGCATCGCCTACGCCGCCAGCATCGGCGGCATCGCCACCCTGATCGGCACGCCACCCAACGCGCTGCTGATTGCCTTTCTGAAGGACAATTACGATATTCACATTGGCTTCGGCCAGTGGATGCTGGTGGGGGTGCCGGTGTCGGTGGTGATGCTGGTCGTGACCTGGCTGTGGCTGACCCGGGGCGGCCTGCGCAAAGCGGAAAAACTGGCCGACAGCGACGCTCTGATCAACAACGAGCTCAAGGCGATGGGACCGTTGTCCCGGGGTGAAAAAGGGGTCGCGGTGGTGTTTTTGTGCGCCGCCTTCGCCTGGGTATTCCAGCCTTTGATCGCCAAAGTCGTGCCGGGAATCAACGACACCAGTATTGCCATGGCGGCGGCCATCGCCTTGTTCCTGGTGCCGGTGAGCCTCAAGAACCGGGATTTCCTGATGAGCTGGGGCCATGCCGGCAAGCTGCCCTGGGGCGTGCTGCTGCTGTTCGGCGGCGGCCTGTCCCTGGCCGCTCAGATCCGCGCCACCGGGCTCGCCGACTGGATCGCCCAGGGCATGGGAGCGCTTGGTTTCCTGCCGCTGGTGCTGTTGATCGGCATGGTGGTCATGGTGATCATCTTTCTGACCGAGGTCACCTCCAACACCGCCACCGCCGCCGCTTTTCTGCCGCTGCTTGGCGCCCTGGCGGTGTCGCAGGGCATGTCACCGGAACTGCTGGCGATTCCCGCCGCCATCGCCGCCAGTTGCGCCTTCATGATGCCGGTGGCGACGCCACCCAACGCCATTGTTTTCGGCACCGGCCATCTGCGCATCAGCGACATGATCCGCGCTGGCTTCCTCCTCAACCTGGTGGGCATCGTGGTGGTGACCCTGCTCAGCCATGTGCTGGTGAGGACCATCTGGTAAACGCTTACCCGCTAAACCCGCCAAGCTTTTGATGACGTTCATTCAGAGGTCGCCACGAAGCCGCTGTGGGAAGCTGGCTTGCCAGCGAATACAGTGTGAGTACTATCTCAGACCCATTCTCTGGCAAGCCAGCTTCCCACAGCGGCTTTGCAGTGCAGACCTTGGCAACCTGCCGGGTGGCACTCCGCCTGACAGCGAATCAGCGTGTTGCTTACCCGCGCCGTTTTTACCGCGATCGTCACAACGGGTATTTGCAGTGATACCAGATCAGCGCCAGCCACTCGCGCCAGATCACCGGCATCTGCGACAGCGCCCCGGCGGAGGGCATCCAGGGGCGGCGCGGCAACAAGGTAGCCGGGTGAGGCGTCACTTCCAGACCCTGGGCCTGAAAACAAAGCGTGGCACGGCACAGGTGAGCCTGATCGGTGACCAACATCAGGCTCTCGATACCGCGAAGGCGCAGAATCCGGGCCGCCATCACCGCGTTTTGCCAGGTATTGCGGCTCTCTTGTTCCAGCATCAGGGGCGCGTCCGGCCAGCGCCGGCGCACCACCTCGGCCATCAGCGCGGCCTCGGATTGCTCCGGCAGCAAAGGTTGGCCGCCGGGAGCGCCACCGCAAAGCAGCAACGGCAATTGCCGCTCACGGGCCAGTTCCAGCGCCACCCGTAACCGCTTCAGACCCAGTGTGTTGAGGCGGTACCCTTCACCGTCACGGCGCCGCCCCGCCCCCAGTACCCCCCCCGCCCGCGGCGGCGAGGAAGCGCGCCGCCGCGGTACCGGCGGGTAAAACCGGGCGACCACCGCCGGCAGGGTAGCGCCGGCCATCACCAGCGCCACCATGCCCAGAATCATTACCTCGTCCATTCGCTGTCTGCCCGCGCCCCGCTCATGTATCCTATGTTCCCTTCATGTATCCGCATGTGCCCGGCTCGCGCACCGCCCGCCGGTCATGCGACATGACTTATTCGACGACACACTGCCAGACACCCATTGACCTAACGCTAAGAGAACCGATGGACGCACAGTATCGCCCCGACCAGGTAGAACGGGAAGCCCAGGAATACTGGGAGAATCAGGAGACCTTCAAAGTCACCGAGCAACCGGGCAAGGAAAAATTCTATTGCCTGAGCATGTTCCCTTATCCCTCCGGTCGACTACACATGGGCCATGTGCGCAACTACACCATCGGCGATGTAATCAGCCGGTATCAGCGCATGCAGGGCAAGAACGTGATGCAGCCAATGGGCTGGGACGCTTTCGGCCTGCCCGCGGAAAACGCGGCGGTGAAGAACCAGAGCGCGCCGGCGCACTGGACCTACGAGAACATCGACTACATGAAGCGCCAGCTCAGACAGCTCGGTTTCGGCTATGACTGGAGCCGCGAGCTGGCCACCTGCCGCCCGGAGTACTACCGCTGGGAGCAGTGGTTCTTCACCCGGCTTTACGAGAAGGGTCTGGTCTACAAGAAAATGTCCACCGTCAACTGGGATCCGGTGGACCAGACCGTGCTCGCCAACGAACAGGTGATCGACGGACGCGGCTGGCGCTCCGGCGCTCTGGTGGAGCGCAAGGACATTCCCCAGTGGTTCGTGAAAATCACCGCCTACGCGGATCAATTGCTGGAAGACCTGGATCAGCTGGACGGCTGGCCGGAACAGGTCAAGACCATGCAGCGCAACTGGATCGGCCGGTCCGAAGGCGTGCAGCTTGACTTCGCGTTGCGGGACAGCGACGACGCCCTGAGCGTCTACACCACCCGCCCGGACACCCTTATGGGGGTCAGCTATGTGGCGGTGGCGGCACAGCATCCGGTGGCGCGACTGGCCGCCCGGGACAACGCGGACATCGCCGCTTTCATTGACGAATGCACCCATACCAAAGTGGCCGAGGCGGATCTCGCCACCATGGAGAAAAAAGGCGTATTCACCGGCCGCTATGCTCTCCACCCGATCAGCGGCGAGGAAGTACCGGTGTGGATCGCCAACTTCGTGCTGATGGACTACGGCTCCGGGGCGGTGATGGCGGTGCCCGCCCACGACCAGCGCGATTTTGAGTTCGCGCGGAAATACGATCTGCCGATCCGCCAGGTGATCGAACCCGCCGGCGACGCAACCATCGATCTGACCAAGGAGGCCTTTACCGTCAAGGGTAAGCTGGTCAACAGCGGCGAATTCGACGGCCTCACCTCCGAGGCGGCTTTCGACGCCATTGCCGCCTGGCTCAGTGAGCGCGGCCTGGGCGAAAAGAAGGTCAACTACCGTCTGCGCGACTGGGGTGTATCCCGCCAGCGCTACTGGGGCGCACCGATCCCGATGCTGACTCTGGAAGACGGCAGCCAGGTGCCGGTGCCCGAGGACCAATTGCCGGTGGTGCTGCCCGAGGACGTGGAGATGGACGGCGTCACCTCGCCGATCAAGGCGGACCCGGAGTGGGCGAAAACCGAGTACAACGGCCAGCCCGCCCTGCGCGAAACCGACACCTTCGACACCTTCATGGAATCGAGCTGGTACTTCGCCCGCTTCGCCAGTCCGGACAGTGACCAGGCCATGCTGGACCCCGCCGCCGCCAATTACTGGCTGCCGGTGGACCAGTACGTGGGCGGCATCGAACACGCCATCCTTCACCTGCTCTACTCACGCTTCTTCCACAAGCTGATGCGTGACGCCGGCCTGCTCGACAGCGACGAACCGTTCAAGCGGCTGCTGTGCCAGGGCATGGTGCTCAAGGACGGGGCCAAGATGTCCAAGTCCAAGGGCAATACCGTGGACCCACAGCAGATGATCGAGCAATACGGTGCCGATACCGTGCGGCTGTTCATGATGTTCGCGGCGCCACCGGAACAGTCGCTGGAATGGAACGACGCCGGCGTCGAAGGCGCGCACCGCTTTATCAAGCGCTTGTGGCGGATGGTGGCCGAGCATGTCGAAGACGGCGCCGCCCCGGCACTGGATGCGAACACACTGAGTGCCGACGCCAAGGCCGTGCACCGCAAGACCCATGAGACCATTCAGAAGGTCAGCGACGACTTCAGCCGCCGTTACACCTTCAATACCGCCATCGCCGCGGTGATGGAGTTGATCAACGACACCGGCCGTCTTGCCGCCGATGATCCACAGGCAGGCGCGGTCCGTCAGGAAGCGCTGGAAGCCGCGGTGCTGTTGCTGTCACCCATTATTCCCCACGCCTCGCACCAGTTGTGGCGGGCACTGGGCCATGATGACGCGGTGATCGACGCCGTCTGGCCCGAAGTGGACGAAAGCGCTCTGGTCAAGGACAGTGTGGAACTGGTGGTGCAGGTAAATGGCAAGGTGCGCGCCAAACTGGAAGCACCGGCGGACGCCGACAACGCTGCCCTGGAAACGCTGGCCATGGCCGAAGAGAACGTGCGCAAGTTCATCGACGGCAAGACCGTGCGCAAGGTCATCGTGGTGCCCGGCAAACTGGTTAACCTTGTCGTCAACTAATGGTTGCCAACTAAAGCGTTTCTGAATACACCCCGTCATCCCGGGCCTGACCCGGGATCTCCCTCCGGAGAGCGCATGGCTCCGTGGATGGAGATGCCGGACAAGTCCGGCATGACGTTGTTCAGAGGCGGCGCCCTAACCGGCAAGACCGCCAACGCGAGGTCAACAGCTCACGGAGATCGTCATGACGCTCGTCCCACATCGCACACTGTTGCTTGTTCTCGCCACACTTCTTCTGACGGCGTGCAGCGGCTGGCAGTTGCGCGGCCAGACCCACACCCCGCAATTCGAGAGTGTCACCCTGGCTGGTGGCACCGCTCAATTGCGCTACACCCTGGAACGGGAGCTGACGCCGCTGGGCGTACTGCTGCATGGCGAGTCGCCCTACGTGATCCGGGTCATCGACGAACGTTGGGACCGGCGCACGGCGGCGGTGGACGAGCGCGGGCGGATCGCCGAACTGGAATTGCATTATGAACTGGTGTGGCAGTTGATCGACCGCGACACCCAGGCGCCACTCAACCCGCCCCGCCACATCCGGGCACTGCGTAACCTGGCCTACTACCCGGACAACATCACCGCCTCGTCCGACGAGGAAGAAATGATCCGCCAGGATCTGTACGACGACATCGTCTACCGCCTGATCAACCAGTTGGCGGACGCTTCCCGCAAAGTACAACGGAACTGACCGCCATGCGGCTGCGCGCGGACCAACTGGGCAAACACCTCAACGGCGAAGAGCTGCTGCCGGTCTATCTGGTGGCCGGCGACGAGCCGTTGCAACAAGACGAAACCCTGGACGCCCTGCGGGCCGCGGCCCGCCAGCGCGGCTTCGAGGAGCGACAGCGTTTCAGCGCCGACACCGGCATCGACTGGAACGCCCTGCTCAACGAAGCGCAAAGCCTGAGCCTGTTTGGCGGCCGCCGAATCCTTGAGGTCGTGCTCAACGACAAGCGCCCGGACAAAGCCGGCAGCCAGATCCTGCGGGACCTGATGGCCAGCCCCTCCCCCGACACCCTGCTGCTGATCCGCTGTTCACGGTTGGACCGTCGCAAGGACTGGGGTAGCGCCTGGGTCAAGGCGCTGGACGGTTGCGGCGCGGTCATCGAGATCTGGCCGGTGGAAGGGCGCCAGCTTTACCCCTGGTTGCGGGACCGTCTGGCCAGCCGCGGTCTCAACGCGGACGAAGACGCCCTGGAACTGCTGATCCAGCGCAGTGAAGGCAACCTGCTGGCCGCCGCCCAGGAGGTGGACAAACTGGCCCTGCTGGCCGAGGACGGCCACGTGACCCCGGAAACCGTGCAACAGTCGGTGGGCGATTCCAGCCGTTACACGCCTTTCGATCTCACCGACGCCACCGCCCAGGGCGATCCCGCCCGCGCCCTGCGGGTCCTGCGAACACTGCGGGCCGAGGGCGTGGAGCCGCCGGTGATCCTGTGGGCCCTGAGCCGCCACCTGCGCGGCCTGGACGCCCTGCTCACCGGCGGCAACCCGCCACGCATGCCACCCGCCCGCATGCGCGCCATGGAAACCCAGGCTTCGCGCCTGCGGCCGCGCCAGTTGCATCAGGCCCAGGCCCTGGCGATCCGCGCCGACCGCACCGTCAAGGGCATGGCTCCCGGCGATCCCTGGAAACATCTCAGCAGCCTGGTGCTGCGCCTCACCGGCCAGCCCCTGCCGCCGATTCTGGAAAGGTAAGACCGATCGCTGGCACGCTTACACGCGGCACGCCGGCACGCCAAAACCTGAAAACGCCATGCCGGACTTGATCCGGCCTCTCTCTGCTCCCTCTACAACCACTGGGCTCCGTTGACGGCGGCCCCGGGTCAGGCCCGGATTGGCCCGCTCGGAACCCGCCGTTCTGCTAGGGTCGGTTCACATTATTGTCATCGTCGCCAGGAACAACCTATGCCGCAGCGTCTGGACACCTCCTCGATCAGCTTTACCGCTCTTTATACCGGCCAGGTGTGGGTGCGTAACGGGCTTTCCTCGGCGGATTTCCAGACCCGCGCCGGGGCCTTGCTATACCATGCGATGACCCCCTTCGAGGCGGTGGGCAAGCAACTGCTGGGCGGCAATATCCGCACCTTCCTGCTGCAACGCCATTACCTCATCGACGCCCGCCTGCGGTCACTGATAGAGCACTACCCGGACCTGCAGATTCTGGAAATCGCCTGCGGTCTGAGCCCGCGCGGCTATCGTTTTCGCCAGCAGTACCCCCACATGACCTATGTGGAAGCGGATCTGCCGGACATGGCCCGGCGCAAACGACGGCTGCTGGCGCGGCTCGGTGCGCTTGGCGACCGGCACCGGGTGGAACCGGTCAACATTCTGTTGGAACAAGGCGAAGACAGCGTGCCCGCCCTGCTGGCCCGCTTCGCCCCGGACAAGCCGGTGGCGGTGGTCACCGAAGGCCTGATCAACTATTTCTCGCTGGCCTCGATCAGCCCGTTCTGGCAACGGCTGGCGACATCGCTGGCCGGCTTTCCCGACGGCCGTTATCTCACCGACAATTATCCGCTTTACGCCAACCGCCGTATTCAGCGGACCCTGAAAACCCTGGGTGGCGTGCTCGGTGTCCTGTCCCGCAGCCAGGTCAGCTTCCACTTCGACTCCAATGAGCAGAGCCGGGCCCATTTTCGCGCCCTCGGTTTCCACCATCTCGACATTCACGACCCGGCGGATTACTACCAGCGGCTGCCCATTCCGCGTACCCGCCGCACACCGATGGTGCGTGTCCTGGAGGCCCGCACCGGAGCAGCGTGACGGCGCCGGTTTCGCCGCTGTCGTCCTGCACCTATACTATGGGGCTTCCGATCGACACGGCATGACAGAACACATGGATATCCAGCAGTACATGGCCAACGTGGGCGAGCAGGCCCGCGACGCCGCCCGCGCCATGGCCCGGGCCAGCGCCGGTGACAAGAACAATGCCCTGATGGCCATCGCCGGGGCGTTGCGCGAGCACCGTGACACCATTCTCGCCGCCAACCAGGGCGACCTGGCGCGGGGCCGCGACAACGGCCTGGACGCGGCCTTGCTGGATCGCCTGGAACTGACCCCGGCACGCTTCGAAGGCATGGTGGAAGGGCTCGAGCAGGTCATCGCGCTGGCCGATCCGGTGGGGGAAATCACCGATTTGAACTATCGTCCGTCCGGCATCCAGGTGGGCCGCATGCGCGTGCCCCTGGGCGTGATCGGCATCATTTACGAATCCCGTCCCAACGTCACCATCGACGCGGCGGCACTGTGCCTGAAATCCGGCAACGCGGCGATTCTGCGTGGCGGTTCCGAAGCCATTGAGTCCAATCAGGCCATCGCCGCCTGCCTGCGCCAGGGCCTGGCCGCCGCCGGCCTGCCGGAAACCGCGGTACAGGTACTGGAAACCACCGACCGCGCCGCGGTGGGCGAGTTGATCACCCATCCCGAATACGTGGACGTGATCGTTCCCCGTGGCGGCAAGGGCCTGATCGAGCGTATCAGCCGGGAAGCACGGGTGCCGGTGATCAAACATCTGGACGGTAACTGCCACACCTACATCGATGTGGACGCCGATGCCGACAAGGCGATCAAGGTCGCCTACAACGCCAAAACCCAGCGCTATGGCACCTGTAACACCATGGAAACGCTGCTGGTGCACCGGGACATCGCCGCCACCGTGCTGCCAGAGCTGGCGCGGATGTACCGGGAAGAGGGTGTGGAGCTGCGGGGCTGCGAACGCACCCGGGCGCTGCTGAAGGACATCGCCGCCGCCACGGAAAGCGACTGGGAAGAAGAGTATCTGGCACCGATTCTGGCGATTCGCCTCGTCGATGGTCTGGATCAGGCCATGGATCACATCCATCGCTACAGTTCCCAGCACAGCGAAGCAATCATCACCGAGAACTACACCCGGGCACGGCGTTTTCTCGCCGAAGTGGACTCCAGCTCGGTGATGGTCAACGCTTCCACCCGCTTCGCCGACGGCTTCGAATACGGCCTGGGCGCGGAGATCGGTATTTCCACCGATAAGCTCCATGCCCGGGGCCCGGTGGGCCTGGAAGGGCTGACCAGTCAAAAATGGGTGGTGCTGGGCGACGGGCATGTGCGTCAGTAACGGGAGCGGATTCTGAATCTCCAGCCTCATCGCCAGACGCCAGACGCCAGACGCCAGACGCTAAAGCCGGGAGGTCTCCATGGTTAGCGTCCAGTATCCGGCGTCCGGCGTCCGGCCTCTTATCCTGTTCGGCGGCACCTTCGACCCGGTTCATGGCGCCCATGTGCGCGCCGCCCTGGCCGTGTCCCAGGTGCTCGGTGACGCACCGGTGCGGTTGCTGCCCAACGCGGTGCCGCCACATCGGCCCCAGCCCTTGGCGAACGCCAGCCAGCGCCTGGCCATGGTGCGCCTGGCCTGCGCCGGACATCCGGCCCTGCAGGCGGATGACTGGGAGTTGCGGCAGGCCGGCCCGTCCTACACTCACCTGACGTTGCAGCACTTTCGCCGCCTCATTGGCCGGCGGCGGCCACTGGTGTTCATGATCGGCGCCGACAGCTTCGCCAGCCTGCATCAATGGCACGGCTGGCGCCGCTTCGCCGCCCTGTGCCATCTGGCGGTGGTCCCCCGCCCCGGCGCGCCGGCACCGCTGCCGGCGGTGGAAAAGGCCTTTCCACGCGGCCAGGCGCGCCTGCTGCAGACCCTTCCGGCGGGGCGCCGGCTGATGCTGACGCATCCGCATATGGACATTTCCGCCACCGCCATCCGCGAGGCGCTGGAGCATCGGGGACAATGCCGTGCCCTGACCTCCGTGGTGGAAGCGCATATCCGCCGCCATGGTTTGTATAATGTGCGGACATCCGCTGCCCCGGCGGCGCCCGGAATCATAGAACCCGATACCGACGCCATTACCAACATCGACGTCACTACCAATACCGACGCCACTACCAATACCGGCGCCAATACAATGGAAACAACGAGGCCCCATGAGTTCTGACACCTCTCTGCTGGATCTGGTACTCGACGCTCTCGAAGAGCTGAAAGCACGGAACGTCACCCACCTGGATGTTCGCGAGCTCACCAGTGTGGCGGACGATATGGTCATCGCCAGCGGCACCTCCAACCGCCACGTCAAAGCCCTGGCGGACAACGTGGTGGAACGGGCCAAACAGGCCGGTTATCGCCCGCTGGGTACCGAAGGCGAAAAAGGCGCCGAGTGGATCCTGGTGGATCTCGGTGACGTCATTGTCCATCTGATGCTGCCCGCCACTCGCGAGTTCTATGATCTGGAACGTCTATGGCGCAATCCGGATCACCATCCCGAGCGGACCGGCACGCCGGCCAACAAGGATCCGGGCTGAACCCGCCAGCCGTTTCGCAGTCCCATTTGCCTGAGCCGGCATCACTCAGGGCCGGTTCAGGAGGGCGCCGCAGGAGAGTCTATGCGCATCCATCTGTTTGCCGTCGGCACCCGCATGCCGGCCTGGGTCGAGCAGGGCTTCCAGGAATACCAGAAGCGGCTGCCGCCGGACATGCGCCTGCTGCTGGAGGAGATCCCACTGCCCAAGCGGGCCAAGGGCGACGTCGCCGCTTTGGTGCGGACCGAGGGTGAGGCCATCCGCAAGCGGCTGGAGAAACTGCCCGGCGCCCGCGTGGTGGCTCTGGAGGTCACCGGCAAAGCGGTGGATACGCCCATGCTGTCACAACGCCTCGGCGAATTGCGGGATCTCGGGCAGGATCTGGCGCTGCTGGTGGGAGGCCCGGATGGGTTGTGTGCCAGATTGTCCGCCGACGCCGACGAGCGCTGGTCGCTGTCGGCGTTGACGCTGCCGCACCCTCTGGTGCGGGTATTACTTGCCGAACAGCTGTATCGTGGCTGGACGCTGCTTGCCGGCCACCCCTATCATCGCTGAGCAAAACCACCCGGTAATCTGGCTGCCATGCGCGATCCACACTCACATTTCGTTCCGATCACCGTGCCATGGCGACCGGTCACGGAACCGATCACAGGGTCCACATGCGCCAACCGCTGACCCTCAAGGACCACCATCACGAGCACCGTCTGTTCAGCCTGCGTCTGCTGGTGGCGGTGGCGCTGGTGCTGGTGTTGTCACTGGTACTGGTCGGGCGCATGGCCTGGCTGCAGATTGCCCAGCACAGCCGGTTCACCACTCTTAGTGACAACAACCGGGTGCTGACCCAGGCGATGTCGCCTCCGCGCGGCCTGATCACCGATCGCAACGGGGAAATCCTGGCGGTGAACCGGCCGGATTTCACCCTGGAACTGGCGGTGGAACAAAGCGCGGACCTCAACGACACACTGGATCGTATCCGCCGCTTGATCCCGCTTACCGACGACGACCTGGAGCGGTTCGAGCGGCGCCGCACCAGCGCCCGCCGCCCGTGGGAGCCGATTCCACTGCGTGGCCGGCTCACCGAGGAGGAGATTGCCCGCATCGCGGTGCATCAACACGAATTGCCCGGTGCCAGGGTAACGGCCTCACCGGTGCGCTTTTACCCTCACAGCCATCTGTTTTCCCACGTGCTCGGTTACGTCAACCGCCTCAGTGCCGAGGATCTGGACAACATGACCCTGGCCGAACAGCGTAACTACAGCGGCACCCATTATTACGGCCGCACCGGCGTGGAGCGCTATTACGAGCATCGGCTGCACGGGCAGGTTGGCTATCGTCAGGTGGAAACCAACGCCCGCGGCCGGATCCTGCGGGTTCTGGAAGAGCAGCCACCGATACCCGGTGACGATCTGCGTCTGTCCCTGGATCTGAAAGTGCAGCAGGCCGCCTATGACGCCCTCGGCGAGCGGCGCGGCGCGGTGGTCGCCATTGATCCCCGCGACGGCAGCGTGCTCGCCTTCGTCAGCCGCCCGGGCTTCGATCCCAATCTGTTCGTTACCGGCATCTCCCATAAGGACTATGCCCGATATCAGCAGGATCACGACCACCCCCTGTTCAACCGCGCCTTGCAGGGCCGTTATCCGCCGGGTTCCACGGTGAAACCCATGCTCGGTCTGGCGGGCCTGGATGCCGGCGTCACCAATTGGGAGAGGACCATCCACGACCCCGGCTATTTCAGCCTGGAGGGCAATCCGCACCGCTACCGGGACTGGAAGCGCTGGGGGCATGGCCAGGTGGATATGGAAAAAGCGGTGGTGCAATCCTGTGACACTTATTTCTACGATATGGGGTTCCGGCTCGGCATCGACCGCATGCACGATTTCATGATCGGTTTCTCCATCGGCGAAGCCACCGGCATCGACCTGCTCAACGAATCCGAGGGGAACATGCCCTCCCGCCAATGGAAGCGGGCCGCTCGTAACGCGCCCTGGTTCCATGGCGACACCATCAACACCAGTATTGGACAAGGCTTCATGCTCACCACACCGCTGCAACTGGCGGTGGCCACGGCGATACTCGCCAACGACGGCCATCAGGTGGTGCCCACCCTGGCCGCCGATGAAACCCATCCGCCACGTCGCCCGGACATCGTGCTCAAGGACCCTCGGGACTGGGAGCGCATGAAGCACGCCATGGAGGCGGTTGTCCACAGCAATCGCGGTACCGGCCGTGTCATGGCCAAGGACGCCCGTTATCATATGGGCGCCAAAAGCGGCACCGCTCAGGTGTTTTCGGTTGGCCAGGAAGAAACCTATAACGAGGCGGAATTGGCGGAACGCATGCTTGACCATGCTCTGATCGTATCCTTCGCGCCGGTTGAGAATCCGGCCATCGCCGTGGCGGTGATGGTGGAGAACGGCCGTCACGGCGGCTCCGTGGCCGGGCCAGTGGCCCGTCAGGTGATGGACGCCTGGCTGTTGAATGAAGACGGCGACCTGCATATTCCGGAACCGCTGGCGCGTCCACCGATACAGAATGGGCCGCCCGCGCCGACCACCACCGCCTCCACCACCTCGACCAGGACGGCTACCCCATGAGTCAAGTCGATCCGGTCAGAACCACCGACAACGGTGGTCATGCCATCTTCCGCACTCCGGTAGCCACGCGTCTGCACCTGGACCCACCGCTGCTGGCGGCCCTTCTGCTGACCATGCTGGGCGGCCTGGCGGTCCTCTACAGTGCCAGCGGCGGCAGCCTGGATACGGTGATCCGTCAGGCCATCCGCTTCGGTGGCGGTTTGCTGATGATGCTGGTGCTGGCGCAACTACCACCGAGGACATTCCGTTTCTGGGCCCCTCTGGTGTACGGCGTCGGCCTGGCCCTGTTGGCACTGGTTATTCTTGTGGGCACCGAGGCCAAGGGCGCACAGCGCTGGCTGAGTCTGCCCGGCATCGGCCGCTTTCAGCCCGCGGAATTGATGAAACTCGCGGTACCGGCGATGGTCGCCTGGTTCTTCAGCGACCGTACTCTGCCACCGTCAAAACGCAATGTGCTCGGCTCACTGGTGCTCATCTTCCTGCCGACGGTGTTGATCGCCATGCAGCCGGATCTGGGCACCGCGCTGCTGATTGCCGCCGCCGGCCTGGTGGTCTTGTTCATGGCCGGTCTGTCCTGGCGCCTGATCGGGCTGGCGGTGCTGGTGTTGGTGGTGGCCGCGCCGCTGATGTATTTCTTCGTTCTGCACGATTACCAGCGCACCCGGGTGGATACGTTCCTGAATCCGGAGGCGGACCCGCGCGGCGCGGGCTGGAACATCATCCAGTCAAAAACCGCCATCGGCTCCGGCGGCATCGGCGGCAAGGGGTGGCAGGACGGCACCCAGTCGCGGCTGGATTTCCTGCCGGAGTCCCACACCGATTTCATTCTCGCCGTGCTTGGGGAAGAGTTTGGTCTGATCGGGTTCCTGCTGTTACTGGCGGTCTATCTGGTGATCATCGGACGCGGCTTCTTCATCAGTTGGCAGGCCCAGGAAACCTTCAGCCGATTGCTGGCGGCGGCTCTGACCATGACCTTTTTCATCTACGTGTTCGTCAACGTGGGCATGGTATCCGGCCTGCTGCCCGTGGTCGGGGTACCGCTGCCACTGGTCAGCTACGGCGGCACCTCGATCGTCACCCTGCTGGCCAGTTTCGGCATGTTGATGTCGATCCACACCCACCGGCGCTTCATCAACTTCTGAACTGGCGGCGGATTCCATGGTCAGCAATTGGGGTCGGCCGCCGGCGCGGCGCGCGCCGCGATCATGGTTTAACCTCGCCGACCCCGATATTATGGCCCCAGCCCCATCCCCCCTGTTTTTATGGAGAAACTCATGGGTGTAAGACTGTCCGCCCTGCTCACCCCCTTTGCTTTCCTCGCCGCTGTTTTCCCCGCGGCCATGGCCTTTGCCGAAGAGCAAGGATATGCCCGTCATCCCCAGGCGGAAGCCCTGATCCAGGAAGTGGTGAAAAAAGGCGTGGACGAAAAACGGGCCCGGGAACTGCTGTCCCAGGCCCGACGTCAGGACAAGATTCTCGAGTCCATCGCGCGTCCCGCGGAACACACCATGACCTGGGCCCGCTATCAGAAAATCTTTTTACAGCAGGAACGGGTCGATGCCGGCGTCGCCTTCGCCAGGGAGAATCAACAGGACCTGGCCCGGGCCGAAGCCGAGTATGGCGTGCCCCGTGAAATCATCCTCGCCATCATCGGCGTGGAAACCTACTACGGCCGTCATAAGGGTACCTACCGGGTGCTCGACGCCCTGACCACCCTGGGCTTCGACTATCCCCCGCGGGCATCTTTCTTCCGCGGTCAGTTGGTGGCCCTGATGGAGATGGAGAATCAGGCCCATATCAACGCCAGTGAGATCACCGGCTCCTACGCCGGCGCCATGGGCCTGGCGCAGTTCATCCCCACCAGTTACCAGGCCTACGCGGTGGACTATGATCAGGATGGCGTCACCGATCTGGTCAACAGCCCCGCCGACGCCATCGGCAGTGTTGCAAATTATTTCCATCGTCATCATTGGCAACCGGGCTTTCCGGTGGCCGCCCGTGCCAGAATCGAAGGGCAGGGCTATCAGGCGTTGGCGAAAAAAGGCTACAAGCCCTCTTTCAGTCTCTCCACGGCCCGGAAAAACGGCGTAGTGGCAGTGAGCTGCCAGGATGATACCCTCGGCAGCGAATACTGTTTTGATCTGGCGGACGACACCCAGGTGGCGCTGCTGGACCTGACCGGTGAAAAAGGACACGAATTCTGGATGGTGACGCGCAACTTTTACGTGATCACTCGATACAACCACAGCGAACTCTACGCCATGGCGGTGCTGCAGCTGTCCCGGCAGCTGGCCCATGCTCTGGAAGAGGACAGGTCTTGATGCGTGCCCTTCTGATCAGTGCGCTGGCCCTGGCTCTGGGCGCCTGTAGCTTGGCGCCCCCGGCGACCACGCCGGCCTCCGTCGGCGCCACCGGTGATGCCCCGGCTCAGCCCCCGGCCCGCGACCCCGCCGGCGCACCGGGCTCGGACCGTTACGCCCATGACACCGACAGCCCGCCTCCGGCCCGGGAGCGGCACAGCGTCGAGCGGATGCCGGAACCGGTACCCAAGGCCGAACCTCCCAGCCGTTACGGCAACCCGACCACTTACTCCGTATGGGGGCAGACCTATCATGTGCTGCCCTCCTCCGAGGGTTACCAGGAAGAAGGACTGGCATCCTGGTATGGCCGCAAATTTCACGGCTATCGAACCTCCAGCGGCGAACCCTACGATATGTACCGGTTCACCGCCGCCCATCGCACCTTGCCACTACCCACTTACGTACGTGTCACCAATCTGGACAATAACAAGCAACTGGTGGTGCGGGTGAACGACCGCGGTCCCTTCCATTCCGATCGCATCATTGATCTGTCCTGGGCCGCCGCGGTTCGCCTCGGCATCGAGCAGAACGGTACCGGCCATGTCCGGGTGGAAGCTCTGATGCCAGAGAAGCGCCCTGGAGGCCGTCGTCAGGGCACCGTACCCACCGCGGTACGTGCGGCGCTGGACAGCCCTCCCCCGGAGGCTGGTAAAACCCAGGCCGAATCCGGGGACCTTTATCTCCAGGCCGGCGCTTTCCGGGCTCTGGACGGCGCCCGTGATCTGGAACGCCAGTTGCGCCACCGGCTGAAGCTGCCAGTGACCGTGCGCAAACCGGACGACAGCGCCTACTACAAGGTGTGGTTGGGCCCCTTCGCCAGCCTGGACGACCAGGAGCAAGCACGCCAGGCATGCCGGCAGGCCGGTTTCGGCAATCCGATGCCGGTTCGCTAAGGCCCGGAAATTTCAGGCCCTGTGAATTCTTTCCAAGGTCCGCGCCTCGCGGCTGCGTCGACGTTGGAAACAGGCCATCACCGTATCCGGTCCCGAGCCGGAGTCGACAAGAAGTACTAACAGGCAGGAAACCATGATCCAGAGAATTGCCCTTCGCGATATCTTCTTTTTATTCGCCGCCGCCTGTCTGGCGCTGCTGCCGCTGACCGGACAGGCTCAGAGCAGCGTGCCGCGCGCGCCCTCGGTGGAAGCCCGCAGCTATATTCTGATGGACGCCCGCAGCGGCCATATCATCGTCGAGCACAACGCTGATCAGACCATGCCTCCGGCCAGTCTGACCAAGATGATGACCGCCTACATCGCCGAGCGGGAGATTCAATCCGGCAATATCTCACTCCAGGACCAGGCGCCGGTCAGCGTCAAGGCCTGGCGCATGGGCGGCTCGCGTACCTTCCTGAAGGAAGGTACCCAGGCCGCCATCGACGATCTGCTGCGCGGTATCATCATTCAGTCCGGCAACGACGCCAGTGTCGCCATGGCCGAGTACATCGCCGGTTCCGAGGATGCCTTCGCCGATCTGATGAACCAGCAGGCGCGGGCCCTGAACATGAACGACACCCACTTCATGAACGCCACCGGCTGGCCGGCGGAAAACCACCACAGTACCGCCCACGATATGGCACGGCTGGCCCGGGCCATCATTAACGACTATCCGGAACACTACGATATCTATGCCGAGAAGGAATTCACCTACAACGGCATCACCCAGACCAACCGCAACCTGCTGTTGTGGCGGGATTCCACCGTCGATGGCTTGAAAACCGGCCACACCGACGAAGCCGGTTACTGCCTGGTGGCGTCCGCCAAACGCGACGACATGCGCCTGATCAGCGTGGTCATGGGCACCGCCTCCGAACAGGCCCGCGCTCAGGAAACCCAGAAGCTGCTGACCTACGGATTCCGCTTCTTCGAATCCTACAAGGCCTACAGCGCCAACGATGTCCTCGCCAACCCGGATGTCTGGCTGGGAGCCGCCGATACCGTGCGCCTGGGTCCGGAGAAGGACGTGCAGCTGACCGTGCCGCGGGACAGCGCCGACCGTCTGCAAGCGGACATGACGATTGATCCGCAACTGCGCGCCCCGATCGAGAAAGGCCAGCAATACGGCAAGGTCACCATCCGTCTGGACGACGAAGTGATCAGCGAAACGCCGCTGGTGGCGCTGGAAAGCGTGGAAGAAGGCGGCTTCTTCTCGCGTCTGTGGGACCACATCATACTGTTCTTCAAAGGCCTGTTCTGATGAGCACGGTCTACCTCAACGGCGCCTTCATGGCCATGGAGCAGGCTCGCATCTCGCCGATGGATCGCGGTTTCCTGTTCGCCGATGGGGTATACGAGGTGATCCCCGCCTTCAACGGGGTTCTGTTCCGCTTCGAGGAACATCTGCGCCGGCTGGAACGTTCCCTGTCGGCGCTCTATCTGATCAACCCGCATGACCGGGCCGGTTGGCGTCGCCGTTGCGGGGAACTGATCCAACGCAATGGCGGCGGCAATCTGTCGCTATACCTGCAAATCACCCGTGGCGCCGCCGACCAGCGCGATCACGCCTTTCCCGATCCGCCGGTGCCGCCCACGGTGTTCATGAGCACCTCGCCGCTGGCGGTGCCAACCGTGAACACACCGGACCGGATCACCGGCGTCGCCGCCATTACCCTGGACGATATCCGCTGGGCCCGATGCGATATCAAGTCCATATCGTTGCTGCCGAACATCCTGCTGCGGCAACAGGCGATCGCCGTCGGCGCCCGCGAGGCGATTCTGATCCATGACGGCTTCGTCACCGAAGGCGCCGCCAGCAACGTCTTCATCGTGAAGGACGGCGAGATCGCCACCCCGCCGGCAAGTCACGCCATTCTCGGCGGCATTACCCGTGACCTGGTCATCGAGCTATGCCGTGAGCAGGACCTGCCCCTGCGCGAACGGGAAATCAGTGAGGCCGAACTGGGCGACGCCGATGAGGTCTGGATCTCCAGCTCCACCCGCGACGTGGTACCGGTGGTCACTCTGGATGACCGCCCGGTGGGCGACGGCCGCCCCGGCGAGACTTGGAAAATCCTCGCCCGCCACTATATAGCGTTCAAGCGCCGCCTCTGCGGCGTGTGACGTCACCGTAGCGAGAATCGACATGGCCATCCGTGAAGAGCTTTGGGAATTTCCCCACACCATGCATTTGAAAGTGATGGGCGCCGTGGACGCCCCCCTGGAAGATGCAGTGGTGGACATCATCGAGCGTGTACTGGAGCTGGATTTCGACCGCCCGCGCAATCTCAGCGCCCGCCCCAGCAGCCGCGGCAATTTCATTGCCCTCACCGCCCGCATCACGGTTCAGGACAAAGGACAGGTGGAAACCCTGTATCGGGAACTGAACGCCTGCCCCCATGTGAAAATCACCCTGTAACACGAACCGGAGCGTGCCGATGAACCTGCTCGTCCGCTATCTGCCGCAGGCGGATTACGACACCTGCTGGCGGGCCATGCGGGATTTCACCGAACAACGGGATGACAGCACACCCGACGAACTGTGGGTGCTGGAGCATCCGCCGGTATATACCCTGGGTCAGGCCGGCAAACCCGAACACGTACTCAACCCAGGCGATATCCCGGTGGTGCGCAGCGACCGCGGCGGCCAGGTCACTTACCATGGTCCCGGCCAGACCGTGGTCTATCTGATGCTGGACGTGCGGCGCCTGGGAATGGGCAGCCGCGGGCTGGTTAACGCCATTGAACAAGCGGTGGTGGACTATCTGGCGACCCAGGGCATCGACGCCGTCAACCGCGAGGACGCCCCCGGGGTCTATGTGAACGGCGCCAAGATCGCCTCATTGGGCCTGCGCATTCGCCGCAAGGGCAGCTATCATGGCCTGGCGCTGAATCGGGACGCGGACGCCACGCCCTGGCAGCGCATCAACCCATGCGGCTACGCCGGCCAGCCCATGACCAGCCTGGCCGCCGAAGGCCTGACACTGACCCGGCAGCAGGTGGAAGAGGATCTGGTTACGATTCTCGCCCACCGCCTGGGGCTTGAGCCCCGGACAGCACCGCCACCGGACTGGTACACTTTACCCCAGCGGAAACCCGAGGCCTGACGGCTTCAGCGGTAACGCAGGCCTACCCGGCCCTGATGACATTGAGCAAGCGCCCAAAAGGCGCCTACACGCCAAGGCGAGAGAACAGATGAGCGAAGCACAGGCGAAACGTCCGGCAAAACAGAAAGTCCGTATCGGCGACAAGCTGCGTGGCGCCGACAAGGTCCGCACCATTCCCATGGTTAACGAGGAAGCGCCGGCACGCGAGCGCAAGCCGGACTGGATCCGGGTGCGAGTGCCCGCCAACGGCGAGATCCAGCGTATCAAGAGCATGCTGCGCCGGCAGAAACTGCACACCGTGTGTGAAGAGGCCTCTTGTCCCAACCTGCCGGAATGTTTTGGCGGCGGCACCGCCACTTTCATGATCATGGGCGATATCTGCACCCGCCGCTGTTCGTTCTGTGACGTGGGCTTCGGCCGTCCCAACGCGCTGGACCCGGAAGAACCTCTCCACCTGGCCGAGTCAGTGGCTGATCTGGCTCTGAAGTACGTGGTTATCACCTCGGTGGACCGCGATGATCTGGCGGACGGCGGCGCTGGCCACTTCGCCGACTGTATCCGCGAGATCCGCGCCACCAGCCCGGACACCAAGATCGAGATTCTGACGCCGGATTTCCGCCCGTGCCTGGAGGATGCGCTCGATATCCTTGATGCGACGCCACCGGATGTGTTCAACCACAACATCGAAACCGTGCCGCACCTGTACAAGAAAGCCCGCCCCGGGGCCCGTTACGAGCATTCACTGAAGCTGCTGCGGGAATTTGGCGCCCGACGCCCGGATGTGCCCACCAAATCCGGCATCATGGTCGGCCTGGGTGAAACCAACGATCAGGTACTGGAAACCCTGCGTGATCTGCGCGACCACGACGTCGACATGATCACCATTGGCCAGTACCTGCAGCCGAGTCGCTTCCATGCTCCGGTGGAGCGCTACGTGCACCCGGACGATTTCAAGATGTTCGCCGAGGAAGGCCGCAAGATGGGCTTCACCTCCATCGCCTCCGGCCCGATGGTGCGCAGTTCCTACCACGCCGACCTCCAGCACAAGGGCGTCAACGTCGGTGATCCCGACGATCTGGCCCACGGCTAGGGATAGCCAGACGCTAACATTAAAACCTCGTCACCAAAGACATTGCAGCTACACAACCGGTCTTGACGTCAACTCAAATCGGTCTTTTGTTGGTATTCGCTGCCAAGGCAGCTTCCCACAGCATGAATCACGGAGTCGCTGTGGGAAGCTGCCTTGGCAGCGAATCCGCCCGCCAGCGTGCTGCGTATAAGCAGACTGTTTCACAACCGTGGGGCCCCAATGGTTCAGGAGCCACAATAACGGTACTGCCTAAAAGGTCAAAAACGGCAGCAGCGTGATCAGCAACAACGCGATCACCGCCAGCAGCATGGCCAGTGCCCGTACCGGCTGTTCCCGCAATCGGCGCCACAGGGTTGGCGCGGTGCCCAGACGACGGGCCTCCTCATAGGCGGCCCGCTGCCGCTGGCCCCGATCCTGCTGGTATTCAGCCATCAGCGCCTGTGCCCGCTGCCGATCCTCGGGGCGGGTCAACCAGATTCCACCAGCGGAAACGCCCCAAAGACTGGGCCTGGTTTCA
The DNA here is from genome assembly GCF_009846745.1 of Alcanivorax xiamenensis. Lineage (NCBI taxonomy): Bacteria > Pseudomonadati > Pseudomonadota > Gammaproteobacteria > Oceanospirillales > Alcanivoracaceae > Alcanivorax > Alcanivorax xiamenensis. The sequence goes on along the minus strand of NZ_AQPF01000004.1, from coordinate 176,720 downwards.
TAGAAAGGGATGTCATGCCGCTCCAGCAAAGCGCGGACTTCATCCGCTTCGTCGTCCGGTACCCGGCGCAGATTCAACAACAAAGTGGTCATGATACTCCAGAGACTGCTCGGGACCTTTACGCCACCGCGCCGGGCCCCAAACAGGTTCCAAGGTTTTACAAAGTGCGGCCCGGCTCGCCACTGACCGTGACCGGCAATTCGTTTAGTCTAATATTGCCTCAAATGGTGTGCGGCTCTGCTACCGGACCTACCCGGCATTGGCTCCGCATCCGCCATTCTCAGGCCAAGTTTATACCAATCCACATTTCGCGGTGGCGGCGTTCGCCCCTGCCGTCGCGCCAAGGAAGCCCCGATCCGCCGCCATGACGCCGGATCCGTATGCCGTACTCGAGGGAGCCCGCATTGATCATGACTTGCCGTCCGTTCTGGTTGTCGCTGTGTCTGATGTTCGTCGTCATGTCCCCGGCAAATGCCGAATCCTGGGCCGACAACATCTACGAGAGCCTGCAGGAACGGAAGTTACCGGAAGAATCCCTGTCACTGGCGGCAATCCCACTGGACGGTCCCGGCGAACCCCGTTTCGTCAACGCCGACGAGCAGATGAATCCGGGCTCCACCATGAAGCTGGTCACCACTTATGCCGCGCTGGAACTGCTCGGGCCCAACTTCCAGTGGCACACCCGACTGTATACCGACGGCGAACAAAAAGGCGATACGCTGAAAGGCAACCTGTACTATGTCGGCGTCGGCGACCCCAAACTGACTCTGGAGCGCATGTGGCTGCTGCTGCGCGATCTGCGCGCCATGGGCATCAAGCATATCCGGGGCGACCTGATACTCGACGGCAGCTACTTTCATCTGCCCAACGGCGTCCCCCATTTCAACGACGATGGCGACAACCCCTACGCGCCCTATCTGGTGGAACCCAACTCTCTGCTCACCAACCTGAACGTGTTCCGCATTCGTATGATGAGCCGGGACGGCAAGGTGCATGTCAGCACTGAACCGCCCGTCAGCAAGATCGTGATCGACAACCAGGTCACCGCGCCGGAGCGGGGCCGTTGTCCGGTACACAATTCCAAGGCGCTGCAATACGAGCCGGACTTTTCCGACCGTCGCAAGATCACCGTCACCATCACCGGCGCCTTGCCGGAGAATTGTCGTGCCGACCGTTACCTGTCCCTGATGTCCCAAGAGAACTACACCGCCAATCTGATTCGCGGCCTGTGGCGGGAAATGGGCGGCTCGATCTCCGGCCGCGACCGCACTGGCCGGCTGGCGCGGGGCGCCAAGCTGCTGGTGACCACATCCTCGCCGGATCTGGTCACCATGGTGCGCGACATCAACAAGTGGAGCAGCAACATCATGGCCCGCCAGTTATTCCTGACCATCGGCGCGGAAAACCGGCTGGCCGGCGACAAGGACGATCTTGCCGCGGCCGACCGGGCAATCCTCGAATGGATGCGGCTGAAAGGTATCGACGTCAGCCAGGTAGTGCTGGAAAACGGCTCGGGATTGTCCCGCGTGGAGCGCATCACCGCCCACCAGCAGGCACTGATGCTGCAACAGGCCTGGCGCAGCCCGTTCGCCGCCGAGTTGATCGCCTCGCTACCGCTGGTGGCGATGGACGGCACCATGCGTAACCGGCTGCGTAATACCGCGCTGGTGGGCGAAGGACACATCAAGACCGGCACACTGAGCAACGTGCGTTCCATCGCCGGCTTCACCCGCGATCAGAACAACACCACCTGGGCGGTGGCGGCGATGATCAATGATCGCAGCGCCTGGAAATCCCGGGCGGTACTGGACGAAGTACTGAAGGCGGTACACACCCTGGTGGAACCGGGCACCGACGCCAGTCGGGTCACCACGGCTTCCGCCGACGGCGACCGCCGGTAACACGATTATCTCTGCTATGCTCCGGACTTTGACGTTGTCACGCCACGGTCCGGAGCATTTCAATGATCACTGTCCACCATTTGGAAAATTCCCGTTCACTACGGGTTCTCTGGCTTCTGGAAGAACTCGGACTCCCCTACGAAATCGTTCATTACAAGCGCGATCCCAAAACCATGCTGGCGCCGGAAAGCCTGCGCGAAATTCATCCCCTGGGCAAAGCGCCGATACTGCAGGACGGTGACCGGGTGGTGGCCGAATCCGGCGCCATTCTTGAATACCTGCTGGACCACCATGGTCAGGGCCGCTTCCGCCCCGAACCCGGCGCTTCCGGCCGCGAAGCCTACCAATACTGGCTGCACTACGCCGAGGGGTCACTGATGCCGCTGCTGGTGATGAAGCTGGTGTTTTCCCGGGTGCCGGAATCACCGATGCCGTTCTTTATCCGCCCGGTGGCCAGAAAAATCAGTCAAGGGCTGAACCAGGGCTTCCTGGACCCTCGCCTCGGCGAGCACCTGGGCTTTGTCGAGCGCCATCTTGGCCAACAGACCTGGTTCGCCGGTGACGACTTCAGTGCCGCCGACATCCAGATGAGCTTCCCGTTGCAAGCGGCGCTGGCCCGGGCCCCCGGAAATCTGCCCAACATCCGGGCATTCATTGAACGGCTGGAAAGCCGCCCCGCCTACCGACAGGCGGAGGAACGCGGCGGGGCCCTGAAACCGCTGGGCTGATCCCGCCAGACCGAATGTGCTCCAGTGCCCATTCCCCACACTTTGCTATAGCCATTCAGACATAAGACGTTATGCTTAGCCTGGAGCACACCCCAATATCCTACTCAGGCCGGATCCTGGCCGGGGGTGCTCCGGCCATAGCCATCAAGTGGGGATCCATGATTCTGCTGTATTTTTTCATTGCCCTGGCGGTGGCCATCGCGGTCATCGAAGTGGCCCAGAGAATTCATGCCCGCCGCCGCGATTAAGCGGCGTCGCCCTCCGTGCTTTTCCTCCCTGGTTAAAGACTGTTAAAAACGTGAACACGTTCACACCGACCGACTCCAATGGATTAGCATCTGACATTGCTTGGTCTATATGGAGATAGAAGCATGAAAAAGATTTTGCTTACCTTCGGTCTGGCCTCCGGTCTGGCACTGGCGGGCTGTTCTTCCACTCCCTCCAATCCCCAGGCGGACAAGGCCTTGTACAGCGGCATGTTGCCCTGCGCGGACTGCTCCGGGATCCGTACTTCCCTGACGCTGTACAGCGATGAGAAAGACCGCCCGACTCAATACGAGTTGCGCGAAGAGTACATGGACAGCTCCCGTGTTGGTCACACCGAAGTCGAGCGTGGTCAGTGGGCCTACGGCAATAAGGAGATGGACGGTACCGCTTATCGCACCGTGGTGCTGAATCCCGAGTCCGAGGACGTCGAAAGCCAGCTGCGCTATCTGGAAACCGCGCTGAACGCCCTGGAGATGCTGGACATCAACGGCGATCGCATCGAATCCGAACTCAACTACACCCTGATCAAACGGTAACTTCAGGCACAGGCGCCCAACGGGCGCCTCCCGCCTCCTCCCGCATCCGTCGCGCTCATTGAATCAGCCTATTCATCGTCACATTCCTGTAAATAGGAATGACTTGCATTCACTGCGCGAAATGCTAGACTCGCCCGCACACTGAGATATCGTCCCGTCGCGGCGCCCCAGGTGCCGTCATCCGCTTTAGTACGCCCCGGCCGACGGCGATATCCGCCTTTTCCACGATGGAGTTCGGCGATGACTTCTTCTCTGCAGTTTCACCTCCCCGAGTGGTTCGTTTCCGGTGGTATCACCATGTGGGTGCTTGGTCTGATGTCCGTGATCGGCCTGGCGACGCTGATTTCCAAGATACTGCAGTTCGCTCGTGTGCGCCCCAAGGCAAGCCGTCAGGCGGACGCGCTGCTGGCGAGCCTGGAGCGCGGAGAGGTTCCGGCCCAGCAAAAGCCGGGCCGCACGCCCATCGATCAGGTGGTGCTGACCTCCTGGAATCAGCGTGATATGGACGAGCAGAGCTGGGAAGAAGACAGCCTGCGTCGTGCCCGTGAGTCCCTTGACGAACTGCGCGGCGGACTGCGGATTCTCGAAGTAATCAGCGCCTTGGCGCCGCTGCTGGGGCTGCTCGGTACCGTCTTCGGCATGATCAGCGCCTTCCAGGCTCTGGAACAGGCCGGCTCCCAGGTGGATCCTGCGATTCTCTCCGGCGGTATCTGGGAAGCGCTGCTGACCACCGCCGCCGGTCTGACCGTGGCGATCCCGGCTCTGGCCGCCTTCCACTGGGCGGACCGCAACATTGAGGTGTGCCGGGAAAAACTGCAGGACCGGCTGTCCCAGTTGAAAGTGCAGCGCCGCCGCCTTGACCAGGACAGCGCGCCGACCCAGGACAGCGTTCCCAGCAGCGAGGCCCGCATCGCCCATGTATCTTGAGCCCGAACGTCACCGTTCGCCGGCTATCAGTCTCACACCACTCATCGATGTGGTTTTTATTCTGCTGGTGTTCTTCATGCTGGCCACCCGCTTCGGGGCCTGGAAGGACTTGCCGGTGAGCGTGGTGCCCAGCGAAGCCGTGGAACGGCAGGACGACAAAACCTGGCTGGAGTTGCACGTCAACGCGGAAGGCAAAGTGGACTGGAACGGCGAGGCCTTGTCCCTCGAACAACTGAAGGAACGCCTGGCCGGTCATGATGAAGCCGTCCTGATCACCGGCGACCCGGATGCGCCTTTGCAGGCCGCCCTTGCCGCCGTTGACGTGGCCCGGGCCGCCGGCCTCAAGGAAGTGCAGCTGGAGCTGCTGCCATGAACCTGGAAGACAACAGCCCGCGCCGGCCGCCGCTGGAACCGGTCCTGCCGCTGATCAACGTGGTGTTTCTGCTGCTGATCTTCTTCATGGTGGCTGGCCAGCTGGCACCGCGTCCCACCGTGGATGTGACCGCGCCGAACAGCGCCGAGGCCGCCACCGAGGAAGACCCCGGCCAGTTGATGTTGATCCTGGACAAACAGGGCGTGTTGTTCCATGACGGTGAGCCGGTGGCCGAGACGAGTCTCGCCACGCTGATCGCGGAACACCAGGCAAAACGGGAAAAGGAAGCGGCCGATAAAGCGGCCCAAAGCGACTCCGAAGAAAGCCCGGCGGCATCCGCCGCCGATGAGGATGGACAAGGGACCACGTTACCGCTGGTGCGGCTGCTCGCCGATGCCGGTGTGCCACTCAGCGTATTGCGTGAAAACCTGGGCAAACTGCGGGACCTGGGTGTGGAAGAAGTTCGTTTGGTAACCCAGAGCGAGAACACTCCGTGAGGCGAAGTATACGACTGATCATTAGTTGGGCCCTCGCGATCCTGGTTCACGGCAGCCTGCTGGTGACGGTGAATTCACTTACCCTGGCCGGCGGTCGCGTGGGCATTCAGGGCGGCCAGCAGGCCATGACATTGTCGCTGGCGCCCAACCCGGCGCCGCCGGCACCGGCACCGCAGGTGGCTCAGGCGGCCCCCAAACCGCAGCCGAAGCCCGAACCAAAACCTGAGCCCAAACCCGAACCCAAACCAAAGCCTAAACCAAAGCCCAAGCCGGAGCCTAAACCCGAACCCAAGCCGGAGCCCAAGCCCGAACCCGAGCCGAAGCCCGCCCCCAAACCGGAGCCAAAACCCGAGCCGGAACCCGCCACTGAACCACGGGCCGAACCCGCCGGTTCCTCCGAAGCGGAACCGGACGCTGAGCCCACCGAACAGGTGGCGGGCGGCGCGCCCCAACCCAAGGGCCAGAAAGGCATCGCCGGGGAAATCGGCAAGGGCGTACACAGCAGCGGCGACAATGACAACGCGCTGAACCGTTATCTCGGCAAGGTGCGCGATACCATCGAGTACAACAAGGTTTACCCGGCCCGGGCACGCATGCGCCGACAGCAGGGTGAGGTGGAGGTCAGCTTCCGGGTCAACGCTCAGGGCCGCGCGGAAAATGTGGAGCTGGTTGGCAGTTCCAACAGCCGGATTCTCGATCAGCAGTCTCTGGAACTGGTGCGCCGGCTACGCTTCCCGCCGCCTCCGGCACAGTTGGGCAGTGATCCGGTGGCGGTGCGGATTCCGATCAACTATACGCTGTAAGGGCGGGGGACCACTGCTGTCCAACATTGTGGAACGGGCCGTGTGCATGCACGCTCGATTCGCTGGCAAGCCAGCTTCCCACGGAGGGGCCACGAAGCCGCTGTGGGAAGCTGGCTTGACAGCCAATACTGCGCGACTTCAGGTCCCCAAGGCTCCACCGCCCTATTCCCCTTTCTCCCCCCAGCGCGCCACCAGTGTCTGCGACACCCCCAAGTGATCCAGCAGGCGCGCCACCACGAAATCCACCAGATCCTCCACCCGTTGCGGGCGATGGTAGAAGCCCGGCGCCGCCGGCAGGATGGTCACCCCCAGCCGCGCCAGCTTCAGCATGTTTTCCAAATGCAAAGCGGATAATGGCGCTTCCCGGGGCACCAGGATCAGGTGGCGGCGTTCCTTGATGGCCACGTCAGCGGCCCGTTCGATCAAATTATCGCTGGCGCCATTGGCAATGGCCGACAGCGTGCCGGTGGAACAGGGACACACCACCATGGCCGCCGGCGCGCCACTGCCGGAGGCCACCGGCGCGGTCCACTGCTCCAGGCCACAGACCACCAGACGGCCCTTGTCGGTACCGCTCCAGTCCCGCAACGCGGTCTCGGCGGCGCCGGTACCCGCGGGCAGCTTGAGATCGGTCTCGGTACCAATCACCACCCGCGCCGCCTTCGACAGCAAGACGTATACCTCGCAGTCCGCTTCCAGCAGACATTGCAGCAAGCGCAGCCCGTATGGGGCTCCGGAAGCACCGGTGAACGCCAGAGTGACCCGTTGTCGCATCGCGCTCTCTCCCATTCAGGCCCGTGCCGCGCCGAGGGCTTCCAGCAGCTTGCCGTGGATGCCGCCAAAACCACCGTTGCTCATCACCACCAGATGGCATGGGCCGCGTTCACCAGCGGCCACCGCCGCCACCAGCGCCTCAAGATCCTGCTCCACCCGCGCCGGCACCGGCGACCGCGCCACCACCTCATCCAGGGACCAATCCAGACCCGGCGGCTGATACCAGATCACCTGGTCGGCGGCGGCGGTGCTTTGCGCCAGGGTATCGCGATGGCGGCCCAGGCGCATGGTATTGGAACGCGGTTCGATGATCGCCACGATACGCTGCCTACCAACCTTGCGGCGGAGCCCGTCCAGGGTAGTGGCGATGGCCGTGGGATGATGAGCGAAATCGTCGTAAACGTACACACCCGCTATCTCGCCACGCAGTTCCATTCGGCGCTTCACGCCCTGGAACGCGCTCAACGCTTCCGCTCCCTGGGCCAGGGTCACGCCCACATGCCGTGCCGCCAGCAGCGCCGCCATGCCGTTGTTGACGCTGTGGCGGCCAGTTTGCGACCAGTTCACCCGGCCCACCGTCTCACCCTTTTCCAGCACCTCGAAGGCGGAGCCGTCCTCCGCCAATAGACGATAGCCGGGATCGGCGCCCTCGCCGAAGCGCTCCAGTTCGCTCCAGCACCCTTTTTCCAGAGTCTCCTCCAGAGCGGGCTCTCCTTGCGGCAGAATAATCCTGCCCTGAGACGGAATGGTGCGGATCAGATGGTGGAACTGGGTCTGGATCGCGGCCAGATCAGCGAAGATATCGGCGTGGTCGAACTCCAGATTATTGAGAATGGCGGTGCGCGGCCGGTAATGAACGAACTTGCTGCGCTTGTCGAAAAACGCGGTGTCGTACTCGTCCGCCTCGACCACGAAGAACGGGCTCTCGCCCAGACGGGCGGAAACACCAAAGTTGGCCGGCACGCCGCCAATCAGGTAACCGGGATTCAGTCCCGCGTGTTCGAGAATCCAGGCCAGCATGCTGCTGGTGGTGGTCTTGCCGTGGGTGCCGGCCACCGCCAGTACCCAGCGGCCGGGCAACACCACTTCCGCCAGCATCTGCGCCCCGGAGGTGTACGGCAAACCACGATCCAGCACCGCCTCCACCGCAGGATTGCCACGGCTCAAGGCATTGCCGATCACCACCAGATCCGGGGCCGGCTCCAGTTGCGAAGGGTCATAGCCCTCGGTGAGGTCGATACCGGCGGCGGCTAACTGGTCACTCATCGGTGGGTAGACGTTCTGATCGGCGCCGGTGACCCGGTGTCCCTGGGCCCGGGCCAGCTGCGCCAGCGACCCCATGAAAGTACCGCAAATACCCAGAATGTGAATGTGCATCGAGTTCCTCTCGCCGACTCCCCGACCATCGCGGGGCAAACCCCCGCACCATAGCGATAACCGGCGGTCAGGTGAAGAGCCGGGGTCCTGCTCAACGGGCGATGGCCGGTCGCCGGCGGCTGCTACCAGGCATAGCTCACGCTCGCGATGACATTACGGCGATCACCATACCAGCAGTAGTAAGCGCTGGAGCAGGTGGCGATGTATTCCTTGTCGGCCAGATTCTTGGCCGCCACCTGGAATTTCCAGTCCTGCCACTGATAGCTCACCGTGGCATCCCAAAGCGTGAACGATGGCACACGATGCTCACGGGTATTATCGTTATCGCCATAGGTCTCTCCCACGTAACGCACGCCAGTGCCCACGGCGAGGCCTTTCATCGGCCCTCCCAGGAAACTGTACTTGGCCCAGGCCGAAGCCAACGTCCTGGCCACCTGCTCCGGGCGATTGCCCTCCTGGGCCTTATTGGCGTTCTCCTTGATTTCCGGATCCATGAAGGTGGCGTTGGCGATCACGCTGAGACTCGGCGTGATATTGGCAACCGCTTCCAGTTCCACCCCTTTGTTCTCGACCTCGCCAATTTGCTGCAAGGTCTGCGCGGCGCCCGTGGCCATATTTTCCTTGGTGGCCTGGAACAACGCCATGTTGAAATAACCATCAAAACCGCGCGGCTGATACTTGAGGCCCAATTCGACATTGTCACCGGATTCCGGTTTGGCCTCGTTAGTGCCCTCCCTGGCGATTTCAATCCGCACTGGCAGGAAATACCGGGAATAGTTAGCGTAGGCGGTTACTCCATGATCGAACAGGTACGCCAGGCCGGTACTGGTGGTCCACTCCTCATTCCGTGTACTCTGCCGCGCGGAAAGCGTTTTGTTTTTGTACTCCTGTTTGGCGTGGTCATAACGGACGCCGAACAGGAAGACGAAGCGATCATTGAACTTCATCTGATCCTGCAGATAAGCACCGGCCTGATAGAAATCGATGTCTCTTTCTTGCCGCTCGGCTTCGGTCAGGGGGTCACACAACCCGGTCACGGGATCACAGTTTGTCACTGGTGTCAGTGAGCCGGCGCCTCGGTAGCTGGGATTGTAAGGATTGAGAGTCGCCGGAACGTAGCCTCCCAGAGCCGATTCATAATAGCCCATGACCGGGTCACCATAGGTTTTCCCATTGATGGACAAACTCTGGTAATCCAGTCCCACCAACAGCGTGTGGTCGATATCGTTGAAGCTCCATTTGTGGATCAAGCGGTTATCCACATTGAAACCATCGGCCTCCCCCTCTTCATCGGAAAGCCCGCGCAGCACCTGGCTGTCTGAAGTTGGAAGATAACCCAACGAATACATCTGCCGCAGATCCATCTTCATATGTTGATAGCGGGTATATTGCTGGAATTTGGTACTGTCGCTGAAACGATGCTCCAATTGGTAGCCGATGGAGGATTGTTCACGTTCAAACTTTTCATAGTCAGGGTTGCCGATGGCCACATCATCGCCAATCTCACCGTTCGGATTCGGCCTGATCACTCCGCTGGTGGGCAAGAATTGGAGATAGGGATCGGAATCGTCTTTTTGATAGGACGCCAACAGCGTCAGGTCGGTATTGTCTCCCAGTGCGGCCGTGAAAGATGGCGCGATGAGCGTGCGCTCAGCATCCACGTCGTCCACCCGGGTTTCACTGTCACGCCTTAACGCTACCAGGCGGTAGGCATGCCCGTCTCCAACCGGTCCGGTGACATCCACGGACAGTTGCTTACGGTCGTAGCTACCGTACTCCAAACCCACGTAGCCACTAGAGTAGGAACGCGGACGCTTGCTGACGGTATTGACGGCACCGCCAGGAGGGTTCTGTCCGTACAAGGCGGACGGCGCGCCACGCAGAATTTCCACCCGTTCCAGGCCAAAGGGATCAATCTGCCAGCTGTAGAAGCCATACGAATAGACCCGGGTGCCATCGCGGTACAAACCGTTGTTGGCCTGATCAAACCCGCGAATAACAAACCAGTCCTGCTTGTTATCTTCACCGAAATAGTTCGCCTGAATGCTGGGCGTGTATTGCAAAGCGTCGGCGATGCTGATCGAGGCACGGTCTTCCATTTGCTCACGCGTGACGATAGAGATGGCACGCGGAGTCTCGCTCACCGGGGTATTGATTTTAGTCGCGGTGAGACTGCGTTGCCCCACATAACCAAAGTCCTCTTGCCCCAAGGCGCCGTCAGCCCGCGCCCCAACCTCCACCGTATCCAGTTGTCGGGTGGAGGAGCCGTCCTGAGCCCAGGCATGGCCAGTGAGCATGGCGGCGGCCACCGCCCAAGTCATTGGGTGGCGGGTGCCCCAGCCCCATCGTTGTTGTGTGTTACCGGATCGGCTAGCCATAAAATCTCCTGGCGGATAACTGGCAAGATAATAGGAATGATTCGCATTATACAAAGATTACATATTCCCGCCAGATCCCATTCCAATCCGCCTGACTATGGATCAGCACACCGACAATACTTTAAGCCGGTTAATGGATTACCATGGAACGTGGCCGCCCCTCTCTTCCTCGCGGAAGCGGTGGCCGCTTTCTTTCACTACGAATACGTTTTTCGTTATTGTCTTGGGAGACATCATGCTGACAATTAAAAGTCCCGAAGAACTGCAAACTTGGGAAGGCAAGGAACTCGGCGTTTCCGAGTGGGAAACCATCAGCCAGGAGCGCATCAACCAGTTCGCCGAAGCCACCGGTGACCATCAGTGGATCCACGTGGACGTGGAACGGGCCAACAAGGAATCCCCCATGGGCGGCCCCATAGCTCACGGTTACCTGACGCTGTCCTTGATCCCCATGTTCAAGGATCAGATCTACGCCATCGAAGGCGTCAAGGCCGGCATCAATTACGGCCTCAACGGCTGCCGCTTCCTCGCCCCGGTCCCCGCCGGCGCCCGCGTCCGCGCCCGCTTCGTGATGAAATCCGTCACTCAGAAAGGCGAAGGCCGCTACCTGCTCTGCAACGAAGTCACCATCGAACTGGAAGGCAGCGACAAACCGGCCTGCGTGGCGGAAAGCCTGGGGATGGTGCTTTTTTGAGTTGACAGTTGATAGTGGACAGTTGACAGCGAAAGGCTAAAACCGAGCATTGCGGTTATGCAAAAATGGATTGCCAATTAGCAATCTCGCCGTTGTTACTGATTGTCCTTCCTGAAGGTTTATAAAACCTATGAGGCCGCGCCCAAAGCCTGGGCGCGGCCTCTTTGCTTTTGCTCTGCTTTTTTTCGCTGTCAACTGTCCACTATCAACTGTCAACTGCTCTTCTCAGTGGCTGATCATCCACGGCCGTGCGGAAGGGAACATTTTCTTGCCGTCGGCGGTGTAGAACACTTTCGGCGAGGGTTTGGCGTGATGGCAGCAGCCCTGTTCCTTTTCGCTGTGGTCGTTGCCGCGTCGGGGTTCGTGGGCGGCGCGTTCGTTGCGTTCCATGGCCTGACGACGGGCCGGTGCCATGTCGAGCACTTCCGGCGGCACCATGATCACCCGGGGAGCCAGTTCATCGCATTGTGGACAGGCCCGGGCGATGCCGGATTCCGTCACCGCCACCAGGGCATGAAACAGTCCATGGTTCGCGCATTTGTAATCGTATAACGGCATCACTGCCCTCCCCTATTTATCTTTCGCCAGCGGTACGTCCATGGAACCGGCCACGCTGTGTTGCGGGCCATCGACTCCCGGTTTGAGATCGAAATCGAAGATATCAGTGGGCAGCCATAAGGTGGCGCAGGCGTTGGGCACGTCCACCACGCCGCTGATGTGGCCCTGCACCGGCGCGCATCCCAACAGCGAATAGGCCTGGGCACCGGAATAACCGAATTTCTTCAGGTACTCGATGGCGTTGAGGCAAGCCTGGCGATACGCAATATGCACGTCCAGGTAGTGTTGCTTGCCCTCCTCGTCCACGGAAATACCTTCGAAGATCAGATAGTCATCGTACTTCGGCGCCATCGGGCTGGGTTTGAAGATCGGGTTCTTGATCGCGTATTTTTCCATGCCGCCTTTGATCAGATTCACACGCATGTGAATCCAACCGGCCATTTCAATGGCGCCGCAGAAGGTGATCTCGCCATCCCCCTGGCTGAAGTGAAGATCCCCCACGGACAATCCCGCGTCCTTCACATACACCGGAAAATAAATTTGCGAGCCACGGGAAAGATCCTTGATATCGCAGTTACCGCCATGCTCCCTCGGCGGCACCGTCCGCGCGCCTTCCGCGGCGGCGGCATTGCGGGCGTCACCGTTCAGCTTGCCCATGTGCGCGGTATCCGCGAACGGCAGGTTAACCAGACCGGGCACCCGGTCCGGATCGGTATCATAAAGTTCTTTTTCCCGCTTGTTCCATTCGTCCAGCATGCTCTTGGACGGCAGGCAGCCAATCAATCCCGGGTGGATCAGACCGGCGAATTCCACGCCGGGAATGTGGCGGGATTTGGTGAACATGCCATTGAAGTCCCAGATGGTTTTCTGCGCTTCCGGAAAGTGCTCGGTCAGAAAGCCGCCACCATTCTGTTTGGAAAAGAAGCCGTTGAAACCCCACTGGCTTTCCTGGAAAGTGCCGATGTCGAGAATGTCCACCACCAGCAGATCTCCGGGCTCGGCGCCTTCCACACCCACCGGGCCGGACAGGAAATGCACCTGAGTCAGGTCCACGTCGCGAACGTCCTCGGCGTTGTCGTCGTTGTTGATTTGCCCGCCAGTCCAGTCGTGACATTCCACGATGAAGTCATCACCGGGTTTCACCATGGCGGCCATGGGAATATCCGGATGCCACCGGTTATGTACTTTCTCGTTCTCGTACGGGGACTTGTTCAGATCAATTTTAATGATGGTCTCAGCCATGGTGTGCTTCCCTCCGCTCAACGTCGTCATCCCATGCCTCGGCAGGGATCATGAATCAGAGCCTGCCGGGCTGGCTCTGACACTATCGCGCCGGCCACCGGCCGGCGCCATTGGTGAAAACACCCCGGCGCCTACGTTGTATGACGTAGTCCGTCGCGGGGGTCGGTCTCCATTACCGGCACGACCTCCAAGGTACCACCGGTGGTTCGTACCAGGAATCGATGAATGTCGGGATGGCTGAACATAGCCGCGGCCACCTTCGGCTCCAGCTCATTGCGCAGGCGTCGCCGCAGGTCGCGGGCGCCATAGCGGATGTCCTGCCCCGCACGGAATCGGCTCCGCGCCGCCGGTTGCCAGGACAGAGAAACGTCTCTTCTTTGCAGTCGGTCCGCCAGACGATCCAGCTCCATTTCCAGTAACCCGTCGGCCCGTTGTGGGTCCAGCGGTTGAAAATAGTGAATACGGTCGATGCGATTGATGAACTCGGGATCGAAATACTCACGCACCGCCTGCTCCGGGATGCGCTCCGTCGCCGTCGGGCGCAACGCCAGCCAACGACGCCAGCCTCGGCGATAGCGCGCCAATCGGGTCTGCGCTTCACGGGCACCGAGATTGCTGGTCATGAAGATCAGGCTATTGCGGAAATCCAGCTCCCGGGTGCCGGCGGACAAAGCCAGCCGGCCATGATCCAGCACGTTCATCAAAGCCCGTATTACCCGGACGTCAGCCTTTTCAATTTCGTCAAACAGCACCACTCCCGGTTTGCGGAAAGTGCCGCGCAGCCGCTCCTCATCCAGCAGGGTATGTCCTTCCTTACTACCGACATATCCAGGTGGCGCACCGATGAGAGCGGCGGCATAGTGCTCTTGGGCCAGGGTGTTCATATCCACCCGGCACAGCGCGTCGGCGCGACCGTGCAACGCCTCGGCCAGCAGCCGCACGGTTTCGGTCTTGCCAACACCGGTGGGCCCGACAAACAGGTGCACCGCCAGCGGCCGTTCCGGATCCGAAATATCCGCTTTGATCCGCGTCAGCATCGCTTCCAGATCCGCCAGCACCGGATCCTGACCTACGATGCGGGCACTCAGCCGCGCCATCACCTGATCCGGCTCGAACTGGAATCGGGAGGCGCGGGCCCCCGGTGTCACCGGCGGTGGCCGGGACTCCGCCTGCTCCATCAGGCGTTCGTTGATGAAAGGCACCGGCGTCTACTCCCCCGCCGCCCTTTCCTTTTCCGGCACCGGCGGATTCCCCACCGGACAGTCCGCCACGCCAACCGTATCGCGGGTCATGGCTTCCACCTGTTCCTGCGCTTTCCGCGCGTCCAGCACCCAGGTTCGATAAAAATCGAATGGACAATCGGCCACGCCCTTGTCACCGTCACCGGAGTTGTGCACACCGGTATAGCCGCGATGCAGCAACTTGAACAGATGGTTCTGGGACTGATCGTTGGCGCGGGCATCACGGATCTGGCTGACGGAAAGCTGAGCGTATTGCACGCCCATCTCCTCTTCACCGCATTCCCCCAGGGTACGGCCATCGAAACCTACCAGAGCGGAATGCCCGAAGTAGGAATAGACCCCGTCAAAGCCGGTGGCGTTGGCCACCGCCACGTAGCAGTTGTTGGCCCAGGCCATGGTCTTGGCCATCATGATCTGCTGTTCCTTGGCCGGATACATATAGCCCTGACAACGCACGATCAACTCCGCGCCCTTCATGGCACAATCCCGCCAGATCTCCGGATAGTTACCGTCGTCACAGATAATCAGACTGATCTTCAGCCCTTTCGGCCCTTCGGTAACGTAGGTGCTGTCACCGGGATACCAGCCCTCGATCGGGCACCAGGGGATGCACTTGCGGTATTTCTGCACAATGCGTCCCTGGTTATCGATCAGCACCAGCGTGTTATACGGCGCCTTGTGGGGATGGTCTTCATGGCGCTCACCAGTGAGCGAGAACACCCCCCAGGTGTTCGCCTCGCGGCAGGCGGCGGCGAAAATATCGGTTTCATCGCCCGGCACGGTGGCGGCGGTGGCCATCATTTCGCCGGGGTCGTACATGATCCCCATGGTGCTGTATTCGGGGAACACCACCAGGTCCATGCCCGGCAATCCGAGCTTCATACCCTTGATCATCCCGGCGATGTGACGCGCGTTGTCCAGCACTTCTTCACGGGAGTGCAGACGCGGCATTTTGTAGTTCACCACCGCCACGCCGACGGTGTCGGCACTACTGGAAATATCACCATGACGCATTGCTTGTCTCCTCGGATTCAGACCGCCAGATAGGCGGCGATTTTTTTCTGGTTCGCGCCTTCCCGGTCCTCTTCATGCACGAAGCGTCCTTTCTCGATCACCAGAATGCGATCCGACACGTCCATGACAAAGCTCAACACCTGTTCGGATACCAGAATGGAAAGCCCACGTGTATCGCGGATTTTTCGCAGCGTTCGCGCCAGCTCCTGGATGATGGAGGGCTGGATCCCCTCGGTGGGTTCATCGAGAATCAGCACCTTGGGATCGGTGGCCAGGGCACGCGCTATGGCCAGCTGTTGCTGCTGCCCGCCGGACAGGTTGCCGCCTTTGCGTGACGCCATATCCTTGAGCACCGGGAACAGCTCGTATAAATCCGAGGGAATGCCCTTGCGGCCGGAAGCGGCCAGGCCGGTCTCGATATTTTCCTTCACCGTCAAAGTGGGAAAGATCATCCTTCCTTGCGGCACGAAGCCGAGCCCGGCCTTGACTCTTTGATGGCTTTTCAGCGGCATCAGATCAACGCCCAGCATGGACAACACGCCCTCTCTGGCCGGCACCATGCCGACCATGGATTTCATCAACGTGGTCTTGCCCATGCCATTGCGGCCGACCACGGCGACAATCTCGTTCTCGCCCACGTCCAGTTGCAAGTCATGGATCACCTCACTCTGGCCGTAAGCCACGGAGTAGTTTTGCAATCTCAGCATGATCAGTGTCCCAGGTAGACTTCAACCACTTTCGGGTCGGCTTTGACGTGGGCCAGGGAACCTTCGGACAACACCTGCCCCTGGTGCATCACGGTGACACGATCGGCGATGTCACCGACGAACTGCATGTCGTGCTCGATCACCAACACGGTGTGATTGCGGGTTATCACTTTGAGCAACTCAGCGGTTTTCTTACGCTCCGCTACCGACATGCCCGCCACCGGCTCGTCCAACATCAACAGATCCGGTTTCTGGATCAGCAGCATGCCGATCTCCAGCCACTGTTTTTGTCCATGGCTGAGCAGATCGGCACGGCGGTCCAGTTGATCCGCCAGAAAAATGGTCTCCGCCACCTCGTGGACCGCGTCGATGACCTGCTGATCACGACGGAATGCCAGTGCCCCCATCACTGAACGCCCGCGCGGATAGGACACTTCCAGGTTCTCGAACACGGTGAGGTCGTCATAAATGGACGGATTCTGGAACTTGCGCCCCACCCCGGAGCGAACGATCTGGTGCTCCTTCATCCGCGTCAGATCCTGCCCTTTGAAACGGATGGCGCCATCGGTGGCCCGGGTCTTGCCGCAAATCAGATCGAGCACCGTGGTCTTGCCAGCACCGTTGGGTCCGATGATGACGCGGATCTCGTTATGTTCCAGATACAGGGACAGGTCGTTGACCGCCTTGAAGCCATCGAAGGACACCGTCAGCCCTTCCACGGTGAGGATAAAATCCCGGGACGTGCTCATGGGGTTTCCTCCATCTGACGGGCCGGAGCCGTGGACGGTGTTCTGGCCGCTTTACCCAGGCCACCCAGGATTTTTTTCTCCAGCGGCATCAGATAACGCTGATACAAACCGGCAATACCGTTGGGGAACGCCAGCACCACGGCAATGAACAGCGCGCCCATGGCATACAACCAGAGTTCCGGAAAGGATTCGGAGAACCCGGTTTTCGCCGCGTTCACCAACAGCGCGCCATATACCGCGCCGAGCAATGAATGACGCCCGCCCACGGCGCAGAAGATCACCATTTCAATGGACGGCACGATGCCGACAAAGGACGGCGACATGAAGCCCACCTGCAAGGTGAACAGGGCGCCGCCGATGCCGGACAGCGCCGCCGCCAGACAGAACACGAACACCTTGAACGAGGCCACGTCGTAACCAGAGAAGCGAACCCGGTCTTCCTGGTCCCGCATCGCCACCAGGATGCGGCCGAGTTTGCTGCCCAGCACATGCCGGGTCAGCAACACGCAGGCCAACAGCAAACCGGCGGTCACGAAGTACAGCACTGTCTTGGCTTCATTGCCGCGAATATCCCAGCCCATCAGCGTGCGCAGGTCGGTGATGCCATTGGCGCCGCCGGTGAAGCCCTGCTGGCCGATGATGAGGATGGTGAGAATGGCGGCGATCGCTTGGGTAATGATGGCGAAATAAACGCCACCGACGCGCCGCTTGAACATGGCCACGCCGATGATCAAGGCGAGGATCACCGGCACCATCACCACCGCGATCAGAGTGAAGGAGAAGCTGTGGAACGGCTGCCAGAACCAGGGCAGCTCGGTGACCTGGTTCCAGTCCATGAAGTCGGGAATGCCCGGCGTGGACTGGCTGGCGGTGGCCTCGGGACTGGACGCTTCCAGCTTCAGAAACATGGCCATGCAATAGCCGCCCAGCCCGAAGAAAACACCCTGACCGAGACTGAGAATGCCACCCTTGCCCCAGCACAATACCAGCCCCACGGCGACGAAGGCGTAGGTCAGGTACTTGCCCACCAGGTTGAGACGGAAGGCGTCCAAAAGCACGGGAAACACCAGCAACAGCAGTGCCGCCAACACCAGGAAATAGAGATTCTCCCGGGACATCAATGACGATGCGGATGGAGTGGTTTTCATCACGGCCTCCTAACGGCGAACCTTGAGGGCGAACAAACCCTGAGGACGCAACATGAGAATGCCCACCACCACCAGCAACGTCAGTACCTTGGCCATGGAACCGCTGAGGAAGAATTCCATGGTGGACTGGGCCTGGGAAATGGTGAACGCGGATGCGATGGTGCCGAGCAGACTTTGCGCGCCGCCGAACACCACCACCAGGAAAGTGTCGACGATGTACAACTGCCCGGAAGTGGGACCGGTGGACCCGATCATGGTGAACGCCGCTCCGGCCACGCCGGCGATACCGCAGCCCAGGGCAAAGGTGATCCGGTCCACTTTGCCGGTATCAATCCCTACCGCTTCCGCCATGGGCCGGTTCTGCACCACCGCGCGCACCTGACGGCCCCAGCCGGAACGGAACATCAACAGATAGACCAGCGTGGCGATGACCAGCGTCACCACCATCACGATCAGGCCGTTGATGGGAATTTCCACCAGGTCGGTAACGGCGATGGAGCCCATCATCCAGTCCGGCAGGCTCACCCCCACTTCGCGGGCACCGAAGATCGAGCGATAAGCCTGCTGCAGGATCAGACTCAGCCCCCAGGTGGCCAACAGGGTATCCAGCGGCCGGTGGTACAGATGGCGTATCATCAACCATTCCACCAGCATTCCCAGCAGAGCGCTGGCAATGAACGCGAGGAACATGGCGACAAAGAAATAAATGCCGTACAGACCGGGCATCACATTTTCAAACAGACCGGCGGTCAGGTAGGTGGTGTAGGCCCCCAGAATCATGAACTCACCGTGGGCCATGTTGATGACGCCCATCTGGCCGAAAATAATCGCCAGCCCCAGAGCCATCAGCACGAAAATGGAAAACAACGACAAGCCGGCAAAGCCTTGCATGGCGAAAATCGACATCAGCTCCGGCATGGAATAATCAGCGAACATGGCGTTCTCCCGGGCAACCTTTCGCGTCGAATCGGGCCGGCACCCTCACGGGTGCCGGCGGTCTGGTTACTTGTAACCTTCGGGGAACGGATCCGGCTCCATCAGATCCTCGGTCTCGTACACCACTTTGTACTGGCCGTCTTTTTGCGCCTGGCCAATGCGTGCCTTGGACCACAGGTGGTGATTCTCATGGATGCGGACATAGCCTTCCGGTGCCGTTTTCAGTTCAATGCCCGGGAACACTTCACGGATCTTGTCGACGTCGAAAGAGCCGGCTTCCTCCACCGCCGCCTTCCACAGCCAGGGACCGAGATAAGCCGCCTGGGTCACATCGCCGATCACGATGTCATCACCCCAACGCTCCTTGAACGCTTTCACGAACGCTTCGTTGTTGGGGTTATTCAGGCTCTGGAAGTACTTCATGGAAGCGTAGGCGCCTTCCACGTTCTCGCCGCCGATGCCGAGGATTTCATCCTCGGTGACGGAGATGGTCAGCAGCAGCGGCTTTTCCTTGGTCAGATCGATGCCGGCGGCCTTGAGCTGCTTATAGAATGCCACGTTGGAGCCCCCCACCACGGAAGCAAAGATAACGTCCGGCTTGCGCAGCTTGATCTTGTTGATCACCGAGTTGAACTGAGTGTGGCCCAGCGGGTAGTACTCCTCACCCACCACTTTCAGACCTTTCTTCTCGATGTGCTTGCGAGCGATCTTGTTGGAGGTGCGCGGCCAGATGTAGTCGGAGCCGAGCAGGTAGAAGGTCTTGGCGCCTTTCTCCTTCACCACCCAGTCGATACTGGCGAGGATCTGTTGCGTCGCTTCCTGGCCGGTGTAGATCACGTTCGGTGATTGTTCCAATCCTTCATAGAAGGTCGGGTAATAAAGCATGCCGTTGTACTGCTCGAACACCGGCAGAACCGCCTTGCGGGACGCCGATGTCCAGCAGCCGAACACCGTCGCCACCTTGTCATTGACCAGCAGCTTGCGGGCTTTCTCGGCGAAGGTGGGCCAGTCACTGGCGCCGTCCTCCTGGATGTACTCGATCTTGCGACCCAGCACCCCGCCTTGGGCGTTGATCTGTTCGATAGCCAGTTTTTCCGCCTGCACCGAGCCGGTTTCACTGATCGCCATGGTGCCGGTGATGGAATGCAGGATCCCCACCTTGACGGTATCGTCGGTCACCGCCAGGCCGGTGCTGTTGACCTCATCGGCCCCGCTTACCCCGGGCAACCCCAACGCGGCCCAGGCCAGCAGACCGGCCCACCCCAATCGCCGTTTCAAACCCGGCGCCGTTACCTTTGCTCTCGTCATGGTCTTCCCCTCGTCAGCGGTTCGGACCGACCGGCTCCAGGACCGGCGGTCATTGGCAACGAGTATGGGAAAGGGCCGGCGGGCGGCCCATTCGGTGATTGGGTCAGGCCTATACGTCATTTTCCCCATAGGCGGCCCGCCACCCGGGGGGTACCGTCGGGCCCGGGAAATAAAGACAGCCCGTGACCAAAGATTGGGCACGAATCCTGCTTCTTTCTATTTGCAGAACCTTTAGTCGAAGAGACTTTGACGCTGTGCACGGTGCCCAGGGACCGCGCACCACTTCCATTCGGGTGGGTGAACGACGCTGACATGCAGCAACGAATCTTTCCGGTCCGACGTAACTACAACCAATGGGTCGCCAATCAGACTCTGGAGGACTACGCCCTGCGGTTCACCGCCAAGTCCGCCCGGCGCTGGTCACCGGGGCGGGTGGCGCTGACCGCCCTGGGCGCGATCTCGTTTCTCGCCCTGGAGGCGATCGGCGCCGCCATTACCCTTAACCATGGTTTCACCAACGCGGCCTGGGCCATCGCCGTATTCAGCGTCACTATCTTCCTGCTCGGCGTCCCGGTCAGCTACTACGCCGCCCGCGACGGTGTCGACATTGATCTTCTCACCCGCGGCGCTGGTTTCGGCTACCTGGGTTCGACCATCGCGTCGCTGATCTACGCGTCCTTCACCTTCATCTTCTTCGCTCTGGAATCGGCGATCATGGCGATGGCCCTGGAAGTCCTGTTCGGCCTGCCGCTGACGTTGGGCTACGTAATCAGCTCCGTGGTGGTGATTCCACTGGTGACCCATGGCATCACCTATCTCACCCGGTTCCAGGCCTGGACCCAGCCATTCTGGGTTATCCTGCACTTACTGCCGTTCGTGTTCATTCTCTGGCAGGACCCGCAGTCCCTGGACCGCTGGTTCCAGTTCCCCGGAGGCAGCACCAGTCACGGCGGTTTCGATCTGCTACTGTTCGGCGCCGCCTCCACGGTGTTGTTCTCGCTGGTGGCGCAGATCGGTGAGCAAGTGGATTTTCTTCGTTTCATGCCGGAGAAGACCCCCGCCACCCGGGTTCGCTGGTGGGCGGCCATGCTTGCCGGCGGCCCCGGCTGGATCGTGGTCGGCGCCCTCAAGGCACTGGCCGGCTCCTTTCTGGTGGTATTGGCGATGCACCACGGTCTGCCGCAAAGCCAGGCCCAGGAGCCGATGCACATGTACCTGATGGCGTTTTCTCACGTCACCAGCCACCCGGCCGCCCTGCTGGCGCTGGCCGGTATTTTCGTGGTGTTGTCGCAGCTGAAGATCAACGTCACCAATGCCTACGCCGGCTCCATCGCCTGGTCCAATTTTTTTTCACGCCTGACCCACAGCCACCCCGGCCGGGTGGTGTGGCTGGTGTTCAACGTGATGATCGCGCTGCTGCTGATGGAGATCGGCATTTATCGGGCGTTCGAGTCAATTCTGAGCAGCTACGCCATGGTGGCGGTGGCCTGGATCGGCGCCCTGGTGGCGGACCTGGTGATCAACAAACCGCTCGGTTTGAGTCCCAAACACATCGAGTTCAAACGCGCCTATCTGTATGACCTCAATCCGGTGGGCTGCGGTGCCATGCTGCTGGCCACCCTGGTGGGCCTGGCCTGCAAGGCCGGCGCGCTGGGCGCCACCTGCGAGGCACTGGCCTCGTTCATCACCCTGTTCACCGCCTTCCTGTCCGCGCCGCTGATCGCCGTGGCCACCGGAGGGCGCTACTACATCGCCCGGCCACCGTCATGGCCGGAGTCGGTGGAGGGCAAACCCTGTTGTATCTGCGAACATGCCTTCGACCAGGAAGACATGGCATTCTGCCCCGCCTACAACGGGCCGATCTGTTCGCTGTGCTGTTCGCTGGACGCCCGCTGCCACGACAGTTGCAAGCAGGATGCCCGCTTCCAGCAGCAACTGATGGGCTGGCTCGCGGGCATCCTGCCGGATCGTGCCCTCAACCACCTGCGCACCCGCATAGGGCATTTTCTCGGCCTGCTACTGGTGGTGACGTCACTGCTGGCCGCCTTTCTGACACTGGTTTATTACCAGGCCGCCGCCGGCGAACCGCCGGCACGGGCGGTGCTGGCCGCGACCCTGGCCAAGCTGTTCGTGATTCTGGTGATCATGAGCGGCGTGGTGGCGTGGCTGTTCGTGCTCGCCCACGAAAGCCGCCGGGTAGCAGAGGAAGAAACCCAGAAACAAACCCGCGCCCTGATGGCGGAGATCAGGGCCCACGAAAAAACCGATCGCGAACTGCAGAAAGCCAAGGAGCTGGCGGAGGCCGCCAATCAGGCCAAGAGCCGCTATCTCACCGGTCTCAGCCACGAGCTTCGTTCCCCGTTGAACGCCGCCTACGGTTATGCCCAATTGCTGGAGCACGATCCCGCCATTCCAGACAACCGCCGGGACGCCGTTGCCGCCATCCGTCGCAGTACTGGCCATCTCTCCGACCTGATCGAAGGGTTGCTGGAGATCTCCAAGATCGAGGCCGGCAGACTGGAGCTGTACCGTAACCGGGTGCGGGTACCGGCGCTGATCGACGAGCTGGTGACCATGTTCCGGCTGCAGGCGGAGGACAAGGGCATCGGCTTCGAGTTCAAGCCGCAAGGGCGCATCCCGGAATGGGTGGCCACCGACGAGAAGCGCTTACGCCAGATTCTGATCAATCTGTTATCCAACGCCATCAAATTCACCGACCGGGGCCAGGTCACTCTGCACTTCCGCTATCGTTCCCAGGTGGCGGAGTTCATCGTGCGCGACACTGGTGTCGGTATCGCCGAGGAGGACCAGGCGCGCATCTTCCGGCCGTTCGAGCGGGTACGCAAACCGGGCATGCCGGTGGTTCACGGCACCGGTCTGGGCCTGACCATCACCAAGCTGCTGGCCGATATCATGGGCGGCGACATCCAGGTCAACAGCATCGCGGGACAAGGCAGCGAGTTCCGGCTCTCGGTGATGCTTTCCAGCCTGGCGCACAACCGCGATCAGGACCGCGAACCGACCCGCCCGGTGCACGGTTACCGGGGCCCGCGCCGCACCCTGCTGGTGGTGGACGACGACCCGTCCCACCGTGGTCTGATCAGTGATCTGCTCACCCCATTGGGTTTTCAGGTGCTGGAGGCCCCGGACGGCCGCACCGCCCTGGCGATGCAGGCCCAGAGCCTTCCGGATCTGATTCTGATGGACGTGGCCATGCCCGGCCTGAACGGCTGGCAAACCACCCAGGCCCTGCGCCAGGCCGGCTGCCCGGCGCCGATCGTGATGCTGTCCGCCAACGCCCGCGAAGCCGCCCATGCCAACGCCTTCAGTGACGGCCCCCACGACGATTATCTGGTGAAACCGTTCAAACTGAGCGCGCTGCTGGAAACCCTGGCCCGCCACCTCCGCCTGGATTGGGAGCACCGCCCACCGCCGTCACCAACCGGGGATGTCCCCACGCCGCCGCTGGACAAGGCATTGCGTGACGAGTTGGTGGCGCTGGCGGAAATTGGCCATTTGCGGGGGCTGCAGGAACGCCTGGAACGCGCCCGCCGGGACCGGCATCTGCCGGCGCCGCTGGCCGAGACGTTGACCGCTTCCCTGCGCCGCTTCGACTTCCATCAGGTGATCCAAGTGCTGGAGCGCGCGCCATGAGACAACCCGATCGCAAGGACCTGATCCTGGTGGTGGACGATTCCCCGGACTCCCTGGGCATGATTCATCAAGCCCTGGAACAGGCGGATTTGACCGCCCTGCTCGCGCTGGACGGTCAGCAGGCACTCAATATTGCTGAAAAGATGGTGCCGGATCTGATTCTGCTGGATGCGATGATGCCGCATATGGACGGCTTCGAGACCTGCCGGCGATTGAAAAGCCAGCCAGCGCTGGCATTGATTCCGGTGATCTTCATGACCGGCCTCAGCGACGCCGAGGATGTGGTGCGCGGGTTGGAAGCCGGTGGCGTGGACTACGTCACCAAGCCGGTGCGTCCCTCGGAGTTGATCGCCCGCATTCGTGTGCACCTGACCAATGCCCGCCAGACCCAAAGCGCCCGCAGCGCCCTGGACCGCTTCGCCCAGGCCGCCTTCTCCACCGACCGCGACGGCCGCTGGCAATGGGCAACACCGCAGGCGGAGCAGTTGCTTGACGATGGCGCCGGCGGTCGCGACACCTGGCTGGCGCTGCTGGCGCGGCACATCGTGGACTGGCTCGGCCGGGCGCCGCAACCGTCGGATCTGCACACCGTCAGCGACGGTGGCGCCACCTTTCGCCTGCGTTTTCTCGGCGAGGTCACCGCCGGCGAATTTCTGTTCCGTATTCATCAGCACGACGAGGAGGAAGGCGCGGAGCGTTTGCGCGCCCAGTTGCGGCTGACGCCCCGGGAAGCTCAGGTGCTGCTGTGGATCGCCCAGGGCAAGACCAACCGGGAAATCGGCCAGATTCTGACTCTGAGTCCGCGTACCGTGAACAAGCACCTGGAGCAGGTGTTCCGCAAACTGGGAGTGGAAAACCGCACCTCGGCGGCGGCCATGGCGCTGGGGTGTCTCGGGGTATAGAGGTGACTACAAGGCCACTGTGGGAAGCTTGCTTGCAAGCGAATACTGGGCCCGAACCAAAACATTCGCTTGCAAGCAAGCTTCCCACGGCGGCTCCGTGGCTTTCTCCGCGGGCGGCGCAGCCGCGTCAGCGGTTCAGCACCTCCGGCATGAACGCCGCCAGCGTCATATAGGTGAGAATCAGCAGGGAGAACGCCAGCGCCAGGCCCAGCAGCGGGCTGACATCCAGGGAACGGTGGTAGATAAAGCTCTGCACCGCCAGTTGCCAGCTCACCAGCATGAAATAGAGGCCGTCGATGATCGGGATCGGCTGCGACGCGGCCATGTTGGCGATCAGTAACGGCAGCGCCACCAGGGATAGCAACAGATCCAGCCCCAACAACGCGATCATGGTCTGCACCCAGCGCGCCAGCAACCCCTTGAAAGCCAGCGCGGCGGTGGTCACGGCGGTGACCAGCGACAACGAAATCCACTGCACGGCGATCAGTTGGCCAGCGGGCAGGCTGGTCTGCAGATTGGCGCTGAGCCCCTGCATGATCAGCCAGGCCACCAGCAGAATCACCAGCAGCGGCGGTGTATAGGGCATATCCTCCGGCCCCTTGCGAAACAGACTCAGGCGCCAGAACAGACGAATCAAAGCGTTCATATCTCCTCCCGGAGCGCTATTGTTCCAGAGCCGGCAGCCCGACACCATCCCGGGGGACAGGCCGGTGTGTTTTCCGCTAGAATGCGCGCGATTTCAACGGTAGGCCGCCGCGCCGGCGCGGCCAGCTCAGGGAGTTTGCAATGGGGTCCAGAAACGCCTTTTACGCACAGTCCGGCGGAGTTACCGCCGTGATCAACGCCTCCGCGGCGGGAGTGATCGAAACCGCCCGCGCCCACAAGGGTGTGATCGGCAAGGTCTATGCCGGTCGTAACGGCATCATCGGTGCGCTCACCGAGGATCTGATCGACACCAGCAAGGAAAGCAAAAGCGCCATCGCCGCGCTCAAGCACACCCCCGGTGGCGCCTTCGGCTCCTGCCGCTACAAGCTGAAGGACCTGAAAACCTCCCAGCGCGAATACGAGCGTCTGATCGAGGTGTTCAAGGCCCACGACATCGGCTACTTCTTCTACAACGGCGGCGGTGACTCCGCCGATACCTGTCTGAAGATTTCCCAGTTGTCCAAGACCATGGGGTATCCGATCCAGGCGATTCACGTACCGAAAACCGTGGACAACGACCTGCCGATCACCGACGTCTGCCCGGGCTTCGGCTCCGTCGCCAAATACACCGCGGTGAGCTGCCGCGAAGCAGCTCTGGACGTGGCCAGCATGTGCGCCACTTCCACCAAGGTGTTCGTGATGGAAGTGATGGGCCGCCACGCCGGCTGGATCGCCGCCGCCGCCGGTCTCGCCAAGGAACAGAACGAAGATGCGCCGCATCTGATCCTGTTCCCGGAAATCGCCTTCGACCAGCAGGCATTCCTGAAGAAAGTGGACGAGACGGTAAAGAAGGTAGGTTACTGCGTCATCGTCGTCTCCGAAGGGGCACGCACCGCTGACGGCACCTTCCTGGCGGACGCCGGCACCACCGATGCTTTCGGCCACAAACAACTGGGCGGCGTGGCGCCGGTGCTGGCTCAGCTGGTGAAGAACGAGCTGGGCTACAAATACCACTGGGCGGTCAGTGACTATCTGCAACGGGCGGCGCGTCATATCGCCTCCGCCACCGATGTGGAGCAGGCCTACGCGGTGGGCCGCGCCGCGGTGGAATTCGCCGTGGCCGGCAAAAACGCCGTGATGCCCACCATCGAGCGCAAGAAAACCAAGAAGTACGGCTGGACCATCGGTGAGGCGCCGCTGAAGAAAGTGGCCAACGTGGAAAAGAAAATGCCGCGTAAATTCATCACCAAGGACGGCTTCGGCATTACGCCCTCCGCCCGCGACTATCTGGCGCCACTGATCGAAGGCGAGTCCTACCCGCCCTACAAAAACGGCCTGCCGCAGTTCGCCAAGCTGAAACTGGCCGCGGTGCCGAAAAAGCTGAACGACAAGTTCGAGGTATAAGCCGTCTCAAAGAGATCGTGGTCCACGGACCGCTTTGGCTCGCTTGACCTGAATTCACACAATATTCGCCGCCAAGGCAGCTCCCACAGCGGCTTCGTGGTTCCTCTGTGGGAAGCTGGCTTGCCAGCGAATTACGGGACACCCGTGCTCCAGCAACGGCGATATTGTTGGTGACCGGCTCGCCACCAAAGCAAACCATTCTCATTATTGCTACAATTCCCCTGCCCACCCGGGTAACCAACCATAACGGGGATCACCATGCGACCAATCACTTTGCGGCTTTCCTCTCTCTCATTATCCCTGCTTGCCATCGGCGCCTTCCCCACCGCACAGGCGCAAACCTCCGGGGAAGAAGATGACACCGAGCCGTATCAGCTGGCGCCGGTGGAGGTGCAATCCAGCGCCGACGCCTCCGCCGGTGGCCTGAGCAAAGCCTATGCCGGCGGCCAGGTGGCGGAAGGCGGCTCCGTCGGCATTCTCGGCAACCAGTCGGTTATGGAGACCCCATACAGCTTCACCAGCTACACCGAGCAGTTGATCGAGGACCAGCAGGCCGCCAGTGTCGGCGAGATACTGCTCAATGATCCGGCGGTGCGGGTGGCCCGGGGCTTCGGCAACTACCAGCAGCTGTATATGGTGCGCGGCCTGCCGGTGTATTCCGATGACATGACCTACAACGGCCTGTACGGGTTGCTGCCGCGACAATATCTGGCCTCGGAATTCGTCGAGCGGGTGCAGGTGTTCCGGGGCGCCAACACCTTCCTGAAAGGCGCCGCCCCCGGTGGCAGCGGTCTCGGCGGCGGTGTCAACGTGCTGCCCAAACGCGCGCCCAACGAACCGATCAACCAGCTCACTCTGGGCGCCCAGAGCGGTGGCCAGGCCATGATCGCCGCCGACGTCGCCAACCGCTCCGACGACGGCCGCTTCGGTATTCGCGTGAACGCCGCCCGCCGCGACGGCGACACCGCCGTGGATGGTGAGGAATCGGAGCTGTCCATGGCCCACATCGGCCTGGATTATCGCGGTGACGCCCTGCGCGTCTCCGCCGACCTGGGTTTCCAGAAGCACCGTATCGACGGTGGGCAACCGAATATCACCTTCGCCCCTGGTGTACCGATTCTGGATGCCCCGGACGCCGACGAATCCCTCGGCCAGTCCTGGACTTACTCGGATTCCAATGATCTGTTCGGCACCTTGCGCGCGGAGTATGACTTCACCGATAACATTACCGGCTGGGCGGCGTTTGGGGCTCGGGAAAGTAAAGAAGATTCCATATTCGCCAATCCAACCGTCGACGATGCCAGCGGCAACTACACCGCCAGCCGCTTCGATACGGCTCGGGAAGACAGTGTGATCACAGGTGAAACTGGAGTGCGCTTCACTTTCGATACCGGGCCGATCAAGCATGCCGTCAGCGTTTCGGGCTCCACTTATGAACTGGAAGCGGATAACGCCTACGCCATGTCATCGGCCAGCGTCACCGGCAATCTATACTCTCCTGAAGATGTCCCGCGCCCCCTTGCTAACGCGTACAGTGGCGGTAATCTCGACAGCCCTGGCCGCACCATCAAGACCCGTTTCCAAAGTATCGCCATCTCCGACCAGCTATCCATGCTGAACGACCGCCTGTTGGTGACCCTCGGCGGACGTTATCAAACACTGAAGGACTATAGCTACGACTACGACTCCGGTGATCGCCTCGGTGCCGCCAGCTACGATGACAATGCGTTTACCCCATCAGCGGGCCTGTTGTATAAGCTCACACCATCCGTGTCGCTGTATGCAAGCTACATAGAAGGACTGACCAAAGGTAAGAGAGCACCCGCCCAGACTTCCAATGGAGATCCCGTAATCAACGCAGGCGAAGCTCTGGAACCGTTCGAGACTAAACAGAGTGAAGTGGGCGTTAAGTTTGACCGAGGACAGCTGGGAGGCAGCCTCACGGTTTTCCGTAGCCGTACCCCCATAGCAGGCTTGAATTCCGATGATGTTTACAAGATCGTCGGCCACCAGGAAAACACCGGCGTTGAATTGATGGCCTACGGCAACCTCACCCGTGACCTCACCGTGCTCGGTGGCGTCAGCTTCCTGGACGCGGATGTGGACGGGAACGACGCCATTGGCTCACCGGAAACCCAGGCCAACCTGAACCTGGAATATCGGGTGCCTCAGCTACCGGATCTGGCGTTGGATGGCCGGGTGATCTACACCAGCTCGCAGTACGCGGACGAAGCCAACACCCAGAAAGTGGATGCCTGGACCCGGCTGGATCTGGGCGCCCGTTACCTGATCGCTCTCAATGATTCCATGTTCCTGACCCTGCGCGGACGGGTGGAGAACGTCACCGGCGAGGACTATTGGGCTTCCGCTGGCGGTTTTCCAGGTGCCGGCTATCTGACCATCGGAGCGCCTCGCACCGTCCTGGTGTCAGCAACCTTGAACTATTAAGCTCCCCTGACCCGACACCCAGGTGCCCCGCTGCGGGGCGCCCAGGCAGTTCCCCGTTATGAAAAAGAAAACCCTGACGCTCTGGTCCGCCATCCACAAGTGGACCAGCCTGATTTGCACCGCCTTCATGCTGATGCTGTGCCTCACCGGCCTGCCGTTGATTTTTCATGATGAAATCGACGCCCTGACGGACAGTGATGACTGGCAACCGGCCCATCCCGAGGGACCGATGCTGTCCCTGGACCGGATGCTGGACGCGGCGCTGGCCCAGCGGCCAGACGAAGTGCCCCTGTTCATGAGCTTCGACATCGACCGGCCGGTGGTCAATGTCACCACCGGCCCGACCCCGGACGCCGCCGCCGGCGACATGCACTTCGCTTCCTTCGATCGCACCAGCGGCGAGTTGGTACCGGGGCACGAAGGCGGCGTCATGGACTTCATTCTGCAGTTGCACACCGATATGTTCCTCGGCCTGCCCGGCATGCTGTTCCTCGGCGCCATGGGCTTGCTGCTGGTGCTCGCCATCGTTTCTGGCGTGGTGCTCTACGCTCCGTTCATGCGCAAGCTGGACTTCGGCACGCTGCGGACCAAGCGCTCAAAACGGCTCAAATGGCTGGACTATCACAATCTGCTCGGTATCGTCACCGTGGCCTGGCTCACCGTGGTGGGCCTCACCGGTGTGGTCAACACACTCGCCAATCCGATCCTGGAAACCTGGAAGAATCAGTCCCTGGCCGACCTCACCGCCGGCTACCAGGGCGCCGCCGTACCCACGCCGGAACAAATGGCATCGCTGGACGACGCGGTGGCCCAGGCTCGGCAGGCGGCTGCGGATATGACCTTGCAGTTCGTGGCCTTCCCCGGCGGCGACTGGTCCACGGATTACCATTACGCGGTGTTTCTGCACGGCAACACAGCGCTGACTTCTCACATCGTCACGCCAGCGCTGGTGGACGCCCGCACCGGAGCGTTCGCGGCCATGCGTGAGATGCCCTGGTACAACAAGACCCTGGCGCTGTCCGGACCGCTGCATTTCGGTGACTATGGCGGTTTGCCGCTGAAAATCCTCTGGTCGCTGCTCGACGTGATCACCATCGTCGTGCTAATCAGCGGCCTTTACCCGCTCCCCCGTCGCTGGCGCCGCGCACCGCCAGACACAAGCACCCCCTACGGGAGGCGCCTCATGAGCCGGCTGTCACCCAAGCGGCGCCATAATACGCCGGCGCGCATCTTCGCGGTGCCAGCAATGATCGCCCTCACCAGCCTGATCGGCCTGATCGCGGCGCTGCTGGGAGACGGTGTCCTGGACGTGGTGTCGTGGGTGGGATTGGCGGTGCCGGTGGTGATGATCGGATGGGCGATGGTGAAGCGGCGCTGACCATGCCGGGCAGCCGCTGTGGGAATCCCCCGAAGAGCGGCCCTTGGTCTGGAACAAGGGCCGCGATTCCGGCGAGAAGGACTTCAATTAATTGAAAACGGTGAAGCTTTCCGCATTGATCCACAGGTGGGCAACCACGCTGGCGGCGTAGCCCAGAGCAATCACCGGGCTCCACTTCAGGTGCCCCATGAAAGTATAAAGGCCACGCGCCTGCCCCATCAGCGCCACCCCGGCGGCGGAACCGATGGACAGCAGGCTGCCACCGACGCCGGCGGTGAGAGTGATCAGCAGCCAGTGGCCATGGGACATTTCCGGTTCCATGGTCAGCACCGCGAACATCACCGGAATGTTATCCACCACCGCGGAAATGATACCCAGGGCAATATTGGCCCAGGTCGCGTTCCAGCCGGTGTAAAGTGCTTCGGACAACATGCCCAGGTAGCCCATGAAACCCAGGCCGCCCACGCACATCACCACGCCGTAGAAGAACAGCAGGGTGTCCCACTCGGCCCGCGCCACCCGGTTGAACACATCGAATGGCACGATGCTGCCCAGCTGCGACAGGCGCTTCTCGTCACCCCGGCGCAAGTAATGGCGGCGTTTTTTCTCCAGGGAACGCGGCAGGGTCCGGCGCAAGAAATAACCGAAGAACTGCAGATACCCCAGACCGGTCATCATCCCCAGCACCGGCGGCAGATGCAGCACGGAGTGACAAGCCACCGCGGTGGCCACGGTGAGCAGGAACAGGGCGATGATACGGCGGGCGCCGCGCTTGAGCTCGACCTCTTCCTTCACGCCGCCAGGCTTGTGGCTTTTGATGAACAGGCTCATCACCACCGCCGGGATCAGATAGTTGATCAGCGACGGGATCAACAGCTCGAAGAATTCGGTGAAGTGAATCAGGCCCGCCTGCCACACCATCAGGGTGGTGATATCGCCGAACGGACTGAAGGCGCCACCGGCGTTGGCGGCCACCACAATATTGATACAAGCCACATTGATGAAAGGTTTGTCCCCTTCCGCCACCTTGGTCACCACCGCGCACATCAACAGCGCGGTGGTCAGGTTGTCGGCCACCGGCGAGATCAGAAAGGCCAGGATGCCGGTGATCCAGAACAGCTGCCGGTAGCTGAAGCCCTTGCGCACCATCCAGGCACGCAACGCATCAAACACCCGGCGCTCGTCCATGGCGTTGATATAGGTCATCGCCACCAGCAGGAACAGCATCAGTTCGGTGAACTCGAGCAGGGTGTGGCGGAACGCATGCTCGGCCTCATCGGGCATGCCGGACTGGACGTAAACCCAGCCGATCAACGCCCAGATAATACCGGCGGCCACCAATACCGGCTTGGACTTGCGCATGTGCAGCTTTTCCTCCGCCATCACCAGGGCATAGGCGAGGACGAAGATGGTGAGGGCAACGAACCCGGCCACCGAGCCGGTCAGGTCAAGGCCGCCAGTAGCGGCCAGGGCACCGGGAGCAAACAGCAGAGCCAGGATGGCGAACAGGATCCGGCCTGCTCCGCCGGGAAGAAATCGATATTGGGAGATGTCCAGAGGTCTCAACATGACAAGCCTTTCTGAATCAGAGATACGCGCACGGAAACAAAGCGGGGCGATGCTACCATGGATTGACGCATTCCAGTATTGATATGGGAACGTTCCGTAACGGAACCCGCCACCACGTCCACGGCCCCGGACGGGGATGAACTGATGAAATGGTTGTTGGCGATTGCAGTGTTGATCCTCGCTGTGCCGGCCCACGCCGACCACGAAGAACCTTTGCTGGTGGTACGGCACCGTTGGCATACCGGACTGGTGATACCCGCCGACAAACTCGTCCCTGACCTGCGGTTTCTGCGCGACCATCTGCCAGACAGCCGTTATTACGAGTTCGGCTGGGGCGACACCGATTTCTATCAACACGACAACAGTGCCCCGCGTCTGTTAAAAGCGCTGTTCTGGCCCACCGACAGCGTGCTGCACGTGGTGGCCCTGGAGCGACATCCGTCACAATTGCCGCACAAGGACCTGGCGGCGCTGTGCCCATCATCGGATCACTGGCACCAACTGACCCGGGCACTGGCGGCGGACTTTCGACGGAACGCGGACGGAACAGTGCGGACGGTGGGCCCCGGTTTGTATGGCGCCAGCCTGTTCTTCCATGCCGAGGGCACCTTCTGGCTCGGCCGCACCTGCAATCGCTGGAGCTCGCAACGGCTGCGGCAAGCCGGAGCGCCAATACGCGGGGCCCTCACCGCCGACGGCCTGATGCGCCAGCTCAAGGCACTGCCGGCAATCTGCGATACGCCCCTTAGCGGCCAACATTCCCGGGAAAATAATTAACCTTTTGGTTGACAATAAAAAAGATCACCCTTAAATTCAACCACATGGTTAACAATAAATCCGATACCCTTGATGCCGTTTTCCAGGCCCTGGCCGACCCCACCCGCCGCGCCATGCTGGCACTGCTCGCGGATGGCGAGCGCAAGGTGGGAGAGCTGGCGGCGCCCTTCTCGATGAGCCTGGCCGGTGCCTCGAAGCACATCAAGGCGCTGGAACAGGCGGGATTGCTGACCCGGGAAAGGCAAGGGCGCGTCCACGTCTGCCGATTGAACGCCGGGCCCATGGCGGGGGCCATGGACTGGCTGCGCGACTATCAGGCGTTCTGGAATGAACGGCTGGACGCTCTGGAGCAAGCCCTGCGCCAGAGTGATTGATCTTCAACCCGACCAAGAACGGCCTTTAAGGAGAACACCATGGACGATCACGCCAAGCTGACCCGGCCCGATACCCTGACACTGGAACGGCTGCTGCCCGGTCCTGTGGAACGGATCTGGGCCTATCTGACCGAATCCGGGAAACGCGCCCGCTGGCTGGCCGCCGGCCCCATGGGGCTGTTCACCGGCGGCTCGGTCACCCTGGAGTTTCACCATAATGACCTGTCGGAACCCGGCGACATCGCCCCTGAACGCCACGCCGACGCCGAGGGCGCGGTGCTGAAAGGCACCGTTACCCGCTGTGAGGCCCCGCGCCTTCTGGCATTCACCTGGGGAGAAGGCGGCTCGGAAGTGACCTTTGAGCTGACCCCCGAGGACGATCAGGTGCGTCTGCGAGTGACTCATCAGCGCCTGAGCGACAGCGAAAAAACCAGCGTGGCGACGGGTTGGCATACTCATCTGGCTATTCTGGTGGCGGAACTGAACGAGACCACACCGCCGTCATTCTGGGCATTGCACACTGAGTTGGAAGCCTGTTACCGGAAGCAATTATCGATGAATTGATTCCAGCGCGGACACCGTATTCGCTGGCGAGCCAGCTTCCCACAGCGGCGTCGTAATCCCCCGATGGGAAGCTGCTTCAGCAGCGAATACAGCGCGAATTCATACCCCCAAAGCCAGCAGACTGGCCACCGCCATGGATTCAGCGGTCACGGACCGGCGCCTCCTGCCCTTTGACTCGGGCGCGGATCCGCTTGGATTGGGTGCGCGCCCGGCCGGCCAATTGCCGGGCCAGCTTCTCGCAATCGCCCAGATACTGTTCCGGCCGCAAAGCGGCGCCAAGCCGCTCCGCCTGAATCACGCCGGCAACACCAGGCGCTTCCGCCAGAACCTGGTCCAACGGACGGCCATCACGCAGGGACTCGAGCGATGCCGCGTGCACCAGATCATGG
Organism: Alcanivorax xiamenensis; assembly: GCF_009846745.1. Lineage (NCBI taxonomy): Bacteria > Pseudomonadati > Pseudomonadota > Gammaproteobacteria > Oceanospirillales > Alcanivoracaceae > Alcanivorax > Alcanivorax xiamenensis. The sequence goes on along the minus strand of NZ_AQPF01000004.1, from coordinate 142,458 downwards.
GCCCGCTGGCGCCCCATGCCATGGCGCGCCAGTTCCATCATCAGATTTTCACTGTTGATCAGGCCACCCGTCAGCGCCAGATTTTCCCGCATTTTTTCCGGGACAATGCGAAGCTTGTCCAGCAGTTCCACCAGCGACGCCATCATTTCCAGCGCCAGGGGGCAGGCGGTTTCCAGGGAGGTGTACAACATCTTGCTTGAAGCCGCGTCGCCCTCATGGCTGACCTGAACCGCCTCCAGCGCCAGGCTGACCTGGGCCCGCAACTGAGCAGCGACAGCGATGACGTCAACGGAAATCTTGGGATTGACCTTCTGCGGCATGGTGCTGCTGCCCACCACCAGATCGCCCAGATCCTCGTAAACCTCCCCATATTCCTCGGACATCAGGACAAACAGCTCCTGAGCAATCTTGGAACAGGTCGCCGCCAGCAATGCCAGCAGCAACACATACTCCACCATGTGGTCGTTCACAGAACGGCTCGGCACCTCGAAGCATCCCAGACCCAGTTGTTCGGCGAGGCGCCGACCAAGCGCCTCCCCTTCTTCACCAAACGAGTGCATCGCTCCCACCGCGCCACCGAACACCAGGGTGAAGACTCTGGGCTCGGCGGCGCGCAGGCGCTCCTCGTGCCGGAGCAGCTCATCGATCCAGGTCGCCACCTTGAAACCGAACGTGATCGGCAAGGCGTGTCGGCGCTGGGTACGGCCGGCCATCGCTTGCGCGGCGCCGTTATCGGCCAGCACCGCCAGGGAATCCAGACTGGTGGCCAGGAGCCTGAGCAAGCGGCGATGCGCTTCGCGCATCAGCAATATTTCCCCGGCCTGCATGACATTCTGCGTGGTGGCTCCCCAATGCACATAATCTCCGGCATCGCCATCACAGGCCGCGGACAGGAAACGCACCAGAGAGACGATCGGCGCTTTGGTCCGCGCCATGTCCTTCAGCAGCAGGCTCTGATCAATACAATGCAGATGGCCTTTACGCGCGATTTCCTCCGCGGCCGATGCCGGAATCATGCCCAGATCCGCCTGACCGCGGGCCAGCGCCACTTCGATGTCCAGCCACGCCTGAATTTTTCGTGACATGGCGAACAGCGCCGCGGGGCTCTCGCCTTCTTCCTGATTCGCCTGGGTCATACTCTCAGCCCTTCATCGCGGTTTATTCGGTATCACGCCGTAGCAAAAAATCGATCAGCGCCGCGTTGTAACGGCGGCGATCTTCCATGTAGGGCGCATGGCCAAGTCCTTCCAGAGCCAGATGGCGCACATCGGCAATGCCGTTCAGCAAAGGCTCGGCTTTGCTCAGCGGCGCCACCCTGTCCTGATCGCCGGTTATCACCAGCGATGGCGCCCGGATCCTGTCCAACTCCGCTTGCAGGCTGGCGCGTTGAATCGCTAGGGCGGCCCGGCTCATGCCCTCCGGCCGGGACCGGGCGGCGATCCGCGCCACCTTCTGAAACACCGCCGGGTCGGTGTCGGCCGGTAACATGCCGCGAGCGCGACGCTCGCCGTAGACCGGACCGGGCAGCTCCTGAAGTTCCCGTAACCGGCGCTGGTAGCGTTCATCGGTGGCGGCGGCGGCGCTCAGACCGTGTCCCGGATGGGTACAGGACAGCACCAACCGCCGCACCCGATCGGGTTCCAGCATGGCGACACGCATCGCCACCAGCCCGCCCATGGAGTGCCCCAGCAAATTCACCGGCCCCGGCGAAATCCGTTTGATGAATTCGATAGCGACACCGGCCAGGTCGTCCAGGGTCTCCCCGGCGATGTCGGAATCCCCATAACCGGGGGCATCCCAGGCCCACATTTCCATCCCGTGGGCCAGGTCATGCAACTGATATCGCCAGCTTTCCGCGTTGCCGTTGAGGCCATGGAATAACACCACCGGGATCCCCTGGCCGGCGTGCAGAAAACTGAGAACACCGTGCTCCAGGCGCATACTGGTCCGCCTTTCACCGTACTCCAACTTGCTCATAATCCTTCTCGCTATGGGGCGGCCCTGTTCAGAAAGGCGACATCTCACCGTCACCGGAGCCACGCAGCAGATCCTTGGATGTTTCCGCACCATCCCGTCCCGGGCCATCCCCGCCAGCATCGTCGCGGTCCTGCCCGGTGGCGTCGTCACGCCGCAACGGAAACAGCGGCTCTTCCGCCTTGCCCGCCAACAGATAGCGCGCGCCGGGTCCCGACATCTTGCGGCCGCTATGGCCGATGTCGTACACCGTGCGTAGTTCCCAGTTATAGGGCACTCTCAGTTTTTCCGCCTGACGCTCATTCGCGGCATAAAAGTTTCTCCCCTTGGCCAGGCGATGGGCACCCTGAGCCCGGGCAATATCGAGCTGGCTCAGCAGCCGGTGCGAGGTATCGTTATCGGCGGTGCCAAGCATAATGACGAGGTGATGGGCGTAGGCTGCTTCCAGATCCTCCGGCTCAATACCGGTATTCTTAAGCCCGTAACGCAGCGGCAGACTCCAATCCGGAAAGGTATAGGTGCCGGAGTTGGCGGCCACCGCCGTGCGCACCCTGGCCTGGGGATAAAGCATGATCATTCTCGTCACGAACTGGGCGCCGCTGCCGTGCCCCCAAATGTCGTATTCGCTGGCGTTCAACCCGAATCGTTCGCACAACCCATCGAAGGCGCGATCAACGGCGGCGAAGGACGACTGTTCCGGAGGGTTCCGGTGCCCCTTGCTGGCGTCCACCGAGGACGAGTCTGGCGACACCCAGTTACCGGTCTGATAACCCCAGCCACTGGGGAAATCCTGTTGCGACACTTCCGGTGCCACCACCAGCACGTTGTACTTGCTCGCGTAAGGCCCCCAGAAATCCCGATAATTGTCCGCGTCACGACGGCCGCCGTGCATCACCAGCACCACCGGTGTCTCCGCCGTGACGCGATCCGGCCGCGCATACCAGAGCCGCATGTTGACCGGTTTTTCCGCCGTGCCCGCCGGCACCACGATGGAGCCGTAGCGCTCGAACGTTTCCGGCTGCACGCTCTCCTGTTCGGTATTCTCCGTATAGTCCATCGGTGCCGGCGGCGTCGACTGGCAGGCCGCGAGTGGCAAGATGAATGCGAGGGGCAATGTCAGCCGTTTCTTCATGGCGCGGATTCCTCCTTATTATTTTCGGGGGTCGGGACAGCGTCGAGGGCCTGCCCCTTGGCGAGCTGGGAGAAAACGCCGCCGGCATCGCCCGCTTTCCAGCATTTCACCAGGGTGCCGTCAGTGCTCCGCTCCCGTTCCGGCACACGGCTCCGGCACCGCGCATCGGCGAGCGGGCACCGTGGATGGAATGGGCATCCGCCCGGTCGATTCATCGGGTTTGGGAAATCACCGGTCAGATGTGGTTCGGGGACGTCCAACTCCGGCGCGATGGTCAGGGCTGAGTCCAACAGCGCCCGGGTATAGGGGTGTTTGGGGTGGGCCAGCACCTGGTCGCGATCACCGCATTCGGCGATTTCGCCCAGGTACATCACCGCCACCCGATCGGCCAGGTGGCCAACCACGGAAAGATCGTGGGTCACGAACAGATAGGTCAGGTCCAGTTCATCGCGCAGATCCAACAGCAAATTGAGAATCTGAGCCTGTACCGATACATCCAGCGCCGAGGTGGGCTCATCGCAAATCACAATCTCCGGATCCAGGATCAATGCCCTGGCAATGGCCACGCGCTGGCGCTGGCCGCCGGACAACTGATCCGGAAAACTGTTGAACACCCGCGTCGGCAGGCCCACTAATTCCATCATGCGCCGCACCCGGGCTTGTTGCTCCCCCCTCGCGCCCACCTGGTTCACCTGCAATGGCCGGCCGATGATGTCACCAATCGTCTTGCGGGGGTTCAATGATGAATAGGGATCCTGAAAAATCGGTTGGATCATGCGCGCCCGCTGCCGTGGCGGCAGCTCGCCAACGGGCCTCCCGGCCAGGGTCACGCTGCCGCTGTCCGGTATATCCAAACCCAGGATGGTGCGAGTCAGGGTGCTTTTTCCGCAGCCGGATTCGCCCACCAATGCCAGCACCTCGCCCTTGCGAATCTCCAGGCTGACGTTATCCAGAGCCTTCAGCGACTTGCGTTTGCCGAACATCCCCCGGCGTACCGAGAAGGAGCGGCTGACGCCCTCCACTTTGAGCACACAGTCCTGATCCTGCCTGGTGGCCGCCGCCCGCGCCACGGGGGGCTCAGCCGGCGACAAACGGCCCGGGGTTTCCTCCGGATCGTGACACACATAGGTACGTGCCGACCCCAGGGCCCGAACGGGGGGCGACTCGGTGAAGCACGTTTCCACCGCGCGAGAGCAACGCGCGGCAAAGGCACAGCCGCGAATCTCACCGGTCATGGACGGCACCACCCCGGGAATCGATCCAAGCCGGCGCGCCGACGCTTCACGGTAACCCGGCACGCATTCCAGCAGCCCCCGGGTATACGGATGGCGAGGATCCTCGAGTACCTGCCCGGTGGTGCCGGTTTCGACGATGTCACCAGCGTACATGACAGCGATGCGATCAGCGGCCCGGGACACCACACCCAGATCGTGGGTGATCAGGATCATCGACATGCCCAGCTCGGTTTGCAGCCCATGAAGCAGATGAAGAATCTGCGCCTGGATGGTCACATCCAGCGCCGTGGTCGGCTCATCGGCGATCAGCAGTTCCGGCTCGTTCATCAGCGCCATGGCGATCATCACACGCTGACGCTGACCTCCGGACAGTTCGTGGGGGTACTGCTTGAGACGGCTGCCCGGATCCGGCAGCCCCACTTTTTCCAGCAGCTCAATCGCGCGCCGCCGCGCCTGCGCAACGGACACGTCACCGTGCAGAGTCATCGTCTCGGTAAGCTGGCGACCGATGGAGTAGACCGGATTGAGGCTGGTCATCGGTTCCTGGAAGATCATGCCGATTTTACGTCCGCGTACTTGGCCGGCCAGCTCCTTTTCACTGACGGCGCTCAGATCGGCACCGGCGAAATTAACGCACGCCGCCGAGCGTCTCGCCGCCGGCGGCAGCAGATTCATCAACGCCAACGCCGTCATCGATTTACCGGAACCGGACTCGCCGACAATGCCGAGGGTTTCGCCACGGCGCAGCTCCAGATCCACTCCCCTTACCGCCCGGAGCGTGCTGGTTTCAGTGGGAATCGCCACGGACAGATCGCGAATCTCCAATAAGGATTCCGTGCTCATGTCAGCTTCTCCGGTTGGTCACGGTGACATCGCGAACACCGTCACCGAGCAGGTTGATGGCAATCACCAGCACGAACAGAGCGATGCCGGGCAGAATCACCAGCCAGGGTTGGAAGAACATGGCGGTCTTGCCCTCGGCGATCATCAGGCCCCAGGACGGGGTTGGGGACGGCACGCCCAGTCCGAGAAACGACAGCGTCGCCTCGTTGAGAATCGCCACCGCCACCTCCAGGGTGAAGATCACCAGGATCTGGTTCACCAGGTTAGGCAGGATTTCCTTCACCGCGATTTGCAGCCGACTACACCCCATGGCACTGGCCGCGGCCACGAAATCCAGCTCGCGGATACGCAATGTGGCAGAGCGCGTCACCACCAGATAGAACACCCAGTGGGTCGCACCGATCACGAAGATCACCACCGTGACCGACTGGCCGATCACGAACACCAGCGCCATGATCAGCAGCAGGCTGGGCACCGCCAATTGGCAGGTCACCAGAAAGTTCACCGCCTGATCCACCCAGCCCCCCAGGTAACCGGCGATCACGCCCAGAGTGACACCGATGATCGCGCCGATGGTGGCGGCGCCGATGCCGATCATCATGGATATACGCGCGCCATATATAATGCGGCTCAGGTAATCCCGTCCCAGGTGGTCGGTGCCGAACAAATGGCTCCATTGCCCGCCATCGACCCAGGCGGGGGGCAACAAACGCAGGGGCAGGTTCTGCAGATAGGGGTCGTGGGGCGCCAGCCAGGGCGCCAGTACGGCGAACAACGCCATCATCAACAGAATGCCGAAGCCCACCAGTAATCCGGTATGCCGGCGTGCGCGCCGAATCGCCACCTGCCCCGGCGTCAGCCCGAGGTGCGTCCGCTCGCCTTCCACTTCAAGCGCCAGTTCGTTGCCATCCAAGGATTTCGTTGTTGTCATATTCATCCCATCCTGATCCGGGGATCGAGCCAGGCGTTGATCAGGTCCGCCGCCAGCGTGAGCAACACGAAGGTCAGTACAAACAACAGGATCAAGGACTGCACGGTGGGTATATCGGAATTGAAGATGGACTCCACCGCCAGCCGACCCAGCCCGTTCATGCTGAATACCGATTCGGTGACGATGGAACCGCCCAGTTTGTGCCCCAGTTGCACGGCAAGCACGCTGACGATGGGCAAAAGAGCGTTACGCAGCGCCTGTCGCAGAATCAACCGATAGCCGGTAAACCCTTTGGCGCGGGCGGTGCGGATATAGTCCGAGCCCATCACGTCGAGCAAACCGGTACGGGTCAACCGCATCACCGCGGGCACCGAACTGGCGCCCAACACAAAGGCGGGCAAAACATAGTTTCGCCAGCTCGAGTCGCCAGATACCGGAAAGATTGGAAAGGTCACCGCGAACAGGATGATCAGCATCAGCCCCAACCAGAAGTTGGGAATCGCCTGGGCCGATACCGCCGTCGACAAGGCAAAGCGATCAACCCAGCTGTTTGGTCTGAGCGCGGCGCTGATTCCCAGGGGCAAAGCGATCACCACCGTAATCAACAGCGCCGACAACGCCAACATGATGGTGACCTTGGCATGTTCCTGGATCAGCTCCACCACCGGCTGTTTCCAGAAGTAGCTCTGGCCGAAGTCACCTTGCAGCACACTGCCCAGCCAATCCACGTACTGGGCCGAGACCGGTCGGTCGAAACCATACTGCTCACGAATCGCGTCCACCATCTCCTGGGGCGCGTCCTCACCGGCGATGGTCTGCGCCGGATCGGTGGCGAAGTAGAACAACCCGAAAGTGCCGAACGATACGGTCAACGCCACCAACAACGCCATCAGGGTTCTGCGCAGGACATAGCTGATCATGATCACTGCCTCCAGGCGGCTTGCCATAGCCGCGGAACGCCGTCCTCGGGTACCGGCAACGACAACGCCGGCGTAAGCAGATAATTCTGGCTATAGGAGAACAGAGGCACCCAGTAAGCCTGAGCGGCGATACGATTGAGCGCCTTGCGATACAAGCGGCGGCGCTGATCCGGATCGATGGTGTGTTCCGCCGCCAGCACCGTATCCGCCAGCGCCTGGTCACCCGAATAGTTACGATTGGAGTTGGCGGCGAAATGTACGCCGGTGGACGCGGACGCATCCGGCGTGCCGCCGCTGCCGTAAGACGCGAAGAACGCCTCCATACGTTGATCGTTACGCATCTTGGAGAAGACATTCAGCTTCACGTAACGCAGATCCACGTCCAGCCCCACGGCCTTCAGATCACTGACGATGGCCTCGGCGATAATCTTTTCCCGGTAGGCCCACAACTTGAAGGAAAAGCCCCGTGGATAACCCGCTTCCGCCAACAGCCGCCGGGCTTTCTCCGGATCATAGGAGTAACGTGGCCCGTCCGCCTGGCAACCAAACTGGCGAGGATGACAGGCATAAGGAATCGCCCGGGCACTGCCACGTACCAGATAACGGGCAATCGCCTCGCGATTGATGGCGTGGTTGATCGCCTGCCGTACTTTCAACCGGGTCATCGGCGAATCAGGATTGGAATAGCCGGCCGCGTCCAGGGTCAGATACCCGATGCGGATATCGTTGCCCCGCAGCCGTTCGACACCCGGCAGGGCACTGATGTTGTCGGCCACGTCCGGCGGCACGTCCATCATCAAATCGATACCGCCACTGAGCAGCTCCGCCTGCTGGGTGCCCTCGTCCGGGATCACCCGGAACACCATGTTCTTGATTCGCGCGCCGGCCTTGGGGCTGTCCGTGTAATAGTCCTCGAAGCGCTCCAGTACGATCCTGCGCCCGACATCGAACTGCTTGACGCGATAGGGGCCGATACCATTGAGCGGCTGATCACCGCCACGCGCATCGTCATAGGTTCCGCTCTTGCGCAACGGAATACTGATCGCCATATCACGCAGCGCCATCGGGTACGGCATCTTCAGATTGAAGCGCACCCGCAGCGGGCCAAGCTTCTCGACACTGTCGAGCCAGCCACGGATCACCGCGCCACGGCTGGTATCGGAATCCTTGCTCAGCACCCAGCGGAAGGTGTAGACCACATCCTCCGCGGTCAGACGGCTGCCATCGTGGAAGTGGATATTGTCGCGCAGAGTGATATCCAGACGGGTGTCACTTACCCATTGATAGGACGCCGCGGCCAGGGGCTCGAATTCAAGCGTCTCGGGATCGACAAAGAACAAACCATCGTCGGTGAGTCGGGACAGTATCAGCCCTTCCCTCTGGATCGAGTAAAGGCGATCCACCGTGGTCAGCGCCTTGGAGAAGGCCACCACCAGGGTATCGTCGCTTGGCCCCGCGCCAGCATTCAACGGCAGCAAGCTCACCATCATGCCGACCAGAAAAGCGCGCACCCGGATCGGGTAGCGAATCGTCATTGCTCCTCCCGTTATCGTTATTCGAATACCGGATCAGAAGATCAGGAACTGGCTTCAGTCTAGTCGGAGGCAATACATCTTAAAATTGAATATATGACATATTTAGATGCGTTTTATGCATCTTTTTAAATCACCTGATTCACCCAGTCATGGTGGCGTGGCGCCCCAGCGACGCCACCACCTGGGCACGCAAGCATTGCACCAGAGCGCTGGTGGCCGGCGTTTCCTCGAAGCCCGGGGGAAACAACAGCACGAATTCCAGCCGGTAGGCCGGTCGCAGCGGCCGCAGGGAAAAACGGTTCGGGTCCACGGCTTGTGCCGCCAGCCGGTCGATAATGGTGACGCCCAATCCATCCACGACCATCTGACAGGCCAGAGCCGTTGAGGTGGTTTCAATCTTGCAATTCAACTCCACGCCGGCTTTCTGGAAAATATCCTCCATCTGGAAACGCGGCCGCAGCCCCGGCGCCAGGGCAATGATGTCGTGCTTGACCATTTGCGCTGGCGTCACCGAGCGCAAGGCTTCCAGCGGATGCCCCATGGGCACCATTACCATGGCGTCGGTATCGAAGAATGGCCGCTGAATCACCGACGGATGATTGCAAGGCTTGGTCAGCGCCACGGCGATATCGTAATGGCGACCGGCCACCCATTGCTCGATATCACGGTGACCACGCACATCGACACTGAAACGTTGCTCCGGATACTCCCGCGCGAAACGCGCCAGGGCCGGCGATACCAGACTGCCGGCCAACCGCGCCAGGGCGACAATGCGCAAAGTGCGTTGTCCGCCCTCCTTGATCTCCTGCACGATGCGCGGCAGATCCTCCAGGTTGGCGAGGATTTTCTCCGCTTCCTGGTAAAATTGTTTGCCTTCCGGGGTCAACACCAGCCGGCGCTTTTCCCGTTTGAACAGCTTCAGCTTGAGTTCGTCTTCCAGGGTGGAGATCAAGCGACTGGTGGCCGGCTGACTCAGATTCATCACCGACGCGGCGGACACCAGAGAGCCATGAATGACCACCGCGCGAAAGCATTTCAGTTTCTTGATATTCATCGTTTCCCGCCTTGTTCTCCGCGCTTTGCTGAGCTCGTTCGTCACTTCGGCGGCGACCAAAGATGCGCAAAACGCATATATCTATACGATGTTTTCAATTTACATAAGTATCAATGATGACCGATAAAGTAAATCCGCATCGCGCTGATCCACGGCGCGCCAAGACTGACAACATTCGGGCGGGTCGGCTTTTACAACACCGAAGGCCGGGACCGGCGACGATAAAACAACAACATCCGGAGGCACCATGGGATCCTCGAACTCGCTCCTGGCGATCACCGTATCGAGCCTGATCGCCGCACCAGCGCTGGCCGCTGAATTCGACGTCGGCGGTCAGGTGAATCGCGCGGTAATGTATGTGGAAGACGGCTACGCCGCCGACTACCTGGGCGTGGGCTCGAGCACCGAGTTCTATCACGTGGACAACCGCAACAGCCCGACCCGCTTTCACGTTGGCGGCACCCAGCGCCTGATGGAAGGCTGGACGGCGGGCGCCCTGGTGGAGGTTGGTATCTATTCCAACTCCTCCAATGATGTCGATCCGGACCACAAATCCGTGGACGGCGATCTGGAAGAAAGGATCACCGATGCTTTCATCGACAGCCCGTTCGGCAAGATCACCGTCGGCCATGGTGAAGGGGCCGCCTATAATACCGGCCGCCTGGACTATTCCGGCACCGGCGTGATCAGCTTCCGCAACCCGGCGTTGATCGGGGGCAATCTGAGCTACGCGCTGAAGTCTTCTTCCTACAAACGGAAATTCGACAGCGACGGAAATTTCACCGGTATTGAAAGTTTCGACCTGCAGGAAGGCGACAATAATCGCACCTCGATCAGCGGCAGCATTCGCGATTACAACTTCGAGGGCCGCCACGACCGCATTCGCTATGACAGCCCGCGTCTGGGCCCGGTGACCTTATCCGCCAGCGCCGGTCATGACAGCGGCTCCGATGGCCACGAATCCATCCTGCAAGCGGGTTTGAAATCCGGATTGCGTGTACCCGGCGGCCGTATGCTGATCGGTCTGGGCTACTCCGTGGCCACCCGCAACGCCGACGAACTGGATCAGCGCTTCGACCCCGACTCCAGTGTCGATCCGGACATCACCACCTACGGCGGTTCAATCTCCTATTTCCATAGCGACACCGGATTCAATATCACCCTTGCCGCCATCAATCGCGAAGAGGAGCTCACCACCGAGGAAAAAACCGGCACTTTCTCCGCTACCCGTTCGGAGCTCGGCCAGTTCCGCTATATCAAGCTCGGCTACCGGCCCAGCCGCCATCACGCCTTCGACATTCACTACGGCGAGACCCGTGACCGTAACAAGGACGATGAAAAAGGCAGCGTTATCGGCATGGGGTATGTGTGGAGTCCCACGGAAATGTTCGATCTGTATGCTGGCGCCAAGATCCACAGCTTCGAACGCGGTGAATGGTGCACCGCTTCGGGCAGAACCTGCTACAACCCGGAATACGACGACATCAAGATCGTGACTACCGGCGCCCGGGTGAAGTTCTAAGGCCCCTCACGGAGTCGCGCTTGCCGATTCCCTTCAAACCACTACGACTCTTTCCTGGACCGTCGCTGGCGCTCCGCCTGCAACCAACGCTGCGCCAATAGCCGGCGGGATCCCGGATAGCTTTCCTCCATGACCCGCAGCTCGGCAATGCGATCAGTACGGAAGTGACGAAAATCCTCGCGCAACTCGCACCAGGCCGCCAGGATCCGGGCGCCTTCGAAAAATGCCAACGTCAAAGGCCAGACGGTACGCTCGGTTTCCCGCCCCTCCACATCCCGGTAGACGATTCGCAGCTTCAGTTCCTCACGCAAGGCGCGGCGCAATACGAACAGCGGTTCGCCGCGCCGGGGGGCGCTGGAGGGGCCGGCCCACAGCCCGGTGTCCTCCAGCACTTCACGCAACGTCGGCGGCACCGCCGTGGCGATCTTGTCCAGCGCGCTGTTGGCGGCATCGGCCAGTTCCTCATCGCCTTGCTGTCCGACCCAGCGTGCCCCAAGCAACAACGCCTCCAGTTCCACCGGACTGAACATCAACGGCGGCATGAAAAACCCTTTGCGCAACAGATAGCCCACCCCGGCTTCCCCATCGATCGGCGCGCCCAGGGCGATCAGACTCTGAATGTCGCGATAGATGGTGCGGGTGGATACCCCGAGTTGCTCGCTGAGAGCGCCGGCGGTCACTGGCCAGCGATGTCGGCGCAAAGTGTCGATCAATACGATCAACCGCTCCGCTCTTTGCATGGTCTCAATCCTTGGAGCGGGCCTTGGAACGGCTATGCTCGATGAGATCCTCCACCACCGCCTGCTCCTGGCGCAGATCGGTCACCACCGGATCCCGGCCAGGCAGCAGCAGATTCAACAGCACCGCCAGCAGTCCACAGAGACTGATCCCCTGCAGGGTAAAGCCGCCGCCGCTGACCACCATGCCGCCGATACCGAACACCAGCGTGGTGGCGACGATCACCAGATTCCTCTGGCGCGCCAGATCCACCCCCGCCTTGATCAGGGTGTTCATGCCGACACTGGCGATGGAACCGAACATAAGAATCAGGATGCCGCCCATCACCGGCGCCGGGATGCTTTGCAACAGCCCTCCGAAGCGGGACAGGAAGGACAACGCGATGGCGAATACGGCGGCCCACACCATTACCCGGGGATCGAATACCCGGGTCAGCATCACCGCGCCTGTCACCTCCGAATAAGTGGTGTTCGGCGGCCCACCGACCAGGGCCGCGCCCACGCTGGCGACGCCGTCCCCGAGCAGGGTGCGATGCAAACCCGGCTTGCGCACATAATCCCGGCCGGTGACATTGCTGATCGCCAGCACGTCACCTACGTGTTCGATGGCCGGCGCCAGCGCCACCGGCACCATGAAGATGATCGCCTGCCACTCGAATGTCGGCAGCACGAATTCCGGCGGCGCCAGCCAGGCACGTTCGGTAACCACGGAAAAGTCCACCATGCCCAGCATCACGGCGGAGAGGTAGCCGCACAGTACCCCGACCATGATCGGCAACAACCGGAAGAACCCTTTCGCCAGGGTGACCACCAGCAAGGTAGTGGCCAGCGATACCATCGACACCGTCAGCGCCGGTCCGTAAGCAAACAGCCTCTCCTCGCCAGTGCCGTTCATTCCCATGGCCATGTTCACCGCGGTCGGCGCCAGACTCAGACCGATCACCATGATGATCGGCCCGGTCACCACCGGCGGCATCAATACATGCAGGAATCCCGGCCCGCGCCAGCGCACCAGCGCCGCCAGCACCACATAGACCACGGCGGTGACCATCAGCGCGCCCATGGTGGCGGGCAATCCCCAGGCCTGCACGCCATGAGAGATCGGCGCGATGAAGACGAACGAGGAGGCCAGGAACACCGGGATCGAGAAGCCGGTGATACATTGGAACAACAAGGTGCCGACCCCGGCGGTGAACAGCGCCACGCTCGGGTCCAGCCCGGTGAGCAATGGCATCAGGACCAGCGCACCGAAGGCAACGAACAACATCTGCGCGCCCACCAGGACGGTGCGCGGCGCGAAGAATCCGGGAGTCGCGGACATGGTGTCTCCGTGACGTGATCGGTTAACGGGTACCGAAAATACGGTCGCCGGCATCACCCAGGCCCGGCACGATATAGCCGTCCTGGTTCAGCCCCTCATCCACCGAGGCGGTATAGATGTCCACGTCCGGATGGGCCTTCGCCACTTTTTGAATTCCCTCCGGGGCCGCCACCAGCACCAAGGCGCGGAGCCGTTCACAGCCCGCCGCCTTGAGCATGTCGATGGTGGCCATCAGGGAGCCGCCGGTGGCCAGCATCGGATCGATGATCAGGGCGGTGCGCTCATGAATGTCATGGGCCAGCTTCTCGAAATAGGCCACCGGCTGCAGGGTTTCTTCATTGCGATAAAGGCCTACCACGCTGACCTTGGCGCTGGGGATCAGCTCCAGCACGCCATCGAGCATGCCGATTCCGGCACGCAGGATCGGTACCACGGTGACCTTTTTACCCTTGATTCGCTGCACTTCCACTGGTCCGGACCAACCCTCCACGGTGGCCGGCTCCAACTCCATATCGGCGGTGGCTTCATAGGTCAGCAGGACCGCCAATTCACTGGTGATCTGGCGGAAACCGCGGGTGCTCAATTTGTGCTGCCGCAACAGTCCCAGTTTATGCTTCACCAGCGGATGGGCAACTTCTTTCACACTCATCGAATGGAGGCTCCGTTTTCAGCGCTTTGGATAGGGGATACAGGCGGCTATTGTGTCGGGTTATCCGCCGCTGAACAAACCCCAAAGCCAGGCATGCCGGGCATTTGCGCTTTTCGGCCGGTCATTTTGACCGGGCATGACGTCGGTACTTTTGGCTATTAGCCAGCGCCGCTCCACGGTTGCTATAATCCGCGCCCATTGTCGATTTGACCTTGAAACCTCGCTGAAAGGACCGATTCATGGATTTTACCAAGGTACCCGCCGGGAAAGAGATTCCCGAAGACATCTACGTGGCGATCGAAATCCCGGCCAATGCCGACCCGATCAAGTATGAGATCGACAAGGACAGCAACGCCGTCTTCGTTGACCGCTTCATGGCCACCCCGATGTTCTACCCGGCCAACTACGGCTATATCCCCAACACCCTGTCCGAGGACGGCGATCCCCTGGACGTGCTGGTGGTGACCCCGTACCCGGTGGTACCCGGCTCCGTGATCCGCTGCCGTCCGGTGGGCATCCTGAACATGACCGACGAAGCCGGCAAGGACGCCAAGCTGGTGGCGGTACCGCACACCAAGCTGACCAAACTGTACGACAACGTCAAGGACATCAACGACCTGCCCGAGCTGCTGCTGGCCCAGATCAAGCACTTCTTCGAGAACTACAAGGATCTCGAAGCCGGCAAATGGGTGAAAGTGGACGGCTGGGACGGCGCCGAAGCCGCCAAGAAGGAAATCCTCAAGTCCGTGGATGCCTTCAACAGCAAATAAGAGTCCCAAGTCCGCGACCGGTCCCCTCCGGTCGCGGCCCCCTCCGCTGTCCGCCCCTCAATACCCCCTTTCCCGGAACTGCTTCGGCGTCTCCCCGCTCCAGCGTTTGAAAGCCCGGGAAAAATTCGCCACATCGTTATAGCCCAAGGCGTAGGCCACATCGCTGACCCGCTGATGGCGGTCCTTGAGCAGCGTCCGGGCCCGTTCATAAAGCACTTCGTCCTGGACTTGCCGGTAGCTTGACCCGGCCTGCTGGAGGTGCCGTTTCAGTGTCCGTGGCGACACCGCCATGCGTTCCGCCATGGCCGCCAGATCCGGTAACGGCGCCGCCGTATCGCGCAGCACCGCCCTGACCCGCTCGGCCAGCGGCCCCTCCTGTTCCGACCGCCAGCGGCTGACCTCCGCCTCGCATTGTTCCCGCGCCAGCGCGGCGGTCTGCGGATCCGCCAACAACGGCGCCACCGACAGCAGCGCTTGCGGCAAAACCAGGGCATCCTCATCCTGATTGAAGCGAACCGGCACCGGCACTTCCCCCCTCAGCGCCATGGCATGGGGTGGCGGCGGTTGCCGGAAGTGCAGTTCCGCGCCCTCCGGTACCGCTTCCAGCAACTGTTCCAGCATATGGATGAACCCCACCAGCATGGCCTCCACCACGAAGGCATGGATCCGTCCGGGGTCGGCCGTGGCCACCAGCGGGAAAATCACCCGGCTCTCCTCCCAGCGCCGGTCCATGTGCCAGAACGGCGCCCGCAGGCCCAGATAGCGCCGGGCGGCATCGAGGCCATCACCAATCGTGGCACTGGAGAGCGCCAGCAGACCCACCGGCCCATGCAAGGTAATGCGCATGGCACGGGCATAGCGGAATCCCAGCCCGGCGGCGCCGGCCATGTCCAGCGCCTGTTCCGCGCAACGCTGGGCCTGTTCCAGCGGCACCCGGCACTGCGGCGCCAGCAGTTGCTCACGGCTGGCACCGACACCGCCCAACAAAACAGCGGGGTCCTTGCCCAGCCCCTTCATCACGTCACACAACAGCACCACATAGATGCCGGGGATACCGGCATCGAACCAGGCGCGGCCCGAAGTCACCACAGGTTGGCCCTCCACGACAAGACCCGTCGCCGCTACTGGAGCATATTGACGGACAACCCACATTGGCAGAATCGCCAGGAGAGCCCGATGCGATTGTTTTCCCGTCGACGTAGCGCATCACGCCAACCGATTAAGGTTCGGCGCATGAACTTCGACTTCAAAGGTCTGGAGAACGCCTGTTATTGGTATGGCAATGATCCGGTGGCCACCCATCTTTTGAATGTACTCTCCATCACCTTCCCCGACGGCGAGCGCTTTTTCGTCGACGCGGTGCGCGCTTTCCGCGACCGCGTCGACGACCCGCAACGACAGAAGGACATCTCCGGCTTCATCGGCCAGGAGGCCATGCACTCCCTGGAGCACAAGGCTTTCAACGAATTGGTGGCGGGACAGGGTTACGACGCCCTGGTCGAACGTGCCTTGAACGTCACGCAGAAGCTGCTGGCCGGCGCCCGCAAGCACTTGCCGCCGGAGCGGCAACTGGCCGCCACCGCCGGCCTGGAACACATCACCGCGATCCTCGCCGACACCATTCTCGGCCACAAGGACGTGATCGAGAGCATGGATCCCTCCGTGCGCCCCTTATGGGTCTGGCACGCCATCGAGGAGACCGAACACAAAGCGGTGGCCTTTGATCTGTACCAGGACGTGGACGGCGATTATTGGCAGCGCCAGCGGGCCTTCCTGATCAGCACGGCTTATCTGATCACCTTCACCAGCTACTTCACCTGGCAGTTCCTCAAGCAGGACGGTGTCCACCGGCAACCACTGACGCTGGCCAAGGGCTTGTGGCGGCTGTTCGGTTACCGTGGCGTGATCAGTTCCACCGTCCCGGCCTGGTTCCGCTACCTGAGCCCGCGCTTCCACCCCTGGGACGACGACAACACCGACCTGGTGGCGCAATGGCGGGACACCCTGCCGGAGCCGGCGGTCAGTTCGGTGGCGTGAGAGACAGTGGACAATTGATAGTGGACAGTTGACAGCGAAAACAAAAGGCCAGACCTCTGTGGGGAGCTTGCTTGCAAGCGAATGGGATTCGCTCAGGCGTTTAGCCGTTTAGCAATATTCGCTTGCAAGCAAGCTCCCACAGAAACCGCGTGGATCACATTTTTTGCTTTCCCAAGATACTCACTTCAGAACCAGGTGGCGGGCAGGCTGATCAGTATCAGTGGCATCCACAGCCCCAGTGCCGCCAACGCCGCGCCGTCGGTTTTCGTGGCCAGAAAGACATGGTCCACATCGGCCTCGGGCTGGTCCGGATCGCCGTACAGAAAGGCGGCGGAGAAATAGCAGGCCGGCACCAGCGCCAGCCACGGCACCGGGGTGAACAGCCAGGCCAGAACCAGAGCACCGCCCTCGACCAGACGCCGGAAGCGCACGCTGTTCCAGAATCCGCGCAGCGCCACCATCGTCAGCAGCGCCACCGCCAGTGATATCACCCCCGGCCCTCGATCCAGATGCCATTCCGGAATCCCCGGACCGGACCAGGCCATCTCCACCGCCAGCAGCGCCACCACCATCGCCGATACGATCACGCCCCGGACCGGATGACGCAGCGTCCACAGCGGCAGAATGGAGGCCCGCCTTTTAGTGATCTCACCCGCCGCCCGGGACAGAAAGTGAAAGAACAGGAACCCCGCCAGGGCCCAGTAAAAAGCGGGATGCTGTTGCACCGCCAGTATGTTGGTGCCCTTCTGGCCGATCTCGGCGGCAACGAAAAATAAATACGGGTAGGAGGCGAGCCGGAACAGACGCGTGCAGACACTGCCCCGGTAGATCGGCGCGTGCCTGACGGAAAAGGGCTTGTCGTACTTCTTGTCCATCGGTGGCTTGTAGGGAATCATACGTGGGATCCTGGCGCGGTACTCCAGGTATTCGTCACCGAAGATGTCCACCAGTTGTTGATCTTCCTCCCACAGCCGATGCCGATAGGCAATGACCCAGAACGTCATCATCACCAGGGTGAACACGCCGTTATTGATGATCAGGCACAGCCCCAGATCCATGAAGAAATTGGAAAGGTGGAAGGGGTCGCGAACCCAGCGGTAGGGACCGGACCGGGTCAGCGTGGCGTTCTTCTCCAGATGACCTTTGGCCCAGACGTGCAGCCAGGCCGCCACGGCCATGCACACCGCGCCCGCTGAAAACGGCAACGGCGCCATGCTGTTGAGCCCCGCCAGGCCGATAAGCACGCCCCCCGCCACTAGATAGCTGCGCAGTTTGGTGCGCCGGACCGGGAGGTATTTTTCCCATTTATACTTATGCATCGAGGTTTTGGACAAAAGGACCTCCTGCTTGCCCCTCGTATTGACCGGATGGGCAGCACCCGGCGCGCCCTGTTCCGTCCGCGCCATGGATGCAGGCGCCGCCGACCATCAACACAACTGTCATGATCCTGCGGGACACTCCAGGGAAACGGCGCGCGCCGCCGACACATGAACGCCACGGTAGTGACCGATCCTGGTTGATTTCGGGGACAGCTTTATGACATCCCAAAAAAAGGACCGCCTCTTCGCCGCCGAGGAACAGGCCATCAGCGATTTTGATTTCGGCGAGAATACCGCCGCCGTTTTCGATGACATGCTTGATCGCAGCATCCCTCAATATTGGGAGCAACAGCGCATGATCGGGGAGCTGGCCCGGGAATTCGCCATTCCGGGATCCCGCGTCTACGATCTGGGGTGTTCCACCGGCACCACCCTTGGAACGCTGGATCAAACCGTGGCGGCGGACGTGGAGCTGGTGGGCTGCGATTACTCCCCGGCGATGCTGGAGCGGGCCCGGCACAATCTGGCCGAGCAATGCCTGTCCGGCCGCCTGCGCCTGGAATACGCCGATCTCAATGAAGGCGTGCAGGTGGAAAACGCCTCGGTGGTGGTCCTCAATCTCACCCTGCAGTTCGTGCGCCCACTTAATCGCGAAGGGCTGCTGCGTTCGATCGTGGAAGGGTTACGACCCGGAGGCGCCTTGATCCTGGTGGAAAAAGTGCTGGGCAACGACGCCTGCCTCAACCGTCTTTGGATCAAGCTGTACTACGAGATGAAGAAGCGTAACGGCTACTCGGAAACCGAAATCGCGCAAAAACGCGAAGCCCTGGAAAACGTCCTGATCCCCTACCGTCTGGACGAGAACCTCAAGATCCTCTCCCGCGCCGGCCTGGACAACGTGGATGTGTTTTTCAAGTGGTATAATTTCGCGGGTTTTCTGGGAACAAAAAAAAGCAGTGAATAGTTAATAGTGAACAGTGAATAGCGCGAGACAAGAAAGGTTGATCGGACAGCAAAGAGGCCGCGTCCAAGGGCTGGGCGCGGCCTCTTTGTTTTCAGGAAAAACCATCAAACAGGTTTCTCAGAGAAAGTTGCGGATACACAAACACGCCTTGCGGAACCGCAAACCTTTTTCTTCGCTATTAACTATTCACTATTAACTGTTCCCTGCTTTTCCTACCCCTCTTGCAGCAACTTCCGGAGATCAATCAGGGAAGCGTTGGCGCGGGACAGGTAGTTGGCCATGACCAGGGAATGATTGGCGAAGACACCGAACCCCGAGCCGTTCAGGACCATCGGGCTCCACAGGGTTTCCTGGGTGGCTTCCAGTTCACGGACCATTTGCCGGAAGCTGACCGTGGCGTTCTTCTTGCGCAGCACATCGGCGAAATCCACTTCCAAGGCGCGCATCAGTTGCACCAGCGCCCAGGACGCGCCTCTCGCTTCGTAGAAAACGTCATCGATTTTCAGCCAGGGGGTTTTCACCACCCGTTCCTTGCTGTCCAACTGGGTCACCGGGGTGTCTTCCTCAGTGTCCAGCGTGGTGCGTCCGACGCTGCGGCTGAGATCCTGGCTGAGGGCCCCGAGCCGGTTCTGTACCTCATTGAGCCACGAATTCAGGTTATCGGCACGGGCGTAGAACCGGCCTTCACCGGAACGCAGGCTTTCCAGGTAACGCTCCAGCGCCCGGATGCCACGGCGATACTCGCTTTCCGTGGCGGGCATGGCCCAGCTGCGGGAGTCAAAGTTGAACTGCGGCTCGGCGATGGCAAGATTACGGTCTTCCTGGCTCTGGGACTGGGATCGGCTCATGTCCCGGCGCATCACCCTCACCATATCCCGTAACTGCACCAACACCCCGAACTCCCAGGCCGGCATGTTATCCAGCCACAAGCGATGCGGCAGAATGTCGTTGCTGAGATAGCCTCCGGGCTTGTCCAGCAGGGTGCTGGCCACGTGGATCACCTCCAGGGTCACCACCTCGCCGGGTTGCGCGCTGGCCGGAGCCCGCACCTCCTGGAGATCCGGCTCCCAGCTCCAGTACCAGCCGAGCAGTACGTCCACCAGAAGCAGGATCACGATCAACCACAGGGCGCCTTTCCATATCCGGTTATTGGCCGGGTCCAGCAACCGGTCGCCCATCTTCTGGGAGAACTTCTCATTACTCATCGGTGATCCCCACTTGCATCCTGTCAGGCCGGGAACGGCCTTTTGTATCATCTCGGAGTCCGCGCTCGGGACTCCACGGCATTGTGCGCCAATATAGCAGTCTTTGTCGCCAACGACAGGGCCCCGCCGCCGCTGAAGCGGTCTTTGCGTCCATTTCGGCATGGGGGCACAATGCGCTCTTCGCCGCCACCTGCCATCACCGCATGGAGCGTGTTAAAGCCCCTTTAATCCGCGACGTGCAGAGTGGGAACCGATTCGCGCCGACGGCCTCTATATTTACCCGGGGTATGCAGAAAATGGGTAATACCGGAGCCGTCAGCAGGTCGCGGCCCCGCTCTTTATATTTGGGGGAGACCGGACCAGGGACAAAACCGGTTATCTGGAGACATCAATGATACAACGCCTGCGTTCACTATTATCTCTTGTGCTGTTGGGGCTGCTCGCCAGCCCCGCGTTTGCGCTGTCCCTGGGCGGGGGAAGCAGCGGCGGTCTGGGCAACGACCAGCCGCCCACGGTGGACGAGGCGATCC
The DNA here is from genome assembly GCF_009846745.1 of Alcanivorax xiamenensis. Classification (NCBI taxonomy): domain Bacteria; kingdom Pseudomonadati; phylum Pseudomonadota; class Gammaproteobacteria; order Oceanospirillales; family Alcanivoracaceae; genus Alcanivorax; species Alcanivorax xiamenensis. The sequence continues at coordinate 121,780 of NZ_AQPF01000004.1, read as the reverse complement.
AGGTGGTGGCGAATGCCGACTGGGATGAGCAAACGGTATTGGTGGGTTTCGAGCTTCTCGACGATGTCTATCTGTACCGCCAGCGCTTCGAGTTCATTCTCCGCGACACCAACGGCAATGTCCTGGATGATTTCTCCGGTTTCCAGATGCCGGCGGGCAAACCCAAGGTGGACCCGATATTCGGTGACGTCGAGGTGTTCTATCAGCGGCTGGAGGTGACCCTGCCGTTGCGCAGCGTGCCGTTGGCCGATACCGAACTGGAAGTGCGCTACCAGGGCTGCATCGAGGATTTGCTGTGCTACCCGCCGGCCAGCAAGACCTTTTCCTTCGAGGAGCCTCGTCCCGGCAAGTCCGCCATGGCGCTGAGCTCCACCGCTCCGGCCGCCGCGCCGACCGATTCGACAAGTGACGGGGGCTTCCTGGAGACGTTGTTTTCGGAGGACGCCAACGCCTTCAATCGCTGGATCTCCGGCCAGAGCCTGGGCCTGGTGATCGGGCTGTTCTTCGCCGGTGGTCTGCTCCTGGCGTTCACCCCCTGTGTGTTCCCGATGATTCCGATTCTCTCCGGTATCATCGCCGGGGAACAGCACCCCAGCGCCCGCCGCGGTTTCCTGCTCAGCAGCGCCTATGTGCTCGGGGTGGCGGTGCCCTACACCCTGGCGGGGCTGCTGGTAGCCCTGTTCGGGGCCGGGCTGAACCTTCAATTCCTGTTGCAGCAACCCGCCGCCATCATCACCAGTGTGGTCATTTTCGTACTGCTGGCACTGGCCATGTTCGGCCTTTATGAGTTGCAGTTGCCGGCGGCGCTGCGTGACCGGCTCAACCAGACCGGCCCGAAACGCAAAGGGCTGGTCGGTGCCGTCCTGCTCGGCATCATCTCCGCCCTGGTGGTGTCCCCCTGCGTCACCCCGATCCTCGCCGGCGCCCTGATCTACGTTGCCGGCAGCGGTGATGCTCTGACCGGTGCCGCCAGCCTGTTCGCTCTGTCCATCGGCATGGGCGTGCCGCTGATTCTGTTTGGCACCGGCGGCGGCCATTTGCTGCCACGGGCGGGCCTGTGGATGGAAGAGATCAAACGGTTCTTCGGCGTGGTCATGCTCGGGGTGGCTATCTGGCTGCTCGATCGCATCGTGCCGGCACCGGTGACCCTGGCGCTGTACGGTCTGTTGCTGGCGATTTACGGCGTGCAGTTGGGCGCCCTGGAACCGGTGAAAGAAGGCCGGTCCCGCCTGAAGCGGGGGGTTGCCCTGGTACTGACTCTGTACGGTGTGATTTTGCTGGTTGGCGCCGCTTCCGGCGCCCGCGACCCGTGGCAGCCGTTAGCGCACTGGCAGCAACCGGCAGCGCCGGTCACCGCTACTTCCGGTACCTCGCAACCCGCCGTGGCCAAGGAAGATCACGGCCCCTGGCGCACACTTACCGGTCAGACCGCACTGCGCCAGGCCCTGGCGGAATCGTCCGGGACCGGACGGCCGGTGCTGGTGGACTTCTTCGCCGAGTGGTGCGTGGCCTGCAAGGTACTGGAGGAAACCACCCTGAGCCATCCGGACGTGCTGGCCACCATGAAGGGCTTCGATCTTTATCGGGTGGATATCACCGACATCAACAGCGAAAACCAGGCGATCATGACCGAATACAACATTTTCGGCCTGCCCAGCCTGGTGTTCTTCACCCCCGCCGGCGAGGAAGTTCCGGAATCCCGGGTGCTCGGCGAGATGGGACCGGAGCGCTTTATTCGCCATCTGGAGCAGACCGTGTTGCCGGTCACGTCGGGCTGATCCGCTTTGGCGGACTGGGCGCCGGGCTCGATTCGCGAGCGAGCTCGCTTCCCACAAGGAGCCACGGAGTCGCTGTGGGAAGCTGCTTGAGCAGCGAATGGTGTATTGCGTGTCAGTGGGCTGTTCCACAACCGTGGGCCACAGCTTGCTGGTACATGTAACGAATAGTGTAAAGTTCTTTTTTCGCCGGGCGATTCCCCCTAGACTGCAAACTTCGGGAAAAGCCCCGGCCTGATGCCGTTTTCCCTCCTGTTCACCGCAGATAACGACATATTCAGGGGTATCCATCTTGGCCACCATTCTGGTTCTGCACGGCCCCAACCTGAATCTGCTCGGCCAGCGCGAGCCGGACAAATACGGCGCCACCAGTCTGGCTGAGATCGACCAGGCCCTGCAGATCCGGGCCCGGAAGGCCGGCCATCATCTGCAGCATATGCAAAGCAATGCCGAATACGAATTGATCGAGCGCATCCACGCCGCCCGCGCGGAAGGCGTCGACTTCATTCTGATCAATCCGGCCGCGTTCACCCATACCAGCGTGGCATTGCGTGACGCTCTGCTGGCGGTGAGTATCCCGTTTATCGAGGTGCACCTTTCCAACATTCACCGGCGCGAAACCTTTCGCCATCACTCTTATTTCTCGGACATCGCCGAGGGAGTGATCTGCGGGCTCGGCGCCGACGGCTACCAATTGGCACTGGACGCGGCCATCCGCCGTCTGGGCACCGATGACGCCATCTGACTATTAACATCAACAGCTCTCAACAGGACTGGACATGGATATTCGAAAAATCAAGAAATTGATCGAGCTGCTGGAAGAATCCGGAATCGAAGAACTGGAAATCCACGAAAACGAAGAATCCGTGCGCATCACCCGGGGCGGCTGGCGCAACGCCGCGCCGGCACCGATCGCTCCGGTAGCGGCTGCTCCGGTGGCCCCGCAAACGGCCCCGGCTCCGGCGGCCGAACCGGAACCGGCGTCCCCGGCCGGTCATCTGGTCCGCTCACCGATGGTGGGCACCTTCTACCGGGCCTCTGCTCCCGGCGCCACGCCGTTCGCTCAGGTGGGCCAGAAGGTCAACGCCGGCGATGTGCTGTGCATCGTCGAAGCGATGAAAATGATGAATCAGATCGAAGCGGACAAATCCGGCACTATTGATGCCATCCTGGTCGAGGACGGCGAACCGGTGGAGTTCGACCAGCCGTTGTTCTCCATCGTTTAACGGAGGTCGAAATGCTGGAAAAAGTCGTCATTGCCAACCGCGGCGAGATCGCCCTGCGCGTGCTGCGCGCCTGCAAGGAAATGGGCATCCGCACCGTGGCGGTGTACTCCAAGGCCGACCGCGACCTGATGCACGTGCGTCTCGCCGATGAAGCGGTGTGTATCGGTCCGGCGCCGTCCACCGAATCCTATCTGAACATCCCCGCCATCATCAGTGCGGCGGAAGTGACCGACGCCGATGCCATTCACCCCGGTTACGGCTTCCTGGCGGAGAACGCCGACTTCGCCGAAAGCGTGGAACGCTCCGGCTTCACCTTCATCGGGCCGCGCGCCGACACCATCCGCCTGATGGGCAACAAGGTGTCCGCCATCGAGGCGATGAAAAAGGCCGGCGTGCCCACCGTCCCCGGCTCCAATGGTCCGGTGGGCGATGACCCGGAAGCCACCCAGGCGATGGCCGAGCAGATTGGTTACCCGGTCATCATCAAGGCCGCCGCCGGTGGTGGCGGGCGCGGCATGCGCGTGGTGGAACATGCGGACCAGTTGCTCAACGCGGTGACGCTGACCCGTTCCGAAGCCAAGAACGCCTTCGGTGATGCCACCGTGTATATGGAGAAATTCCTGCAGAAACCACGCCACGTGGAGATTCAGGTGCTCTCCGACGGCGCCGGTCACGCGATACATCTCGGTGATCGGGACTGCTCCCTGCAGCGCCGTCACCAGAAGGTGGTGGAAGAGGCGCCCGCCCCCAACATTCCGGCTCACCTGAAGGAAGAAGTGGCCCAACGTTGCGTCAACGCCTGTAAGGAGATCAACTACCGCGGCGCCGGGACCTTTGAGTTCCTGTACGAGAACGAGGGTTTCTATTTCATCGAAATGAACACTCGCGTGCAGGTGGAGCACCCGGTCAGCGAGATGATCACCGGCGTCGACATCGTCAAGGAACAGCTGCGCATCGCCGGCGGCGAAGGCCTGGCCTTGAAACAGGAAGACATCACCTTTCTTGGCCACGCCATCGAGGTGCGGGTCAATGCCGAGGATCCCAATACCTTCGTGCCCAGCCCCGGCAAGATCAGCTACTTCCATGCTCCCGGCGGCAATGGGGTACGGGTGGATTCCCACGTCTATGGCGGCTACACGGTACCGCCCTACTACGACTCGCTGATCGGCAAGATCATCACCTGGGGTGAAAACCGCGACGTGGCGTTTGCCCGCATGCGCAACGCTCTGGACGAGATCGTGGTGGAAGGGATCAAGACCAACGTGGCCCTGCACCGGGACAAGATATTCCGCGACGCCGCTTTCCAGGAAGGCGGCGTGGATATCCATTACCTGGAGAAGAAACTGGGTAATCATTAAGGCATCGCGGTCCTTTCTTGTATGGAGTCCTGTATGGAGTCCTGTATGGAGAGAACCGCTACAAAGCCGCTGTGGGAGACCAGTTCGCTGGCGAATTACCGGCCTCTGGCATTGACACATTCGCTTGCAAGCAAGCTTCCCACAGCGGCTTCGGAGCACAAACCGTGGGAGCCACCTTGGGTGCGTGTCCTTCAGCCCAGCAAATGCCGGACCCGCTCCGCCACCTCGCCGATCTCATGGGACGGCAGGTCGGCGGCATCCCGATAGCCCACCAACAATGCCTCCACCAGCTCATCCCGCAGATGCGGGCGATCTTCCTCGCAACGCAGGAAGTGCAGCCAGTTACGGCGCCGGGCCCAACGGGACATGGACCAGGGGCGCACCTTCATATCCAGCACGTCGATCAAACCGATGCGCAGACCGTCGATGACGATGTTGCCCGGATGCACGGAACGGAAAAAGACGCCCAAACGGTGCAGGCGGGCGATGAACACGCCCACCCGGTACATCAGTTGGGTGTCCACCTGCCCGCGAGCCAGCATCTGGCGCAACGTCAGGCCCGGCATCGGCTGATACACCGCCACCGTATGCGGCTCGCCGATGATACGGTGCAGGCTTTCCACTTCCAGAGTGGGAATGCGTAATTGCGCCAGTTGCCGGGCGTGGCGGGCGAAGCGTACCGCCGCCGGGGACAGTAATTCGCGATTGAAGTAGCGTTTGCGCCGGAAGTACTTCAGATAGCGGCCATCACGCAGACGCAGCACCTTGATGCCGTGTCCGTCACGTTCGACCACTTCCGAGTGGCTGATCACGTCCTCCAACTGCTGACGACAGAGGGGATGAATCCTAATCATGGAAAAACGGCTCCTGAACCGTTTTAAAGGCGACCACCGCTATGGGGGCGCGAAAAGGGGAAATCAACGATGACCGTTAACGATAACGAGAGAAACGCGGCAGAATCGCCGGGGTGCGCGCCATATAGTCCAGATAGCGATGACCATACCGCTCCAGCATACGTTGCTCTTCCCTGGGCAACTGTAGCAAGTAAACCATTGTAAAGGTCAAAGCCGCGGCGGGGCCAGCCAGCCAGTTCTGTAACAGCAGCAATTGCGCCAGGGACCAAAGCAGCATGGCGGCGCAGGACGGGTGACGCAGATAACGGTACACCCCGCTATCCACTGGCCGTCGGGGACAACGGGTCAGATCCTCCTTGGCCCGCCAGAACAACCACACCGCGGCGCTGCCGAGCAGCAACCCCAGCCAGGCCACCTCATCCATGAACACAATATCGGCGAACTCAAACCAGGGCACCATCATGTCCAGGAAGGGAATCACCACCATGGTGCAGAACACCATGCCGACCAGGATGATTTGCTCCAGATCCGGCGAGGGGCGCGCCAGCGCGCGCGGACGCCGCAAACGCGGCATCGCGAACCGGTACAGCAAGGCGCTGGCGATCACCATCAGCACCAATATCAACTCGGCGGCATCTTCAGTCATAGGCTGGTCAGTCCGATAGACGAATCCGGATAGTACTCCTTAACGGCCGGTGAAAAAATAGCCGCTGTGCAAGTGCGAATGGCGGTGACGGCACACTCCGCCACGGCGCAAATTTTTCCGGTCGCCGTTATACTGCCGCTTCTCCATGGAGGTGTCATGACCTGGCAACAGCTACATCTGGCGTCCGACTCGCAACAGGCGGACGCTCTACAAGACGCACTGGAAACCCTGGGCGCGGTGGCGGTAACCCTGACCGACGGCGCCGATCAGCCGGTTTTCGAACCGCCGCCCGGCGCCCGGCCGCTGTGGCGGGCCACCGTGGTCACCGCCTTGTTCTCGGACCAGGACGACCTGCAAAACGTTCTCGAACGTCTGGATGCGCTGGGCCTGACGCCCCAGGATCATCGTATCGAGCGGCTTGAGGACCAGGTCTGGGAGCGGGCCTGGATGGACGACTTTGCCCCGATGCGCTTCGGTGAACGGCTGTGGATCGTACCCAGTTGGAGCGACCCGCCGGATCCGGCGGCGGTCAACCTGCGTCTGGATCCGGGCCTGGCCTTCGGCACCGGCACCCATGAAACCACCGCGCTGTGTCTGGAGTGGTTGGAGGCGGCGCCAGTGTCCGGCAAGCAAGTATTGGACGTGGGCTGCGGTTCCGGCGTGTTGTCCATCGCCGCCTTGCTACTTGGTGCCGGGCGGGCCCTGGGTAACGACATTGATGAGCAAGCGTTGCTGGCCAGTCGCGCCAACGCCGAGGCCAATCAAGTCGCCGACCGGCTCGATCTGTGTCCGGCGGACGCCATGCCGAGGGGTTTCCAGTGTGACGTTCTGGTCGCCAATATTCTGGCGGCCCCGCTGATCCAACTGGCGCCGACCCTGGCCGGATACTGCAAGCCCGGCGCGCTGCTGGCGTTGTCGGGCATCCTCGCCGAACAGGCCCGATCCGTGGCGGAGGCCTACCAACCCTGGTTCGATCTGTCGCCAATCGAACAGCGCGGGGACTGGGTAAGAATAGACGGGGTTCGCAAGCTGTCCGCATAACAGTTGCGGCGGGATGGCATGATTCGGTAAAACTCCCTACACAGCCACTACACGAAAAATCCGACTCACGGACCGCCAGCGCATGACCGGCCCCTACAAGACCCGTTGCCCTCACTGCGAGGCGCAATTCAAGATCAGCGAGGAGCATCTGGCCCAGGCCAAGGGTGCGGTGCGCTGTGGTTCCTGCTTGCGCGTTTTTCAGGCCACCGAACACTTACTGGAAGGCCCGCCGCTGGTGCGGGAAGAAACGCCGGCACCGGCGGCGGACTGGTCGGCGGCACTCCCCGAGGAAGCACTCCCCGAGAAGACACCGGCTCCGGCCCCCTCAAGCCCTGACCGCATCCGCGCCGAAGACGACCGCCAGTTGCAACTGAGCGACAGCTTCCTGTCCCTGGAAAAGGAGGACCCGGTCCCCGATCTGGATCTGGAACTGGGCAACCATCCCCACGAGCAAACCGATGAATCCTGGGCCGAGGCTCTGCTGCAGGAACTCGAATCGGATCCCGAACCGGTCACCGCCGACACCAGAGACGCCGGCGCCCCCGCGACACCGCAACCCGCCCCGGCCGAACCGGAAGCGGCCGCGGACGACGCCTTTGAATTTCTTAACGGACCGGCCACCGCCCGTTCGGCGGCGCGGCGCGAACTGGACAGCCCTCCCCGCCGCAATCCGCTGGCGTTGTTGGGCTGGACTCTGGCGGTACTGCTGGCTCTGACGGTGCTGGCCGGCCAGTACCTGTTTTTCCATTTCGACACGCTGAGCAGGGATCCGCGCTGGCGCCCCGCTTTCGCCGAAGCCTGCGCGGTGGCCGGCTGCACCCTGCCGCCACGGGTGGATACCACTCAACTGCGGGGTACCAATCTGGTGGTACGCAGCCATCCACGATTCGACAATGCGCTGGTGGTGGATGCCCTGCTGTTCAATGAGGCGTCCTGGCCACAGCCGTTCCCGGAACTGGAATTGACCTTCATTGATCTGCAAGGCAAGCCGGTGGCCCGGCGGCGCTTCCAGGCCGGCGAGTACCTGCGCGGAGAGTTGGCCGGGGCCGGGGCCATGCCGATCCGCACACCGATACACGTTTCCCTGGAAATCGTCGACCCGGGACACAAGGCGGTCAGCTACCATCTGAGGCTGCTGCCGGCGGCCCAAAGGCCGGCGGCGCGGCTTTCCAACGTCCACTGAGCCGCATATCCCCGCTGCCGCCCTTTTCTCCCGGCGCCCGTGCCTCTATGATTGGCGCCCCCATGCCGGAGTCTCCACCCGGTGAACCCGTTCCGTCCAATCGAGGACCATCATGCGCATCGGCCCCCACGCCCTGCCCAATCCGGTGATCCTGGCCCCCATGGCCGGTGTCACGGATCGCCCGTTCCGGCGTCTGTGCCGGGAACTGGGCGCTGGCCTGGTGGTGTCGGAAATGGTGACCTCGGACACCCGCCTCTGGCAGTCGGCCAAGTCATCGCGCCGTCTTGATCACAGCGGCGAGCCTGGCCCGATCTCGGTGCAGATCGCCGGCGCCGATCCGCTGATGATGGCGGAGGCCGCCCGCGCCAACGTGGACCTGGGCGCCGAGATCATCGATATCAATATGGGCTGCCCGGCGAAAAAAGTCTGCAAACGGGCCGCCGGTTCCGCCTTGTTGTCGGAGCCGGAGCTGGTGGCGCGGATTCTCGAATCGGTGGTGGCCGCCGTGCCGGTACCGGTCACCCTGAAAATCCGCACCGGCCCCACCCGCGACAACCGCAACGCGGTTCTGATCGCCCGCATCGCCGAACAGTCCGGCATCCAGGCGCTGGCCATTCACGGCCGCACCCGTGCCGACCGTTTCAATGGCGAAGCGGAATTCGACACCATCGGCGAGGTGGTCCGCTCCGTGGAGATCCCGGTTATCGCCAACGGCGACATCGATTCCCCACAAAAAGCGCAACGGATACTGCAAAGCACCGGTGCCGGTGGTATCATGATCGGCCGCGCTGCTCAGGGTAACCCCTGGATATTCCAGGATACGGTGCATTACCTGGAGCACGGTCGTTTAGCCCCGGCGCCATCGGTGGAAGAAGTACGCGCTCGCGTGCTCACTCATTTGAGTGACTTGCATGACTTCTACGGCACGTATTCCGGTGTGCGCATCGCTCGCAAACATCTGGGCTGGTACACCCAGAATTTGCCGGGCGGGGAGCATTTCCGGCGCGGATTCAACAACCTGGAAAAGGCCACCGACCAACGGCGGGCCATCGAGCAGTTTTTCCAACAGATCAGCGCCAGCAGTGACCGGTTGCGTATCGGTTGCTATGGCGGGGTGTCTGCCCGGAACAAAGACGGAGCATTGGCCGCATGACCCTTTCTTCCATGAAGACAGTCACTGCACGGACACTGACAGAAATGAACACCGCTGAATCGCGTAAACCGCATCTGACCCTCGCCCGCAGCGAAACCCACGATACACTGCGTAACTGCGTGCGACGGTCCATCACCGACTACTTCAATCAGCTGGATGGGGAAGCGGTCAGCGACCTGTACCAGATGGTGCTGGCGGAGATGGAAATTCCGCTACTGGAAAAAGTTCTGGAATACACCCGTGGCAACCAGACCAAGGCTGCTGAATTACTGGGCCTGAACCGCGGGACGCTGCGCAAGAAACTCAAGCAGTACGGTTTGCTGTAAGGATAACCCAGAATGCCGAGGGCAGTTCAGACTGCCCTTTTTTATTGAGTATCGCTAACACGCAACACGCTGGCACGCAACTGACAAACCCCGCTCCGCTGCTCCACACCAGGCGTGCAAGCGTGCAGCGTGTCGGCGTGCAAGCGTCACCAAAGGTGCCCCTCCCATGAGCAAGGTGGTAGAACGCGCGCTGATCAGCGTTTCCGATAAAACCGGTATTGTCGACTTCGCCCGGGCCCTGGCCAACCGGGGCGTGGAACTGCTCTCCACGGGCGGCACTTTCCGTGCCATCCAGGAGGCCGGCATCGCCGTTCGCGAAGTATCCGATTACACCGGCTTCCCGGAAATGATGGACGGACGGGTGAAGACCCTGCACCCCAAGGTGCATGGCGGCATCCTTGGCCGGCGCGGCCAGGATGATCAGGTCATGGCGGACAACGACATCCAGCCCATCGATCTGGTGGTGGTGAACCTCTACCCGTTCGAGCAGACCGTCGCCAACCCGGACTGCAGCCTGGAAGACGCCATCGAAAACATCGACATCGGCGGCCCCACCATGGTGCGCTCGGCGGCCAAGAACAATGCCCACGTGGGCATCGTCACCGACGCCGGCGACTACGCCCGCGTGCTGGAGGACATGAACGCCAACAATGGCGCTTTGTCCGATGGGTTGCGCTTCGATCTGGCGATCAAGGCGTTCGAGCACACCGCCGCCTACGACAGCGCCATCGCCAACTATTTTGGCCGCCGGGTCGGCAACGGCAGCGCCGACTTCCCGCGCACCATCAATCTGAATTTCGTCAAGGCCCAGGAAATGCGCTACGGCGAGAACCCCCACCAGAAGGCGGCGTTCTACACCGAGCGGCGGCCCGGCGAGGCCTCCGTGGCCACTGCCCGGCAATTGCAGGGCAAGGAACTGAGCTACAACAACATCGCCGATACCGATGCCGCGCTGGAATGCGTCAAGTCCTTCACCAAGCCGGCCTGCGTGATCGTCAAGCACGCGAATCCTTGCGGCGTGTCGGTGAGCCTGGACGGCATCGGCAAAGCTTATGAGCTGGCTTTCCAGACCGACCCGGAATCCGCCTTCGGCGGCATCATCGCGTTCAATCGTGAACTGGACGCGGCCACCGCCAAGGCGATCGTCGACCGTCAGTTCGTGGAAGTGATCATCGCGCCCGCGGTGAGCGAGGAAGCCCTTGCCGTCACCGCCGCCAAGAAGAACGTGCGCGTGCTGGTGTGCGGCGAAATCAGCGGGCCGGCAAGCAGTGGCCTCGACTACAAACGCGTCAACGGCGGCCTGTTGGTGCAGGATCGGGACGTCGGCATGATCACCGAGGGGGATCTGAAAGTGGTCACCAAGCGGGCGCCGACGGAAGCCGAGATGCACGACCTGATCTTCGCCTGGAAAGTGGCCAAGTTCGTCAAATCCAACGCCATCGTCTACGCCAAAAACCGGCGGACGGTGGGTGTTGGCGCCGGCCAGATGAGCCGGGTGAACTCCGCCCGCATCGCCGCCATCAAGGCGGAACACGCCGGCCTGGAAGTGAAAGGCTCGGTGATGGCGTCCGATGCCTTCTTTCCGTTCCGCGACGGCATCGATAACGCCGCCGAGAACGGCATCCGCTGTGTGATTCAGCCGGGCGGCTCGATCCGCGACGAGGAAGTCATCGCCGCCGCCGACGAGGCCGACATGGCCATGGTCTTCACCGGCATGCGGCATTTCAGACACTGACGCTGGCACGCATGCACGCTACACGCACCACGCTCTTTTGCGTGCCAGCGTCGAGCGTGGTGCGTGAAAGCGACTCGAACGAAGTGAGAGACTCATGAAGGTCCTGATTATCGGTTCCGGCGGACGTGAACACGCCCTGGCCTGGAAAGTGGCCCAGGCGGAGCATGTGGAAAAAGTGCTGGTGGCACCCGGCAATGCCGGCACCGCCCGCGAAGCCAAGTTGGAAAACGTGGCGGTGGATGTGCTGGATCTGCCCGCCCTGGCCGATCTGGCCGAGCGCGAGCAGGTGGCCCTGACCATTGTTGGCCCGGAAGCGCCGCTGGTGGAAGGCGTGGTGGATTACTTCCAGGAGCGCGGCCTGCGCTGCTTCGGCCCCAGCAAGGCAGCGGCCCAGTTGGAAGGCTCCAAGGCCTTCACCAAGGATTTTCTGGCCCGTCACCACATTCCTACCGCCGCCTATGGCAACTTCACCGATGTGGACGAGGCGCTGGCCTATGTTCGTGAACAGGGTGCCCCCATCGTAATCAAGGCCGACGGCCTGGCCGCCGGCAAAGGCGTGATCGTCGCCATGACGCTGCCGGAAGCGGAAGAGGCGGTGCGCGATATGCTCGCCGGTAACCGTTTCGGTGACGCCGGCCACCGCGTGGTGGTGGAAGAGTTCCTGGACGGTGAGGAAGCGAGTTTCATCGTCATGGCCGACGGCGAGCATATCCTGCCGATGGCCACCAGCCAGGACCACAAACGGGTGGGCGACGGCGACACCGGCCCCAACACCGGCGGCATGGGCGCTTATTCGCCAGCGCCGGTGGTCAGCGATGACGTGCACCAGCGCATCATGGATCAGGTGATCCGGCCCACCGTGGCCGGCATGGCCGCGGAAGGCATGCCCTACACCGGCTTCCTCTATGCCGGCCTGATGATCGACGCCGCCGGTCAGCCCAAGGTGATCGAGTACAACTGCCGCTTCGGTGATCCGGAAACCCAGCCGATCATGATGCGTCTGCAATCCGACCTGGCCGGGCTCTGCCAGGCCGCCCTGGATCGCCGCCTGGACCAGGTGGAAGCGCAATGGGACCCACGCCCGGCTTTGGGTGTGGTGCTGGCCGCCGGCGGCTACCCGGACGACTACGGCAAAGGGGACGCCATCGAAGGGCTGGACCAGGCCGATTCCGATCTGGTGAAGGTCTTCCACGCCGGCACCCGCGAGCAAGACGGCCAGGTGGTCACCAATGGCGGGCGGGTACTGTGCGTCACCGCCCTGGGTGACAGCGTCGCCGATGCGCAACGCAATGCTTACCGGGGGGTGGCCAGGATTTCCTGGAAAGACGCCTACCACCGTACTGATATCGGCTATCGCGCCGTGGCCCGGGAGCGCGGCTGACCCGGCTTTCACCCCCAATCTGGCGGTCATTCATTGATCGCCGCCACCCCGCGCAGGGAGCACCATGCCTGAATCGCTGCCGTTGTTTCTGCTGGCCGTCGCCATCGGCTCCTATATTCAGGCCGTCACCGGTTTCGCTCTCGGCATCTTCCTGCTGGCCGCCGTGACCCTGCTCCAACTTGGCTCGATCCCGACCACCGCCACCGCGCTGAACATCATGAATCTGGCCATGGGCGCGGTGGTGGCGGTGCCCCAACTAAGAAAGGCGGACGGCCGTATCATCGCGCAGAGCCTGATTGGCCTGGTTCCGGCCATGATCATCGGTGTGCTGCTTCTCAGCTATCTCAACAGCAATGCCCAGAATCTGCTCAAGGCGCTGCTTGGCGCCGTCATTGTCGCCGCCGGCCTGGTGCTGGTCTGCCGCCCGGATCCGCTGCCACGGCGTTCCTCACCGGCCGCTTTCGTCGGCACCGGTTTCCTCGGCGGGTTCTTCGGCGGCCTGTTCAGCGTCAGCGGCCCCCCGGTCGTCTATCAGCTCTATCGCCAACCGATCCCGGTCCAGACCATCCGCATCACCCTGCTGACGCTGTTCTCACTGGCGTCACTGGGGCGTTTGGTAGTGGTCGGATTGCATGGTGATCTGACCCTGGATGTGGTCAAGATCGGGCTGTTGTCGCTGCCGGTGGTGGCGGCGATGGCCTGGGTCGGCAACCGTTTCCCGCCGCCGGTCAGTGAGCGTACGCTGCGGCGCGGCATCTTCGTCCTGCTAATGCTGTCCGGCGGCGGCACCCTGCTGATGGCGCTGACCGCCTGACTCACTGCCTGCTCCAGGACCCTTATCACAAAACCGCGACCTATCCGGGAAAAGGCTTAAAGTAGCCGCTATCATCGGCCCTAACGCGACACCTCGAGACCGCTTGTCTCATCACAACCATAATGATCGTCGCCGGTGTATCGTCCGCTGCCGCTTCTGGCGCCGTGCGTTTGCTCAGGGGGAAAGTATGTCCATCACCACACCGGATCCGTCCCGGCTCGCCGAGTTTATTCCGTTCGACGGCCTCAGCCAGACTCACCTGCAGGCCATCCAGGGCCAGTTGGAAGTGCTGAATCTGCCCCCCGGTCGGATGGTGTTCAAACGGGGCCAGCACAGCGACAAGGCCTACTTTCTGGTGGACGGTGAACTGGATCTGATTGATGCCGGCTTCAGCGTGCGGCCGTTTTCCGCCGGCGATGACGAAAATTATCTGGCCCTGGACAACTGCGCGCCGCATACCGTCAACGCCATTACCCGCACCGGCGCCATCCTTTACACTCTGGATCGGGATAAGCTGGATCTGTTGATGGCCTGGACCGGCGCGGTCGATCTGTTGCCGCCGCCGGGACAGGAGGAGCAATGGGACTGGACCGACGCCCTGCTGGCGTCCGGCTTGTTCGCCCGCATCGCGCCGGCCAAGCTGCATACGCTGTTCATGCAGTTCAGGCCCCGGGAAGTGGAGATGGGCACCACCGTGGTCCGCGAAGGGGATGCCGGCGACACGTTCTACGTGCTCAAACAGGGGCAGGCCATGGTCACCCGTGGCCAGGGGCGCGGCACCGGTACCCTCGCCACTCTGGGACCGGGCCGTTTTTTCGGCGAAGACGCCCTGATCAGCGACCAGCCACGTAACGCCACCGTGACGATGACCAGCGATGGTGTGCTGATGTGCCTGGGGCAGGATGATTTCCAGGACATTCTGCAAGCCTCCGTGATCCGCCATCTGAATGAGGATACCCTCAACGACATGGTCCTCGACGGCGACCACGCTTGTATTCTGCTCGATGTGCGGTTACCGATGGAATTCCGGCATGACCGGACTCCCGGCGCCCGCAATATTCCGCTGGGCGAACTGAGACAAAAAGCCCCCGCCCTGGAGCGGGATTTCACTTATATACTGTGTTCCGCGGGTCGACGCAGCGAGTTGGGAGCCTATATCCTTTCCGAAGCCGGCCTCAATGCGTATGTGCTGGATCGGGAAACGAAGAAGGATGATGCCACCAAGGACGTTTTGGCCACGGAATAACCCCCCTGGGCGGTGGCTGCCGCTGATATTCGGCCTGCTCTGGCTGGTCGCCGGCCGCGCCTGGGCGGCTCCCCCGCCGCCGTTCGTGATCAACAGCGAGCCGGACGATGCCCGCATTACCATCTATTCCGAATACCTGCCCGACCCGGACAATCATTATTCCCTGGAGGATGTGGTCAGCGGCGGCCTGGATCACCGGTTCCAACCAGCCTCCCGCTTCGTCGAACGGCTCGGGCTGAGCAACCACGACTGGTGGATTCGCGTTTCCATCCACAATGAGCTGTCCGATCAGCAGCGCTTCGCTCTGGTGATGGCTCCCCGTGCCTACCAGGACAGTCAGTTCTATGTTCCCGACGGCCCCCCCGGCACCACGCGCTATCGCACCCCGCTGCCGGATGAATCCTTTGTCCACCGCTACCCGATCCAGGTGCTCGATCTGCCCTTGGGCCAGCCGCGGGTCTTCTACTGGCGGGTGAATCCTCACGGTGAACTGGTCTATTCATTGACGCTCACCACCATGCAAAAAGCGCTCGGGGACAATCCTCTGTACGGCGTCTACTGGCTGCTGATCGGCATGTTGCTGACCATGTCCCTGTACCATCTGGCTCTGGCCTTCATGCGTTCCGCCACCAGCCACGGCTACCACGCCCTGTTCGGCTTCTGCGTGGTCGGCCTTATCGTCGTCGGCGGCGGCTTCCTGGGCCATCAGGATGATCTCAGCAGTTGGGATCATCCATTGCGCCTCACCCTGCTCTCCGTGGCGCTGTTCGCCGCCTGCGGCGCCGGGCGCACCTTCGTCGACAGTCACCAGCACAGTCCCGCCCTGCACTACATCCTGCTGGTGCTGGGGGCTCTGGCCCTGGTGCAGATCCCGTTGCTGTTGATTCTGCCGTCACCAGCGGCGATGGGGCTGTGCAGCATCCTCGTTCTGCTGTCCGTTCCCTGTCTGGTCGCACTGGGTTATCAGGCCTGGCACCGGGAAGTGCCCGCCGGCGCCCTGTTCTTCTTCACCAGTATTCTGGTGGGCGTGCCGGTAGCCATTTTGTGCCTGGTAACCCTGGGCCTGCTGCATACCGGCCTGGATGTGCCACTGACATTGCTTCTGGTGTTCACCGTGGCGGGCAGCCTGAAAACCGCCGGTCTGCGTCTGCAGCATCAACGCCGCCAACGGCTCAGGGCGGAACAGTTACGCAATCAGGCCGTCACCGAGACCGTCGAGACCACCCGCCGCGAGACCCTGGCACGCATGGGGCACGACGCTCGCACCCCGCTCAGCGGCATCCTCGGCATGGCCGAATTGCTCGACGATACCCCACTGACCCCGAATCAGAAGGAGTGTGTCAGCGCCATCCACAACGCCGGCGAAAGCCTGTTGAAGATCATCAACGACGTACTCGAATATTCCCAGCTGTCCACATCGGGTACCGAGATCAGCCGCGAGGCTCTGGATGTGCACGAGCTGCTGGTGGATGCCGTGGACCTGTTCCGGGAACGGGCCGAAGAAAAGCAGGTGGAGCTGATCACCCATGTGCACACCAATGTGCCAGCTCGCATGGAGGGGGATCCCGGACGCCTGCGCCAGGTGCTGACCAATCTGATTGGCGCCTTCATCCGCCAGGCACAGCATGGCGAACTGATCATTGATGTGTCGCTGGAACCCACCGGCCAGGCCGGCCAGGTGCGCTTTGAATTCGCTGGCACCGCTCTGCGCGCCGGCACCCTGCACGATCTGCGCGAAAACGGCGCCCGCCAGGACAGCAGCACCCTGAACCTGGCTATCGCCGAGCAATTGGTGGAAGCCATGGGCGGCCGCTGCGGACATCGCGACGGGCACAATCAGGAACCGGCCTACTGGTTCATCGTGCCGCTATCGGCGCTGGATGATCCGGCGCCCGATAATCCGGCGGACCGGGTCCCCCTGCTCGGACGCAGCATGCTGGTGGTGGATGATTCCACCACCGTCACCCGGGTGATCCGCCACCTGGCCCTGAGCTGGGGCATGCGTGTCACCGCCAGCAACGATCCACGCGAGGCGCTGGCCTCATTGCGCACCCAGGCCAATATCAACGAGCCCTACGACGTGGTGCTGCTGGACCACCAGATGCCGGGGATGACCGGGGTGCAACTGGCGGCACGGATCCACGAAGACCCGGTCATCACGCACTCGCCGGTATTGATCATGCTCACCGGCATCAGCAGTTCCCCCACCGATATGGACGCACGCAACGTCAGTATCCACCGGGTTCTGACCAAACCGGTGTCGGCGCCGCGCCTCAAACAGGTACTGAGCGAGGAACTGGGCCTGCAGCGCCCTTCAGCGCCACGCCAGCGCAGCGAAAGCCCTGACCCCGGACTACAGGTGCTGGTGGTCGAGGACCACAAGCTGAGCCAGAAGGTAATCCGCGGCATGCTCAATAAGCTGGGAATTTCTCCGGAACTGGCCGCCAACGGCCTCGAGGCCCTCAACCGCGCCACCCAGAAGCGTTACGACCTGATCCTGATGGACTGCGAAATGCCAGAGATGGACGGATTCGAGGCCACCCGCCGGATTCGTGCCCACGAGCGGGAAAATGGTCTGGTGGCGGTCCCCATTGTCGCCCTCACCGCCCATATCCTGCGCGAGCACCGGGAGCGCAGCCTGGCATCGGGAATGAACGCCCACATCCCCAAGCCGGTGGAACTGAATGTGCTTCGTGACGTACTGATTCGCTTCACCCGGCGCGGGGTGGAGGAATCCAGGGAAGAATCCTGACCCGCGCGAGGCGCGCCGCCGCGACGATGGCGAGCGTTGCCTGCTACACTATCGCCCCGGCCATACCGGCGTCCGCCACGGACATCCGCATGGCCGGCTTACCATCCGCCCCATGAGCATCGTGGAGAAGTCGTGATGACGGGTCGTCACCTGACGCCAGTGGACCAATTGCTTAGCCGCGTGGACAACGCGCTGCGCACCCTTACTCCCGGATCCACCCGGGCCTCCCGGCAGCCCGCCGCCCAATCCAGCGATGACGAAGCCGCCATCAAGGACCGGAGCGCCCCCCTGGACACCCGGCAGCAGCGCCATATCGCCGGTCTGATGCGCATCAACCACACCGGCGAGGTCTGTGCCCAGGCGCTGTACCAGGGCCAGGCCAGCACCGCCACCTTGCCCCACGTGCGTCATGCCATGGAGGAAGCCGCCCGGGAGGAGGAAGATCATCTGGCCTGGTGCGAGGACCGTATTCGCGAACTGGGCAGCGTGCCCAGCCGTCTGAATCCGCTGTTCTACGCCATGAGCTACACTCTCGGCGCCGGCGCCGGTCTGGCCGGAGACCGCTGGAGCCTGGGCTTTGTCTCGGAAACCGAACATCAGGTGGTGCGCCATCTGGAGCGCCACCTGTCCGAACTGCCCGCCGCCGATCACCGCACCCGTGCCATCCTTGAACAGATGCGCGAAGACGAGTTGAAACACGCCGTCACCGCCGAAGACGCCGGCGGCGCCCCCCTCCCCACCCCGATCCGCCGCGTCATGACCCTGATGAGCAAGGTCATGACGTTCACCACCTACAGGATCTAGTGAATAATTAACAGTTAATAGTTAACAGCGAAAATCAAAAGCAAAAAGGCCGCGCCCAACACCTGGACGCGGCCTTTTGGCTTTCAGCACCTAGCGCACTTCATCGCGCGCTATTCACTGTTCACTATTAACTCTTCACTGCCTTTTCTACATGTTCCGGCTGTAGAAAATCTCCAGCATCTCGGTTTGCAGGCGTTCCTTGATTTCGGCCAGTTCGACATCGTCGAATTCGTCGCTACCGGCACCGAACAGGTAGTTTTCGATGTCGAAGTCCTTGAGCAGCATCTTGGTGTGGAAGATGTTCTCCTGGTACACGTTGACGTCGATCATCTGGTATGCGTTCTGGGTGTCCTCGACCAGGAAGTTCTGTATCGAAGTGATGTCGTGATCGATGTAGTGCTTGGTGCCGTCCAGATCCCGTGTCATGCCGCGAACCCGATAGTCGATGGTGACGATATCGGAGTCGAAGCTGTGAATCAGGTAGTTCAGCGCCCGCAGCGGCGAGATCACACCACAGGTGGACACATCCACATCCACCCGGAACGTGGAAATGCCGTTATCCGGATGGGATTCCGGATAGGTGTGGACGGTCACATGGCTCTTGTCCAGGTGCGCCACCACCGTGTCCGGCAACGGCCCCGGCGCCTCTTCGTCCCAGTCAGTACCGCTCGGCGGGGTCTCGTGTTCCGCGATCAGCATGGTCACGCTGGCGCCCTGCGGGTCGTAGTCCTGGCGGGCCACGTTGAGGACGTTGGCGCCGATGATGCGCGTCACGTTGGTGAGGATTTCAGTCAGCCGCTCCGCATTGTAGAGCTCATCGATATATTCGATGTACTCCTTGCGATGCTGCTCGGTCTTCGCGTAGGCGATGTCGAAAATATTGAAGCTGAGCGACTTGGTCAGGTTGTTGAAACCGTGCACCGAAATCTTGGGATTGGGATCTTTTACCACCGCGTTTCCCCGTTGGCGGTCGTCACCGCCCATGGTTTTACTCACTCACTCCCGGATACGCCTGAGCGCACCGGGATCCGCAGGTTATTTGGCGCCGGCCCAGGCCCTTCCGGCGCCTCGTCGCCTTGGCGAAGGGTATCCGCTCAGGCTTCGATGGTATAGCTGTGGGTGACCTCCACACCACCACGGGTGAGCATGATCGACGCGGAGCAGTATTTCTCCGCCGACAATGACACCGCCCGCTTCACCTGCGCCTCCTTGAGATCCTCGCCGGATACCACGAAGTGCAAATGAATTTTTGTGAATACGGCGGGGACTTCGTCCTCCGCCCGCTCCGCGCTCAGCTCACAGCGGCAGCCCGTCACATTCTGGCGGGATTTACGCAGAATATGCACCACATCAAACGCGGAACAGCCGCCGACGCTCATCAGCAGGGTTTCCATCGGGCGCGGACCGCGATTCTGGCCGCCATGATCGGGCGGACCGTCCATAAGGATGGTGTGACCGGAACCGGATTCCGCCTGAAAACAAGCTTCGCCCTGCCATTCAACCACGGCTTTCATCACTTACTCCTGCTCGGCACCGGAGCGGCTCACCAGGCCCGCCCCCAAATGGGCGCGCAGATTACCACAGAGCGGCCCCGCGACCATACCCTTGGAGCCAGCTCATGGCCTCCTCGCCACCGCGTTGACCACCTCCGAACGCCCCCGACAGCGGACCGGTGTCACCCCTTTGCGCACTCGCGGGCTCCCACCCTTGGCAGCGATGTGAAAAACAGGCAATATCCTTGAGCTTAATCGGCTAAGACATTCTTCTGGCTTAAGCAGAGACCCCATGAGCGACGGCAACAAGATTATTCCCAATCTGGACCACTTTCTGGCCAACTGCCACCGTCGGCGGTATCCGGCGAAGAGCACCATTATCTACGCTGGCGATGAATCCGACGCCCTTTATTACATTCTCCGTGGCTCGGTCACGGTGATGATCGAGGACGACGACGGTCGCGAGATGATCATGGCGTACCTCAACGAAGGTGACTTCTTCGGTGAAATGGGCCTGTTCGAGAGCGACCCTTCCCGCTCCGCCTGGGTAAAAGCGAAGACCGAGTGCGAAGTGGCCGAGGTGAGCTACGCCAAATTCCGCCAGTTGACCCGGGAAGACGCCGACATTCTGTTCGCCGTATCGGCGCAACTGGCTGGCCGTCTGCGCGCCACCACCCGCAAGGTGGGCGATCTGGCCTTTCTGGACGTCACCGGCCGGGTCGCCGGCACCCTGCTGGATCTGTGCAAGCAACCCGACGCCATGACCCACCCGGACGGCATGCAGATCAAGGTCACCCGCCAGGAAATCGGCCGCATCGTCGGCTGCTCCCGCGAGATGGTCGGCCGGGTTCTCAAGAACCTGGAAGAACAGGGCCTGGTGTCCGTGAAGGGCAAGACCATGGTGGTGTATGGCACGCGCTAAGCGCGTGCCAAGTTGACAGTTGATAGTGAGCAGTTGACAGCCAAAAGCAAACAGAAAAACAAAACAGGTGATCTTTAGCCGCTGTGGGAGCGTGCTTGCAAGCGAATCTCGCCAAGCGCTTGAGCCAACCCCATTCGCTTGCAAGCACGCTCCCACAGAAAACGCATGGACTGGCTTTTGATTTTCGCTGCTAACTATTCACTGTTCACTATTAACTAGAAAAACAGCTTTTTCAGCGCCGCGCCGGGGTCTTCCTCGCGCATGAAGGCCTCGCCAACCAGAAAGCCGTGGATGCCGTTATCGCGCATCAGGCGCGCATCGGCGCGGGTGTGGATGCCGCTCTCGGTGACCACCAGGTGATCGGCGGGCACTTGCGGGGCCAGTTCCAGGGTGGTGTCCAGGCGGGTTTCGAAGGTGCGCAGGTCACGGTTGTTGATACCCACCACTTCCACGTTCAGTTTCATGGCCCGCTCCAGTTCCTCTCCGGAGTGCACTTCCACCAGCACGTCGCAGCCGGCTTGCTGAGCGGCGTGATAGAGCTCGTCCATCTGCGCGTCGGATAATGCCGCCACGATCAGCAGAATAGCGTCCGCGCCCATGGCCCGGGTTTCGAACACCTGCCAGGGGTCAACGATGAAATCCTTGCGCAGCACCGGCAGCGACACCGCGTTACGGGCCGCGCGCAGATAGTCCTCATGGCCCTGGAAGAACTCCTGATCGGTGAGCACGGACAGACAGGCGGCGCCGTTTTCCTCATAGCGGCGGGCGATATCCACCGGGTCGAAGTTCTCACGAATAACCCCCTTGCTGGGAGAGGCTTTCTTGATTTCCGCGATTACCGCCGGCTTGCCCTCGGCCACGCGATCGTACAGCTTTCGATGGAACCCTCTCGCCCGCCGCTGGTTCTCCGCCAGCGCCCGCAGGTCCCCCATGCTGTAACGGCGCTTGCCGTCGGCGATCTCCTGCTCTTTACGTTCGATGATGCGATCAAGAATGGTGCCGTTGCTCATGGCCGCTCCTGGCTGTCTGCGCGGGCCGCGCCGGCCCGCTTTCTTTATCGAGGGTGGTCAAGCCACTCCCATTAGAACGCTCCCGGCGGGGGATGTTCAAAGGCCTTACGTTAAATCCTGTTCAATCCGCGGCGTTCAATCCGCCGCTTTCAAGGCGCGGCAAAACTGGGCCAGTTCCCGCATGCGCTCGGCGGCTTCACCGTTATGAATCAAATCATCCGCCATCCGCACGCCTTCCGCCAGCGTGCGGGTCACCCCGGACACATAGATCGCCGCGCCGGCGTTCAGCGCCACCATGTCCGCGGCCTTGGCCGACACCGGTCCGGTACGTTTGCCGAACGCATCCCGGATCAGCGCCAGCGACGCCTTGGGATCGGTAACGTTCAGCCCCACCAGAGAATCGGACTCAATGCCCACGTCTTCCGGCGTGATCTGGAACTCCCGTACTTCACCATCCTTGAATTCCGCCACATGCGTGCGGCCCGCCAGAGTGATCTCGTCCAGGCCATCATGGCCATGCACCACCATCACATGCTCCGCGCCCAGACGCCCCATCACTTCGGCCATGGGCCGGCAAAGCCGGTCGGAGAAGACGCCCACCACCAGCCGTTGGACGGCGGCGGGATTGGTCATCGGGCCGAGAATATTGAACAGCGTGCGCATGCCCAATTCCTTGCGCGGGCCGATGGCGTACTTCATGGCGCTGTGATGACCGGGGGCGAACATGAACCCCACGCCGACCGCGTCAACGCACTGGGCCACCTGCTCCGGCGTCAGGTCCAGATCGACGCCGGCGGCCTCCAGCAGATCCGCTGAGCCGCTCTTGGAACTGACCGAGCGACCGCCGTGCTTGGCCACCCGGCAACCGGCGGCGGCGGCGACGAAGGCGCTGGCGGAGGACACATTGAACAGATTGGCGCCATCACCGCCGGTACCGACGATATCCACTAGATGGCGGCGGTTCTCGATGGTCACCGGTTTCACCAGCTCGCGCATCACCATGGCGGCACCGGTGATCTCGTCCAGGGATTCGCTCTTCATCCGCAGCCCCACCAGGAAACCGCCGATCTGAGCGTCGGTGGCGCCGCCGGTCATGATCTGGCGCATCACTTCGCGCATTTCCTCGGTGGACAGATCAATATGGTCCACCACCCGCGCCAGCGCGTCCTGAATATTCATGCTCATTGCCCCCCCTGCTCGAGAAAGTTCTTCAACATGGCGTGGCCATGCTCGGTCAGAATCGACTCTGGATGGAACTGCACCCCTTCCAGGGGCAGTTCTTTATGCCGCATGCCCATGATCTCTTCCATTTCGCCCTGCTCATTCCCGGTCCAGGCGGTGATCTCAAAACACTCGGGCAGCGTCTCCCGGGCCACCACCAGGGAATGATAGCGAGTGGCGATGAACGGGCTCGACAGGCCGGCGAACACCCCCTGGCCGGTATGGTGCACCGACGAGGTCTTGCCGTGCATCACTTGCCCGGCACGCACCACCTTTCCACCGAACGCCTGCCCCAGGGACTGATGTCCCAGACAGACGCCGAGAATCGGCAGCTTGCCGGCGAAATGGCGAATCGCCTCCACGGAAATACCGGCTTCGTTGGGCGAACAGGGCCCCGGCGAAATCATCAGCCGATCCGCCGCCAGCGCTTCCATGCCGGCCAGATCAATCTGGTCGTTGCGGTGCACCAACACCTCGGCCCCCAGTTCCTGCAGATACTGGACCAGGTTATAGGTGAAGCTGTCGTAGTTATCGATCATCAAGACCCGCATCAGCGTTCCCCCTCGTCCAGATTCAGCCCGCCCAGGGCCATGTTCACCGCGCGGAATACGGCGCGGGCCTTGTTCATGGTCTCTTTCCATTCCAGATCGGGCTGGGAGTCGGCCACCACGCCGCCGCCGGCCTGCACATAGAGCCGGCCGTCCTTGACCACCGCGGTGCGGATCGCGATCGCCATGTCCATGTCGCCATCGAAGCCGATATAGCCCACCGCGCCGCCGTAGACACCCCGTTTGGTGGGCTCCAGCTCGTCGATGATTTCCATGGCGCGGATCTTCGGCGCGCCGCTCAGGGTGCCGGCGGGGAAAGTGGCCCGCAGCACGTCCAGCGGCCCCAGTTCCGGACGCAGTTTGCCTTCCACATTGGAGACGATATGCATCACGTGGGAATAGCGCTCCACCGCCATTTTCTCGGTCAGCTTCACTTCCCCCGGTCTGGCCACCCGGCCAACATCATTGCGGCCCAGATCGATCAGCATCAGGTGTTCGGCCAGTTCCTTCGGGTCCGCCAGCAGCTCTTCTTCCAGCTCCCGGTCCCGCTCCGGTGTTGCGCCGCGCTTGCGGGTGCCGGCAATGGGCCGCACGGTAACCGTGTCGCCCTCGACCCGGGTGAGAATCTCCGGCGAGGAGCCGGCGATATGGAAATCTTCCAGGTCCAGATAGAACATGTAGGGGGAAGGGTTGAGATAGCGCAAAGCGCGATAAAGATCCATGGCCGGCGCCGGGAATTCACAGCTCATGCGCTGCGCCGGCACCACCTGCATCACATCTCCCGCCAGGATGTATTCACGAATCGTTTCCACCGCCTGGCCATGCCGGTCGCGGGGAAACTCGGAGACGAAATCCTCTTCCCCCACCGGTTCGCCATAGCGATGGTGGCCGGGCTCGGACAACGGCGCCCGCAGCTTCGCCTCCAACTCATCCAATCGGCGCAACGCCCGACCCTCGGCGTGGCTGTCCGCCGGGTCCACCTGCACGATCAGGAACAGGCTGCCGCGCAGGTTATCGAACACCACCACTTCCTCGGAGCGCATCAGCAGGATATCCGGCACGCCTAGCACGTCTTCCCCCGGCGCCGGCCCCAGACGCGGTTCGAAGTAACGCACGCTGTCGTAGCCGAAGTAGCCCACCAGCCCCCCGTTGAAACGGGGCAGACCGGGAATTTCCGGGGTGTTGTATTCCTGCCGGTAGGCCTCGATCCAGGCGATCGGATCCGGCACGTCCAACTGGCGTTCGCCGTCGGCGTCGGTAATCAGAATGCGCCGGCCGTGGATACGGATCACCTCCGCCGCCGGCAGGCCGATCATGGAGTAACGCCCCCAGCGCTCCCCACCCTGCACGGACTCGAACAGATAGCTGTAAGGCCCGGCGGCCAGTTTGCGATAGGCGGACAGCGGCGTGTCCAGATCCGCCAGCACTTCACGCACTACCGGTACGCGGGTGTAACCCTGGCGGGCATACTCATCCAGATTTCGTGGTGACATGGTGGTCCCCGATCTTGATACAGACGACAGATTGTAGACGGAAATAAAACGCGAGGGGTGCCGCTATCGGCAAAGGAAGCGGCAAGCGAAGAGCGTCACCATCGCCAGGCGGCGACGGAGCGGGGCAGGAACTTGATGTGGAGGTCGGTGCGGTTCACCGGCTTTCCTTCGACTTTTTGTGTTGAGACCGGATTCTAGGGCGTGCCGCGCCGGGGCGCAACACGCAGCCCGCTTACACGCAACACGCCGGCACGCTAACACGCTATTCGGGGCTAAAGCCGCTTCCCATGGGGGACTACGAAGCCGCCGTGGGAAGCCTGCTTGCAAGCGAATGGGCCAACGCCGGGGGTCGCATTCGCCAGCAAGCGGGTCTCCCACAGCCGCCCTGTCGCCACCTCTGAATTCATCTTCCCGCGCCCGCCCTTCACTTCACCTGCTGTTTGCCCAGCTTGCGGGCCAGGGTGCGGCGATGCATGCCGAGGCGACGCGCGGTTTCGGAAATGTTGAACCCGGTTTCCGCCAGGGTTTCGTGGATGCGCTCCCACTCCAGGGTCTTGATCGAGGTCGGGCGGCCCACTACTTCCACCTCGGTGCTGCCGTCGGCACGGTGAAACGCGGCTTCGATGTCGTCGGTGTTGGAGGGCTTGGCGAGGTAATGGCAGGCGCCGAGCTTCACCGCCTCCACCGCGGTGGCGATACTGGCATAACCGGTCAGCACCACGATCAGCATGTCCTCATCGTGGGCATGCAAGGCCTGGACGCAGGATAGCCCGGAGGCTTCCCCTTTCAGCTTGAGATCCACCACCGCGTACCGGGGTGAGTGGCTCTCCAGCAACGTCATCATCGATTCCATGCCATCGGCACTGATCACCGCGTACCCGCGGCGCTCGAACGAGCGGGCCAGGGTGCGGGCGAACGGAGCATCGTCCTCGACAATCAACAGGGTGTCCGCGCTGTCTTCATGCGGTTCAGGCTCGTTCACCATGCTCTTCCTCCAGGGCAATCGCTGATAATGGCAACGTCAGCGTTACTTCAGCGCCTTTGTGCGGCCGATTTCGGGCGGTGAGGTTACCCCCCAGCGTACGCGCCACATTGACCACCAGGAACAGTCCCAGCCCACTGCCGGGGCGCCCTTTGGTGGATTGATAGGGACGGCCGATCCGGCCCAGCATCTCCTCGCTGAAACCCGGCCCGCGGTCCAGTACGGTCAGTATCAGGGATTCACCGTCCCGGCTGACCTGCAGGCCAACCCAGTCACGGGAGGCCTCCAGGGCGTTATCCAATACATTGCACAGGCTCTGCTTGAGGGCCGAATCGGAAACGATATCCCTATCCTCGCCAAAGGCGTTGTGATAGTCGAATCCAGTCACCGGACGGGTGGCCCGCCACTCTTCCACCAGTTCATCCAGGAAAGCGTGCACAGTGGTTTCTTCAGAGGATTCCCCCCGCGCCTCGCCAGCGGAAAGCAAAATACCACTGACGATGGACTTGCAACGCAGTACCTGGGTCTGCATCTCGGTGATCTCGTCGAGCAGATCCGGGTCGGATTTGAACACCGGCATATGGCGCCAGTCCCCCAGGATCACCGACAGCGTCGCCAGCGGCGTGCCCAGCTCATGGGCGGCACCGGACGCCAGTAACCCCATGCGGACGATGTGTTCGCCCTCGGCGGCGCGCTGACGCAGATCCGCCAGCCGCGCATCCCGCTCGCGCCGGTTGCGGGTGATACGGCTGATAAAGATCACCAGCAGCACGGCATTCAGGACAAAACAGATCAGCATCCCCTGGATATACAGGCTCAGCGGCCCGCGCTCGTAATCCGGCGGCATCACCAGGGGCAGCCCGGCGAACTCCAGCCAGACAAAACAACCCGCGGTCACCAGCAGGATGATCCAGGTGGACCACGCCTCCAGCAACACCGCCGCCAGCACCACCTGCAGCAGATACAGGAAAATAAAGGGGTTGGTGGCGCCACCACTGGCGTAAAGCTGCATCGTCAGCGTTGCCACATCCACCAGCAGCGCCAGAAACAGCTCACCGTTACTGACATCACGGCGCAGCCAGCGCAGCCGCAGCATGCTCAGCAGGTTGAAGCCGATCAACCCCGCCAGCACCGCCAGCATGAACACCATCGGCAGCGAAATGCCGAAGCCGAACCGCACCAGCAGTATGGTGCCGATCTGCCCCAGCACGGCGATCCAGCGCAGTTGGATCAACTGCTGCATGTTCTTGCGCCCGGTGGCGTCGTCGCTCTCGCGTTGCGCCGGAATCGGCTGGGGGCGTTGTACCCCCTGCGCGGCCCCCTTCGTGGCTGTCATCGTCACCCTCTCCTGAACCCGTTCAGACTTAGGAGGCCTTTGAAAAACGTCATACCGGACTACCAAGCAACGTCATGCCGGACTTGATCCGGCATCTTCCTCCACGAGCTGGTGCGTCCCAAGAGTGAGACCCGGGGCAGCCCCGGATGACAGGACGTTTCCCAGAGGCTCCTAGCGCCGTGACCGCAATTCCTCACGCAGCACGAACACAGCGCCGGCGGCCACCATCAAGGCAAGGGTATACCAGGTGATCGCATAGACCAGGTGATTATTGTGAAAAGAGACTACGGTCAGCCCGCCCACCGGCCCTTCGGACCGCTCCGGATCGGCGTCGGCATCAACGAAATACGGCGCCACCCGGGTCAGATCATGGGTTCGGGCGATGGCGGCCACATCCCGGGAGTACCAGCGGTTCTCCGCCGGGACGTTGTCCCGTAGAAAGCCGCCATCGGGCTCACTCAGGCGCAGCAGGCCGCTGACCCGCACCTCCCCTTCGGGAGTCCAGGCGCCGGCGGCGGCCTGGTCGCGCTGCTCCTGGGGAACATAGCCGCGGTTGATCAGCACCACGGTGCCGTCGTCCCGTTTCAGCGGCGCCATCACCCAGTAGCCGCTACCCAACTCGGTGCTGGCCTGGGCCAGGGAGATACGATCGGAAAGGAAAGTACCGCTGAGCTGAACATGCTGATATTCATACCCTTCGCGGCTGATTCGCGGCCAGTCGGCGGGGCCCGGAGCAGGCTCCGCCGGAGCGTCCACGCGGTGGGAAACACGTTCGATCAGATCCAGCTTCCAGGCCCGGCGCTCCACCTGCCAGTTGCCCAGGAACACCAGCCCGATGAACGCGGCCACCGCCACCAGCACCCACGCCAACCGCGCCACCCGGTGCAGGCGGCTCACGGCGGGCCGTGGGCGCGGGGTTTGGTTCACGGTCCGTGCACCGCTTCCATCAGGCCGGGCATCATGTTGACGTTAAGGTGGTACATCACCCACAACGATCCCGCCAGGGTGATGAACACCATCACCGCGGTGAAGATCAGCGCCAACATGTTCCAACCGCCTTCGGATTGGAAGTTCATGTGCAGGAAGTAAATCATATGCACCACGATCTGCACCGCGGCGAACCCCAGAATCACCAGGGCGGTGGTGCTGGAGGTCTCGAACACGCCCCCCATCACGACCCAGAACGGGATCGCGGTGAGGATCACCGACAGGATGAAGCCGATCATGTAGCTCTTGAAGTCGGCGTGCGGCAGCTCGTCGCCATGATGTTCGTGATGATGCTCGTGAACGTTGTCGTGATGCTCGCTCATACCAGCACTCCCATCAGATAAACGAAGGTGAACACGCCGATCCAGACCACGTCCAGGAAGTGCCAGAACATGGACAGACACGCCACGCGACGCTTGTTCTCCGGAATCAGACCGTGCTTGCGCAACTGGAAGCACAGGGTCACCAGCCAGACGATGCCGAAGAACACGTGCAGACCGTGGGTCCCCACCAGAGCGAAGAACGAGGTCAGGAAAGCACTGGTTTGCGGGCCCGCGCCGACATGAATCAAATGCGCGAACTCATACAGCTCCAGGCTCAGGAAGCCGACCCCGAACAAGCCGGTGATCAGCAGCCAGCCAATGGTGCCGCGCACCCGATTCTTCTGCATCTCCAACATGGCGAAGCCATAGGTGATGGAGGACAGCAGCAGCAGCGCGGTGTTCATCGCCACCAGCGGCAGGTCGAACAGCTCGGCGCCGGTGGGGCCGCCGGCGTAGCTGCGGCCCAGAACCCCGTAAGTGGCGAACAGAGAAGCGAAGATCAGACAGTCGCTCATCAGATACAGCCAGAAACCCAGCATCGTGCCCGTCTGCGGGTGATGCTCCTCGGTCTCGTGGAACTGCAGCTGCTGCCCTTGCGCTTGTTGAGTTTGAGTCGTGTCAACCATGGTTCGCGAGTACCCGTGTCCGTTCCGCTTCCACGCGCTCTACCTCTTCCACCGGAATATGGTAGTCGCGGTTGTAGTTGAAGGTGTGACCGATGGCCACCACCAGCAGCCCCAGGAAGGATACGCCGGCCAGCAGCCACATATGCCAGATCAACGCGAAACCCAGCACCGTGCTGATGCCCGCCAGAATGATCCCGGCCCCGGTGTTCTTGGGCATGTGGATCGGCAGGAAACCGCTTTCCGGACGTTTGTAGCCGTGCTGTTTCATCTGCCACCAGGCGTCCAGATCGTGCACGCGCGGGGTGAAGGCGAAGTTGTAGGCCGGCGGCGGAGAGGAAGTGGACCACTCCAGGGTACGGCCATCCCAGGGATCACCGGTCTCATCACGCAAGGATTCCCGGCGCATGAAGCTCACCACCAGTTGAATCAGGAAGGCGGCGATGCCGATGGCGATCAGCACGGCGCCAAACGCGGCCACCTGGAACCAGATCTGCAGGGACGGATCATCGAACTGGCTCATGCGACGGGTCACGCCCATCAGGCCCAGCACATACAACGGCATGAAGGCGAAATAGAAGCCAGTCAGCCAGAACCAGAACGAGACCTTGCCCCAGAACGGATCCAGCTTGAAGCCGAAGGCCTTCGGGAACCAGTAGGTAATCGCCGCCAGCATGCCGAACAGTACCCCACCGATGATCACGTTATGGAAGTGCGCGATCAGGAACAGGCTGTTATGCAGCACGAAGTCCGCCGGCGGCACCGCCAGCAACACCCCGGTCATACCACCGATGACGAAGGTGACCATGAAGCCCACGGTCCACAGCATCGGCACGTCGAAGCGGATACGGCCGCGATACATGGTGAACAGCCAGTTGAACACCTTGGCCCCGGTGGGGATCGAGATGATCATCGTGGTGATGCCGAAGAACGAGTTCACACTGGCCCCCGACCCCATGGTGAAGAAGTGGTGCAGCCATACCAGGTAGGACAGCACGGTGATCACCACGGTGGCGTAGACCATGGAGGCATAGCCGAACAAACGCTTGCCGGAGTAAGTGGACACGATCTCGGAGAACACACCGAATGCCGGCAGAATCAGGATGTACACCTCGGGGTGACCCCAAATCCAGATAAGATTGATGTACATCATGGCGTTGCCACCCAGATCTTCGGTAAAAAAGTTGGTACCGAGATAGCGGTCCAGGGTCAGCATCGCCAACACGGCGGTCAGCACCGGGAAAGCGGCCACGATGAGCACGTTGGTGCAGAGAGCAGTCCAGGTGAACACCGGCATCTTCATCATGGTCATACCCGGCGCCCGCATCTTGACGATGGTCACCAACAGGTTCACGCCCGATAGGAGGGTACCGACACCCGCAATCTGCAAGGCCCATATGTAGTAGTCCACCCCGACTCCGGGACTCTTGTCTATACCCGCTAGTGGGGGATAGGCGAGCCAGCCGGTCTTGGCGAATTCACCGATGAACAGGGACACCATGACCAGCACGGCACCGGAGGTGGTCATCCAGAAAGAGAAGTTATTCAGGAACGGGAAGGCCACGTCGCGGGCCCCGATCTGCAACGGCACCACGTAGTTCATGATGCCGGTGACCAGAGGCATGGCGACGAAGAAGATCATGATCACGCCGTGGGCGGTGAAGATCTGATCATAGTGATCCGGTGGCAGGTAGCCGGCGGAGTCACCGAAGGCCCAGGCCTGCTGGATACGCATCATGATGGCATCGGCGAAGCCGCGCAGCAGCATCACCAGAGCCAGAATGATGTACATGATGCCGATCTTTTTATGGTCAATGCTGGTGAACCATTCCCGCCACAGGTAACCCCACAGGCGGAAATAGGTCAGAGCCACCAGCAACGCGATACCACCAAGGATCACCGCGGCGAACGTGGCGATCAGGATCGGCTCATGATAGGGAATCGCCTCCCAGGTGAGGCGACCGAAAATGAGCTTGGTCAGGTCGATTTGATCAAACATTTTGCATACCGACGCCCAAGGCGCTTCATGAAAGGTGTATCGGAACGATGGAAGACCGCGTCATTCCATCACTGATGCTGTTCGTGCCCGTGGCCAGCGGCGGGATCACCATGGCCTTCATGGCCGTCGTCCTTGCCGACATTGCCGCCGCCATGACCGCCATGACCAAACATCATCATGTCTTTCATACACATGGTGCCGGGCTCCACGCAGAGATTCAGAATCGCGTCGTAGAGTGTGGGATCCACATCGGCATAGTAGTGTACGGGCTCGCGCTCGCTCGGCTTCTCCAGCTCCCGATAAACGTCGCGGTCCAGGGTATCGCCCTCGGCGGCCACTTTCGCCACCCACTCGCCGAAGTCGGCGTCGCTCATGCCGTGGAACTTGAAGCGCATGTGCGAGAAACCGGCACCGCTGTAGTTGGCGGAGAAACCGTCGTAAATCCCCTCTTCGTTGATCACCCCATGCAGCTTGGTTTCCATACCCGCCATGGCGTAGATCTGTCCGGCCAAGGCCGGGATGAAGAAGGAATTCATGGTGGACGAGGAGGTGATCTTGAAGCGGATCGGGCGATCCACCGGCGCCGCCAGTTCATTGACCGTGGCGATGCCCTGCTCCGGGTAAAAGAACAGCCATTTCCAGTCCAGGGAGACCACTTCCACCACCAGCGGCTCCACGCCCTCCGGTACCGGTTGACCCGGTCCGATGCGGTCCAATGGACGGTAAGGGTCCAATTTGTGGGTGCTGACGTAGGTCATCGCCCCCAGGGCGATGATGATCAACAGCGGCACACCCCAGATCACCAGTTCCAACACCGTGGAATGGTCCCAATCCGGCTTGTAGGTCGCTTCCTTGTTGGAAGAACGGTAGCGCCAGGCGAACAACAGAGTAAGGATGATGACGGGCACGATCACCAGAAGCATCAACACCGTGGCCCAGACGATCAGGTCACGTTGTTGGGCGGCCACATCACCGGATGGTGACATGACCACTGCATCACACCCCGCCAGCAAAGCGACGGCGGCGGCCAGTGACAGCCCGCGTACTAGCTTGAGAATTGGCATTGCCGAGTATTGTAAGTAGTCCAGGGTGCCGCGCACTGTACGCCTCCAGCCCGGAATGTTGAATTGGACATTTTGTCCAATGGTGTCACGATATCGAGAAAGTGATTATGATCGGTTGGACTTGATTTGGTGAGGTACAGCAATGATAACAACTAACGATTCCGCCGCCGTGTCCTCCTACTCTTCCGCTCCGGAAGTCCATCAACCGGTGGCGCCGAACGAGATCGCGGTGGGGGTGGTGATCGGCCGCACCTCAGAGTACTTCGACTTCTTTGTTTATGGAATAGCCTCGGTTCTGGTGTTTCCGTCGGTGTTTTTTCCCTTCGCCGGCCGCCTCGAGGGCTTGCTGTACGCCTTCACCATATTTTCCTTCGCTTTCATCGCCCGCCCCTTCGGCACCGCGCTGTTCATGACCATCCAGCGCCACTGGGGCCGCAGCGTCAAACTGACCGCCGCCCTGTTCCTGCTCGGCACCGCCACCGCCGGCATCGCCTTCCTGCCCGGCCACGCGGTGCTGGGCGGCTATGCCATCCTGGTGTTGTCGCTGCTGCGCATCTTGCAGGGCCTGGCCCTGGGCGGGTCCTGGGACGGCTTGCCCTCGTTGCTGGCGCTGAACACGCCGAAAAACCGCCGCTCGCGCTTCGCCATGATCGGCCAGTTGGGCGCCCCCATCGGTTTCCTGGTGGCCAGCGTCCTGTTCCTGTTTCTCTACATGAGTCTGTCCACCGAGGATTTCCTCGGCTGGGGCTGGCGCTATCCGTTCTTCGTGGCGTTCGCCATCAACGTGGTGGCCCTGTTCGCCCGCCTGCGGCTGGTGCTGACCCATGAGTACACCGCGGCGCTGGAGGAGAGCGAGCTGGAGCCGCTGAGCACGCGCAAAATGTTGCAAGAGCAGGGCTACAATATCTTCATCGGCGCCTTTGCCGCTCTGGCCAGCTATGCCCTGTTCCATCTGGTGACCATCTTCCCGTTGTCCTGGATCGTGCTGAACGGCTCTCAGAATGTGCCGGACGTGCTGATCGTGCAGGCCATCGGGGCGATCCTGGCGATTTTCGGCACCATCGCTTCCGGCTGGATCGCGGAGCGGATCGGCAAACGCACCACCGTCGGCTCGCTGGCGGTGCTGATCGGGATTTTCAGTCTGTTCACGCCGTTACTGATGAACGGTAACGCGGTACAGCAGGACATTTTCATTCTGGTCGGCTTCTTTCTGCTGGGTCTGTCCTACGGACAGGCGTCCGGCACCGTCACCGCCAACTTCCAGCGCCGCTTCCGCTATACCGGAGCGGCCCTGACCTCCGACTTCGCCTGGCTGTTCGGCGCCGCCTTCGCGCCGCTGGTGGCATTGGGGCTATCGGCCAAGTTCGGCCTGGCTTACGTCAGCGTTTATCTGTTGTCCGGGGTGATTTGCACACTGCTGGCGCTGCGCATCAACAAGTCATTGGAAGCGGGTTAACACCCAACAAGAATCGCGGCCCGTGGGCCAGAGGTGTCTCACAACTCGCTGGCACGCTTACACGCAACACGCCGGCACGCCAAACCCAAGGCCCGCTTGCGGGCCTTGGGGACATAATCCAAAGGAACCCCGCCATGCCGGACTTGATCCGGCATCTCCTTCTATATCCCTACCGGTCTCCCCCTCGACCCTCTGTCTCCAGAAAGCTCATTGAGCTCTCCATTGAACTCTCAAGCCCGGGATGACCGGGTGTTTTCAAGGCGTGTTAGCGTGACGGCGTGTTGCGTGTTGCGTGTTGCGTGTTGCGTGTTAGCGAGCCATGGGACAGCAGAACTCCGCCTCACTCAACTCAGCGAACCCAGCGCTTTCTTGGTGAAAATCTCGATCTCCTGCTCGCGGCCTTCCCGCATCTTCACCAGCCAGTTCGGGTCCTGCAGCAACGCCCGGCCGACGGCAATCAGATCGAACTCGTCATTCTCCATGCGTCGTTCCAGCTCCTCGATGCCCACCGGGTTGGCGGTACCGCCCATACCCTGGTTGTTGTGGCCGATGAAGTCGTCGTCCAGACCCACACTGCCCACGGACAGGGTCGGCTTACCGGTCAACTTGCGGGTCCAGCCGGCCAGATTGAGATCAGAGCCCTCGAACTCCGGCACCCAGAAACGGCGAGTGGAAGCGTGGAACAGGTCGACGCCGGCATCCACCAGCGGGGTCAGGAAGCGTTCCAGTTCCTGCGGCGTGGTGGCCAACCGGGCCTCATAATCCTGCTGCTTCCACTGGGAATACCGCAGTACGATTGCGAAGTCCTCGCCCACCGCCTCACGCACCGCGCGCACGATGTCCGCCACGAAACGCCCGCGGTTGTCCATGTTGCCGCCGTATTGGTCATCCCGCTGATTGGTGCCTTCCCAGAAGAACTGATCGAGCAGATAGCCGTGGGCCCCGTGGATTTCCACGCCGTCGAATCCCAGATCGCGGGCATGGCGGGCGGACTCGGCGAAAGACCGGATGACATCGTCGATGTCTTCCAGAGTCATGGCGTGACCGTTTTCCTTACCCGGTTTGAACAACCCGGAAGGCGAATAGCCGGGCACGTCCTTATCCGGGCCGATACCGGGCCGGCGCACCGAGCCGACATGCCAGAGCTGGGGAATAATGGCGCCGCCGGCCTGATGGACCTGGTCCACCACCCGCTTCCAGCCGGCCAAGGCCAGCTCACCATGAAAAGCCGGTACCCGCTCGTAACCATTGGCCGCCACATGGCCCACGGTGGTGCCCTCGGTGATGATCAGGCCCACTTCACCTTCCGCTCGGCGACGGTAGTAAGCGGCCACATCCTCATTGGGAATGTAATCCGGGGAAAAATTGCGCGTCATCGGCGCCATGGCCACGCGGTTACGCAGTTTCAGGGATTTGTGTTCAAACGGACGCAACAACGCATCCAGCGAGGTACTCATAACCGGTTCTCCCGAGTCGTGGCGGCCCCGGCCGCCGTCCAATTTGGTTGCAGATCGCAACCGTAAACCAGGACGGTTTCATCATGCAACCATTTTGGATAGACTGAAGACGTTCTTCCATATGCCAAATCCCTTTGGAGGGCCCGCCCGTGACCCGAAAACGCTTTGACGACCTGGATTGCTCCGTGGCCTGCGCCCTGGATCAAGTGGGGGACTGGTGGTCGTTGCTGGTGGTCAAGGAAGCCATGCTGGGCACCCGTCGTTTCGTCGACTTTCAGCAACGGCTGGGGATCGCCAAGAATATCCTCTGCAACCGTCTCAACCGGCTGGTGGACAGTGGAGTGATGAGCAAGGTGGATGCCGGCGAGCACGGCACCCGCTACGAGTACCGGCTCACCGACAAGGGCCGCGACCTGTTCACGGTGATCACCGCGCTGCGGCAATGGAGCGAGCGCTGGAACGGCAATCGGGACGATCTGCGGCTGGTGGACAGGGTCAGCGGCCATCCCATTCGCCAGCTCCACGTGGAGGGCGATGACGGCCAGCCCCTGACCGTCCGCGATGTGCGTTTTGAGGAAACCAAGGTCGGACGCTAACACACCATTCGCTGCCAAAGCAGAATCTCCCACGGATCGAACTACGAAGCCGCCGTGGGAGACCAGCTTGCTGGCGAATTACGGACCTCTGGCATTGACACATTCGCTTTCAAGCAAGCTTCCCACAGCGGCCTTGTATCTCTCCAGGCTTTGGGTTTGGCGTGCCGCGTGTACGCGTGCCAGCGAATTATGGGGCACTAGTGGTTGCGCAACCGCCATGTCATCCGAGCGCGGGAGCGTTGATCTTGGCGTCAGACGTCCGGCGTCTTAAAAGCGCGTCTCGATACGGCGGGCGGTCCAGTAATGGGAGCGCCAGTAGACATTGTCCAGCGACGAGATCATCACCCCTCTGCTGGTGGAGGCGTGCATGAAACGGCCGTGGTTCATATAGATCCCCACATGACGAACACCGCGGCCCGTGCGGAAGAACACCAAGTCACCGGTCTGCAACTGATCCTTGGCCACTTTCTCCCCCACCCTCGCCTGCTGGTCCGTGGTGCGCGGCAGGCGCACGCCCAGGCGATCATGAAAGGTCAGGAACACAAAGCCGGAGCAATCAACACCTTTGCGGGTCATCCCGCCCAGCCGGTAAGGCGTGCCTTCCCATTCCCGCAGCTGCGCGCTGAGCAAAGCGTGCACCATCCCCGGATTGGCCATATCCACGGAGTAATCCTCCATAGACACGGTCTGTTCCGGGTCCGCGTGGCCGCCCGGCTCCGGCTCGTTTCGATCTTCCACCACCACCGGCCGGCTGGCACAACCGGCCAGCAGCACGCACAACAGTATCACTCCGCTTACCAGGCGCATTCGATAGTCCGTTTCTTCCTCGTCAAAAGGGTAGCAGCGCCACCCATAACGGCACCACCGCGCCGTAGGCAACGACGATGGCCGGATGCAGCTTCTGCAACGCCCTCTGCATCAACCAATAGGAAAGGATGCTGGTAAAGACCGCCAGATAAACCAGCCGCCACCACTGCTCCCAATGCCACTGCGTCACTTCCGGTAATCGCGTCACACCCACCAGGCAGAGCAACAGGCCGGCGAACAGCAGGCTCCAGAACGTGGTGGTGGCCGCCGCCGCGGGCAGCCAGTTGCGCAAAATAGCCCCACGGGACAATACCGCGTAGCCGATCACCGCCGCGCACCCGAGCAAATAAATCTGGCTACCCGGCCGCGCCAGCAGCGCCAGCAGATCAGTGGGCGTCGGCATAATCCAGTACTGGATCACCAGATACAGCGCCAGAGCAAACACCGTCAGCGGCACCGGGTGCAGATACTCCCGGTTGGCGTACCAGGCCAGAATCGCGGTACCCGGCGGCGACAGCAGGTACAACAGAGACAACTCGATACTGCCAACGGTTCGCAGAGCCTGGAACTGGGCCCAGAAAAACACCGCCAGCAGCACGCCCAGGATCGCCCAGATCAGCAAACGGCGCGGGTTGATCGCCACCCGGGCGGCTACCGGAGCCAGCAGCAGCGCGGCGATCAGAAAGCGTACTCCGGTCAGAGGCAGCGGGTGCGCGTCCCGAACCAGATATTCCGCGGTGGGAAAGGAAGTCCCGATCAGCAACGACCACACCAGCATTTCGCCGTGCCCGGCGGCACGGGTGCGGATGCCGCTCATTCAGGCCAGGGCCAGTTCGGCACGCATCCGTTCAATCACCGCCCGGTAGTCGGTCTTGCCGAAAATGGCGGACCCGGCGACAAAAGTGTCGGCGCCGGCGCCGGCCACCTCGCGGATGTTCTTCTCCGACACGCCACCATCGACTTCCAGACGGATCGGCCGGTCCTGCTGGTCGATAAGGGCGCGCACCTGCTTGATCTTGTTCAAAGTGCCAGGGATGAACTTCTGCCCACCGAAGCCCGGGTTCACGCTCATCAGCAGGATCATGTCGAGCTTGTCCATGACATATTCCAGGCACTCCGGCGTGGTCGCCGGATTCAACACCAGCCCGGCCTGGCAACCGGCATCCCGGATCAGTTGCAGGGAGCGGTCCACATGGCGGGAGGCTTCCGGGTGAAAGGTGATCATGGAGGCACCGGCGTCGGCGAACATAGCGATCAGATCATCCACCGGCGACACCATCAGGTGCACGTCGATGGGGGCTTCGATGCCATGTTTGCGCAGTGCCTGACATACCATCGGACCGATGGTCAGATTCGGCACATAATGATTGTCCATGACGTCGAAATGAATCACGTCGGCGCCGGCGGCCAATACCGCCTCGCATTCCTCTCCCAACCGGGCAAAGTCCGCGGCCAGAATGGAAGGCGCGATCCAGGGGGTTTGCTTACCCATCGAGTTCTCCAGCACCGCCCGAACCCACGGCTCGGACGCGTAAGAATTGATCCAGTTGTTCCAGGCGCCGCGGGGTTCCAATATCCCACCACTGCCCCTGGTGATATTCACCGCTGACCCGTTCATCGGCCATGGCCGCGCGCAGCAGCGGCGCCAGCTTTTGCTCGCCGGATGCCAAGCCGTGAAACAATGCCGGATGCAGGCAGGCGATGCCCGCGTAGGTCAGCCGCGCCGCGCCATTATCCCGTACCCGGCCCTGCTCTGTTAAATGGAAATCCCCGTCCGCATGGTGCGCCGGATTGTCCACCAGCACCAAATGGGCACGGTCGGCGGCCAGGTCGCGGTTCAGGCGACTGAAATCGTAATCGGTCCAGATATCGCCATTGACCAGCGCGAACGGCTCATCGCCCAGCATCGGCA
Organism: Alcanivorax xiamenensis; assembly: GCF_009846745.1. Lineage (NCBI taxonomy): Bacteria > Pseudomonadati > Pseudomonadota > Gammaproteobacteria > Oceanospirillales > Alcanivoracaceae > Alcanivorax > Alcanivorax xiamenensis. The sequence continues at coordinate 83,257 of NZ_AQPF01000004.1, read as the reverse complement.
GGGCACGCAGAATACCGCCGGCGGTTTCCAGTGGAGTGCCTTCATGGGACCAGCGGATCCGCGCACCGAAGCGCTCCCCATCCCCCAACCGCGCCGGCAGCTGCTCGCCCAGCCAGCCGGTATTGATCACCAGTTCATCGAAGCCGGCACGGCTCAGCCCTTCGATCAGATGCTCGATCAACGGCTTGCCGCCCGCCTCCAGCAATGGTTTGGGCGTATGATCGGTGAGCGGCCGCATGCGATTACCATAGCCCGCCGCCAGGATCATCGCCCGCATCAGGGACACCCCCACTCGTCCAGCAACCGTCCCAGGTCCGCCAGTTCCGGGCGGCGGCCGATCACCGTGCGCAAGTAGGTGAAGAAACGGGGAACGTCCTTCACATAACCCGGCTTGCCATCCCGGTGCCGGATTCGGGAAAAGATACCGATCACCTTCAAATGACGCTGAGCCCCCATCAGATCGCACCAACGCAAGAAAAGATCGAACTCTGGCAGAGGCAACCCGGCGGCCAGGCCGCGCTGATGGTATAACCGCAGCCAGTCCAGCACCCGTGGTTCGGGCCAGTTGATAAAGGCATCCTTGAACAGGCAGATCGGGTCGTAGCTGATCGGGCCGAGCACCGCGTCCTGGAAGTCGATGACCCCCGGATTGGGTTCGGTCACCATCAGGTTGCGCGGCATATAGTCCCGGTGCACGAACACCCGGGGCTGCTCCAGAGCCGACGCCACGAGTTGGTCAAACACCCGGTTCAGACGCTCCTGCTGCTCGTCGGCGAGAGCCAAGGACCGCTCATGCGCCAGATACCATTCCGGAAACAGCGTCAGTTCCCGGCGCAACAGCGCCTCGTCATAGACCGGCAAGCCGTCAGCATCGGCATGGACCTGCATCCGCACCACGGTATCAATGGCCTGCCCGAACCAGGCATCGGCATTGCCGTCATTCAGGGTCCGCAACCAGGTATCGGTGCCGAGGTCATCCAGCAGCAGATAGCCGCGTTCCAGATCGCTGGCGCGAATCCGGGGCACGTTAACGCCAGCGGCGGCCAGCCGCCGGGCCACGTCGACAAAGGGCCGGCAGTCTTCCTGTGGCGGCGGAGCGTCCATTGCCACCAGCGAGCCCTGCTCCAGCGAATAACGAAAATAGCGGCGAAAACTGGCGTCCACGGACGCCGGCACACCTATCACCGCCTCGCCGGTCTGTTCACCGACCCACTGATCCAACGCGGACTTGCGCGGATCCCGATCATCCTTCTCTGGCTGCATTGCCCATCCCATTCGTTTACACTGCGGCGATTGACGAAGACTACCGTGTCGCCCTGTTTCCTGCCCCGAGGTGGCCCCGCCCCGAGCGCCGGCATCGGGAAACACCGGGACAAATCCCGGCCAACGGGGGCGTCCAGCGGTTTAAGACGGCCTTTTTACCTGTTCTGAGCAGCCGATGCCACTGCACTCACGACTGATGTTTTCCTGCCTGGTACTGGGGTTCGCCAGCACCGCGGCAGCCAAGGACGATCTGAACTGGGTTGACCGTGAGGCAATGAACGAGCTTCCCGAGGTGCTGCAGCGCCCCATTCCGGTGTGGTGCGGCGGTATTTATTACAATCCCCGGGTCGGCCCACGGGCGGAGACCAGCGACACCATCATCACCGCCGATCAAACCAGCGCGTCCGAGGACGGCCTGATCGAAATGAGCGGCGACGTCCTGATCGAGCAGCCCGGTTCCCGGGTGGTCACCAATTCCGCTTTGTTCGACCGCAGCAGCGGCAAATTCGAAGTGGACACCCCGTTGCGTCTGGAGTCCAACCAATTCACCTTTCTCGCCGATTCCATGAGCGGCCAGACCAGCAGCCGTCAGGTCAGCCTGGGCAATGCCCGCTATTCCCTGTTCGGCCCCGGCGCTCACGGCTCCGCCGAGTATATTGATCAGGTCAGCAACCTGACCTCGGTGTTCAACGGCACCTATACCACCTGCCCGCCCGGCTCCAACAGCTGGCGTCTCTCTGGCGAGCAGATCCTGCTGGACCGGGACAAGGGCTGGGGCGAGGCGCGCAACGTGGTGTTGCGAGTAAGAGACGTACCGCTGTTCTATCTGCCCTGGATCACCTTCCCCATCGATGACCGGCGCAAGTCGGGGTTGCTGTTTCCCACCATCAGCACCAGCGACAACGGCGGCCTGGACTTCTCCCAGCCGATCTACCTGAACCTGCACCCGCAGATGGACGCCACCGTCGCCCCGCGTTATGTGGACGGCCGTGGCGCCGGCCTGGAAACCGAGTTTCGCTACCTGAGCCGCTATGGCCAGGGGCAGGTCAGCTACGGTGTGCTGTTCCAGGACCGGGAGTTCGACGACCAGGACCGTGAGTTGGCGGCCTGGCGCCACGACGGCTCCATCGGCCGTTGGGGCCTGCACGTGGACATGAATTACGTGTCCGACGACTTCTACTTCAAGGATCTGGATACCGGCTTGCAGGTGAGTTCCCAGACCCACCTGCCACGGGTTGGGGAGCTGCGCTACTACGGCCGCACCTGGCAAGCGCTGGGCCGGCTCCAGGCCTGGCAAACCATCGACCCGACGCTGGCGGATGATCTTCACCCCTATCGCCGGCTGCCACAGCTGCAACTGACCGGCAGCCCGCATCTGGTCGGCCCGCTGCGGATGTTATGGCTCAGTGACGTCACCGCTTTCGACCGCAGCGACAAGGACACCAGCAACAACCCCACCGGAGTGCGCATGCACGCGCAACCGGCGCTGTCCGCCCGGATGGAGAACAGCTGGGGTTACGTCGAGCCCAGAGCACGCCTGTACCACACCCGCTATCAACTGGATGATGGCGGTCCCAGCGGCAGCGAACCTTCCCTCAACACCTGGGGCGCCAGCCTCGACGCCGGCATGTTCTTCGAGCGTTCCACCAACCTGTTCGGCCGTGGCTATACCCAGACCCTGGAACCCCGGGTGTTCATCAACAAGGTCGCCTACGAGAACCAGGACGATCTGCCGGATTTCGATGCCGGCGAACTGACCTTCTCCTACAACACCCTGTTCCGGGAAAACCGCTACATCGGTTATGACCGCATCGGTGATGAAGAGAAGATCGCGGTGGGCTTGACCAGCCGTTTCCTGCGCGACGACGATGGCCGCGAGCAACTGCGTCTGCGCGTCGGCCAGGGCTATTACCTGGACGACCGCAGAGTGCAACTGGACGGTGCCGGGGAAGACACCACCGACCAGACGCCGGCGGTGGCCGACATGCGATGGAACTTTGGCCGCGATTGGTACCTCTATTCCGAAGGCCAGTGGGATACCTCCGGCGGCCAGCGGCAGCGCTCCACCCTGCGGCTCGGCTACAACGACCGCGAGCGGCGGATTTTCAATCTGGGCTTCCACGACCGCCCGGAGGATAATCTGCGGCAGTCAGAGGTGGCGGCGATCTGGCCTGTCCATCGCAACTGGCGGCTGATCGGCCGCTGGATGTACGACGTTGAAAACCATCGCACCCAGGAAACCCTGGCGGGCGCGGAATACCGAAACTGCTGCTGGCGGGTACGACTGGTGAGCCAGCGGGAACTCTATGACGATGATGGGGACGGCACCCTCGAACCGGACTCCACCGTGATGTTGCAGATTGAAATGACCGGACTGGGCGGCTTTGGCGGGCGAGTGGACTCGCTGTTGGAGCGCAGCATTTCCGGATACAGGAGAGAATATGAATAGGGTTTTGTCGACGTTACTGACCTTCTGTCTGTGTCTGGGCCTGGCGGTCCATGCCCAGGCTCAGGTGCGGATCCTTGACCGCATCGTCGCGGTGGTCAACGACGGCGCCATCATGGAAAGTGAGTTGCAGTCCCGGGTTGCCGGCATTGTTGGTCAGTTCGAGGCGGACAACCGCCCTCTGCCTCCAGCCCAGGTGCTTCGCGAGCAAGTACTCGATCGCATGATCATCGAGCGCATTCAACTGCAACTGGCGGAGCGCGGTGGTATCCGCGTGGATGACGGCAGTCTCAACCAGGCGCTGACCGGCATCGCCGGGCAGAACAACATGGATCTGGAGCAGTTCGCCAGCGCGGTCCGCGCCGACGGCTACTCCTGGGCCGAGTTCCGCGAGCAAGTGCGCAACGACATGGTCATTTCCCGCCTGCAGCAGCGCTCCGTTTCCTCCCGGGTGCGTGTCACTGACCGGGAAGTGGACCGCTTCCTCAGCTCCGACCTGGGCCGGCGCATGTTCGCCGCCGACTTCCATCTTGGCCATATTCTGGTGCAAGTGCCCAGCGGCGCGTCTCCGGATCAGATCGAACAGGCCCGGAACAAAGCCGACGGCATCGTTCAGCGTCTGCGCGGCGGCGCGGACTTCGCCGAAACCGCGGTGGAACAGTCGGACGGCCCGCAAGCACTGGAAGGCGGCGATCTGGGATGGCGGCCGGCGGCCCAGTGGCCAACCCTCTTCGCCGAGACCGCCATTGATATGCAATCCGGCGATATTTCCGAGCCGCTGCGCTCCGGAGCCGGTTTTCACATCCTCAAAATGATCGAACGTCGTGGCGGCGGGGGCGAGCACGTGGTTACCCAGTACCGGGTACGGCATGTGCTGGTTCAATCCGACGCTCTGACCACCGACAATCAGGCTCGGGCCGAAGCCCGGCGCCTCCATCAACAGGTGGTCAGCGGCAGTGTCAGCCTGGCCGATGTGGCCCGCGAGCATTCCGATGACCCCGGCAGCCGCAATCAGGGCGGTGAGCTGGGATGGGTCACGCCTGGCCAGATGGTGCCGGAATTCGAGCAAATGATGGAATCCACCCCGGTGGGCCGGGTGTCCCCGGTGTTCCAAACCCAGTTCGGCTACCATTTCCTGCTGGTGGAGGAACAACGAGAGGCGGACATGAGCGACGAATTCCGCAAGATGCGCGCCCGCCAGGCTCTGCAAAAACAACGGTTCGACGAGGAACTGCAAACCTGGCTGCAGGAAAAGCGGGCGGAAGCCTACGTCGATATCCGACTGGATCAATGACCGCGCCGATCGTCATCACCAGCGGCGACCCGGCGGGTATCGGCCCGGATCTGATGCTGGATCTGCCGCGCCGCTATCCCGACACCGCCCTGGTAGTGCTGGCGGATCGGCGGGTGTTGCACGATCGCGCCCGGTCGCTGGGTTTGCAGGCCACCTGGCCACAATGGCAACCTGGCGACGCCCCACCCGCCAGCCCGGCGCTTTGGCACTGCCCCGCCGGCGCCCCCGTGACCGCCGGCCAACCGGACCCGGCCACCGCCTCCGGCACCCTGACAATGCTCGGGCGGGCCGCCCGGGGTTGCCTGGAAGGCCAGTTCTCCGCCCTGGTCACGGCACCAGTGGCCAAAAGCATCATCCGTGAAGGCGCCGATCCGGCGTTTACCGGACACACCGAGTTCTTCGCCGAGCAGGCCGGCGTGAAACAAGTCGTGATGATGCTGACCGCGAAAACCCTGCGCGTTGCCCTGGCCACCACCCATTTGCCCCTGTCCCGGGTGGCGGAGGCGATCACCGGTCCATCACTGGAAACCACTCTGCACATCCTGTGCCAGGACCTGCGCGACAAATTCGCCATCGATTCGCCCCGCATCCTGGTCCTGGGGCTGAACCCTCACGCCGGTGAAGGCGGCCACCTGGGACGGGAAGAAATCGAGATCATCGAGCCGGCGCTGACGCGCCTGCGCCAGCAGGGCCTGAGCCTCACCGGCCCGGTGCCGGCCGACACCGCCTTCCAGCCGGCATTGCTGGCGCAACACGACGCGGTGCTGGCCATGTACCATGACCAGGGCCTGCCGGTGCTCAAATACGCCGGCTTCGGCGAAGCCGTGAACATCACCCTGGGGTTGCCGTTCATCCGCACGTCGGTGGACCACGGCACCGCCTTCGATCTGGCCGGCAGCGGACGTATCCGGGCCGGCAGCTTGCACGCCGCCATCGACCTGGCTCTGGAACTGGTGGAGAAACGTTCCTCATGACCGAACATCGCGCCCGCAAACGCTTCGGGCAGCACTTTCTGCATGACCCGGGCATTATTGATCGCCTGGTCCGCACAGTGGCCCCGATCGCCGGCCAGAAGCTGGTGGAAATCGGCCCCGGACGCGGCGCGCTCACCTATCCACTACTGGAGCAGGTGGCGCACCTGGACGTGGTGGAGTTGGACCGGGATCTGATCCACCTGCTGCGCGAGGCGGTACCCGAGGAACGCCTGACCATCCATCAGGCGGATGCCCTGCGTTTCGACTTTCGCCCCCTGGCCGGCGCCCTCAAGCTGCGGGTGGTGGGCAATTTGCCGTACAATATTTCAACTCCCTTGATCTTCCACTTGCTGGAGCAGGCGGAAATCATCAGCGACATGACATTCATGTTGCAAAAAGAGGTGGTGGACCGGCTCACCGCGGCCCCCGGCACCAGTGATTACGGCCGGCTGTCGGTGATGGTGCAATACCACTGTCAGGCGGATTATCTGTTCTTCGTGCCCCCGGGCGCGTTCCAGCCACCGCCCAAGGTGGACTCCGCCGTGGTCAGATTGACTCCGCACACCACCGCGCCCTGGCCGGCCCGGGACCCGGTCCATCTTGGCAAACTGGTCAACCAGGCCTTCACCCAACGCCGCAAGGCGGTGCGCAATGCGCTGAAGACTCTGGTGGAACCGGACACTTTCGATGCCTTGGGCATCGACCCTGGCCTGCGCCCCGATCATCTTTCGGTGGCGGATTACGTCGCGCTGGCCAACGCCACCGGCTGACGGCGGGGAATACCGCCCGCCGGGGCTCCGACCCCGCGAGAGGGAATCATGAGTGACAGTAACAACGATGCCCACGGCATCGAGGTGTTCGCGGAAAGCGAGTATCTGCCGGAACAAAGCGACGCCGACCAGAAACGCTGGGCGTTCGCCTATCATATCCGCATCATCAACCGTGGCAGTCGCGGCGCGCGCCTGCTGACCCGGCACTGGATCATCACCGACGGTGACCAGCGCATACAGGAAGTTCACGGCGAGGGCGTTATCGGCCAGCAGCCGGAACTGGCGCCGGGCCAGGAGTTCCGCTATTCCAGCGGCGCCATCCTGGAAACCGCCGTGGGCAGCATGCGTGGCAGCTACCAGATGCTGTCCGAGGACGGCACCTGCTTCAATGCGCCGATCCCGGCCTTCACCCTGGCCGCCGACCGGGCCTTGCATTGACGGCGCTGGACGCTGGACGCCAATGATGAAAAACCGAACTCACCACTCCCCTCAAGTACTGAAAACGGTTATCCATACCGCAATCCTCACGGGCACGGGTTTTAGCGTCCGGCAACCAGCGTCTGGCGCCCGGCATGGCTTCCAGGAGGCCTTCCTATGAGCACCTATGCCATCGGCGACATCCAGGGCTGCCTGGGCCCCTTCGAGGCCCTGCTGGAGCGGATCCACTTCAACGCGGACCGTGATCAACTTGTGTTGGCCGGGGACCTGGTCAATCGCGGCCCGGATTCACTCGGCACTCTGCGGCTCCTCCACGATTTGCGGGACAATGTTCTCACCGTGTTGGGCAATCACGACCTGCACCTGCTCGCGGTGGCCCACGGCCAGGCCCGTGCGAGGGGCAAGGACACCCTGACGCCAATCCTCGAGGCCGAGGACCGGCATACCCTGCTGGACTGGCTGCAGCGCCAACCGCTGCTGATCGACCTGCCCGAATTCAACGCAGTGATGTCCCACGCCGGCATGCCCCCGCTATGGAGCCTGGAACAAGCCCATGAACGAGCCGGGGAAATCACCGCCGTACTCGCCGATGGCGAGCGGGCGCGCACCTTTTTCGCCCACATGTACGGCAACGAACCGGCGGGCTGGCGTGACGACCTGCAAGGGCCGGAGCGGTGGCGAGTAATCACCAACCATTTCACCCGCATGCGCTTCGTCAACGATGCCGGAGACCTGGATCTGGGCAGCAAAGGCGAGGCCGAGCAGCCTCCCGAGGGCTATATGCCCTGGTTTGAACATCCTCGCCGGCGCCACGTTGGGCGCCGCGTCCTGTTTGGCCACTGGGCCGCGCTGGGAGGCCGTGCCAGCGCCAACGACGTGGTCCCCCTGGATACAGGCTGCGTATGGGGCGGGCGGCTCACCGCCCTGCGCCTGGAAGACGGGCAGCGCATCACCTGCGAGTGCGCCTGATCGCCCGCAACCCCATTCCCACACCCTCCCGGCGGTGACCAAGTTCACCGCCTCCGGTTTATCAAGGTGCTCGGGAACCTCTTAAAAAACCTCATGCCGGACTCGACCCGGCATCTCCCGCCGCGAAGTGGCGCGCCCTCCAGAGGGAGACCCCGGATCAGGCCCGGGATGACGAGGTATTTTTCAAAGGTTCCTTAAAAAAATTGATTTTTTTTTGCCGGCCTGGCTTTGACTTGGCGTTCGTTTTGGCGCCATGCTAAAGACAAGGCCGGTCATCGACATCCCGTGACGGGATTCCATGATCTTCGCGCCGCATTCATTTCGTTAAGGGTTTATTTTCATGTAGAAAGTGACGGCTTGACATTCAAGCGCCGCCAGGAGGGAGTGAGGAATGAGCATCATCAGCCATTATCAGGCCCGGTTTGACGCCACTCAGCAGGAAGAGTTGTCCCTGGAGGAGTATCTGGCGCTCTGCAAGAGCGACCCCAGCGCTTACGCCAGCGCTCCCGAGCGCATGCTCATGGCCATCGGTGAACCTGAACTGGTGGACACTTCCAAGGATCCACGACTGTCCCGGATCTTCTCCAACAAAATCATCCGTCGCTATCCCGCCTTCGACGAGTTCTACGGCCTCGAAGAGGTTATCGAGAATATCGTCAGCTACTTCCGACATGCCGCTCAAGGTCTGGAAGAAAAGAAACAGATTCTCTACCTGCTCGGCCCGGTTGGTGGTGGCAAATCCTCCCTGGCGGAGAAACTCAAGGCCCTGATGCAGAAGGTCCCGTTCTACGCCATCAAGGGCTCTCCGGTGAACGAGTCGCCGTTGTCCGTGTTCGACGCCGACGAGGATGGCCCCATTCTGGAAGAGGAGTACGGGATCCCGCGCCGTTACGTACGCACCATCATGTCGCCCTGGGCGGTCAAGCGTTTGCACGAATACGGCGGCGACATCAGCCAGTTCCGGGTGGTGAAATGCTACCCGTCAATACTGGATCAGATCGCCATATCGAAAACCGAACCCGGCGATGAGAATAACCAGGACATCTCGGCCCTGGTGGGCAAGGTGGACATCCGCAAACTGGAGGATTTCTCCCAGGACGATCCGGACTCCTACGCTTTCTCCGGCGGCCTGTGCCGCGCCAATCAGGGCCTGATGGAATTCGTCGAGATGTTCAAGGCACCCATCAAGGTGCTGCACCCTTTGCTCACCGCCACCCAGGAAGGCAATTACAACGGTACCGAGCACATGGGCGCCATCCCCTTCGATGGTATCGTGCTGGCCCACTCCAACGAAGCCGAGTGGCACACGTTCAAAAACAACAAGAACAATGAAGCGTTCATCGACCGTGTCTATATCGTCAAGGTGCCATACTGCCTGCGCGTTACCGAAGAGCAGATGATCTACGAAAAGTTGCTGCGCAACTCCAGTTTGCGCGATGCCCAATGCGCGCCGGACACGTTGCATATGCTGGCCCAGTTCTCGGTGCTGACCCGCATCAACGAACCGGAGAACTCCAGCATTTATTCCAAGGTACGTGTCTATGATGGAGAAAACCTGAAGGACGTGGACCCACGCGCCAAATCCATTCAGGAATACCGGGACATGGCCGGCGTCGATGAAGGCATGGACGGCCTGTCCACCCGCTTCGCCTTCAAGATTCTCTCCAAGGTCTTCAACTTCGATCACTCCGAGGTGGCCGCCAACCCCGTTCATTTGATTCACGTTCTCGAGCAGCGCATCGAGCAGGAGCAATTCCCTCAGGAGCGCCAGGAACAGTTCCATCGTTTCATCAAGGAATACCTGGTTCCGCGTTACGTGGAATTCATCGGCAAGGAAATCCAGACCGCGTACCTGGAATCCTACTCCGAATACGGGCAGAACATTTTCGACCGCTACGTCACTTACGCCGACTTCTGGATTCAGGATCAGGAATTCCGCGATCCGGATACCGGTGAAATCTTCGATCGCCAGTCACTCAACGAGGAACTGGAGAAAATCGAAAAGCCGGCGGGCATTTCCAATCCCAAGGATTTCCGCAACGAGGTGGTCAACTTCGTATTGCGGGCGCGCGCCAACAACAGTGGCCGCAACCCGAGCTGGCTCAGCTACCAGAAGCTCCGTGACGTGATCGAGAAGAAAATGTTCTCCAATACCGAAGAGTTGTTGCCGGTCATTTCCTTCAACCCGAAAGGCAGCGAAGAGGATCGCCGCAAACACGACAACTTCGTCAAACGGATGATGGATCGCGGCTACACCGAGAAACAGGTTCGGCTGCTTTCCGAGTGGTACCTGCGGGTGCGCAAGGCGCAGTAAAGGGCAATGAATAGTGAACAGTGAATAGTGACGCGGGCCGGGCCCTTTTGACATCCTGCCCCGTGCCCGCGAAACACAGTCCCATCGCCCTATCGGCCGAGACTGGAGAGCTCAATGAGTTATATCATCGACCGGCGTCTCAATGGGAAGCACAAGAGTGCGGTGAATCGGCAACGGTTTCTGCAGCGCTACCGGCGACATATTCGTGAAGCGGTCAATGACGCCGTGGGCAAGCGCTCCATCAAGGAAATGGAGCAAGGCGAGCGCATCGTCATTCCTCGCAAGGACATTTCCGAGCCCATTTTCCATCACGGCCCCGGCGGCCAGCGCAACATCGTCCACCCAGGCAATCGGGAGTTTCAGCAAGGCGACCGGATCAAGCGCCCCAGTGGTGGCGGCGGACAAGGTAGTGGCTCCGGCGACGCCAGCAATCAGGGAGAAGGCGAGGACGATTTCGCCTTCGAAATCGACCCCCAGGAATTCCTCAATTTTCTGTTCGAGGATCTGGCGCTGCCGAATCTGGTGAAACGGCACCTGGAAGGCACCCGGACCTTCCAGATCCGCCACGGCGGCATTGTCAGTCATGGCATGCCGGCCAAGATCAATATCGTCCGCTCCATGCGCCAGGCCTCCATGCGCCGGCGTGCGTTGACCGCCGCCAGCCGCCGCCGGCTACGTGAACTGGAAGAGGAGCGGGAAGCCCTGCTGCAGCAGGATCAATCCCCTCAGCGTCAGGCTCGCCTGGCGGAACTGGACGAACATATCGAGCGCCTGCGCCGGCGTATCGATCGCATTCCCTTCATCGATACCGTGGATCTGCGTTACAACCACCATATCAAGGTCCCGGTGCCGGTGAGCCGGGCGGTGATGTTCTGCATCATGGATGTTTCCGGCTCCATGAACCAGGACATGAAGGACCTGGCGAAGCGCTTCTTCCTGCTGCTTTATTTATTTCTGCAACGCAACTACCAGCACACCGAGGTGGTATTCATACGTCATCACACCAGCGCCAAGGAGGTGGATGAAGAGGAGTTTTTCTACTCCCGGGAAACCGGCGGCACCATCGTTTCCAGCGCCCTGAAACTGACCCGGGACATCATCAAGGAACGCTACCCGGTGGAGGAATGGAACATCTACGGCGCCCAGGCCTCGGACGGCGACAACTGGAACGATGACTCTCCCGGCTGTGCCGGGTTACTGGAGAAGGAATTGCTGCCGCGCATGCAGCACTTCTCCTATGTGGAGGTCATGCCCCGCGCCCACCAGGCACTCTGGGACCAATATGAGGGCATCATGGGGCGCCACCCGGACGTCTTCTCCATGGCACAGATCGACGACCCGGCGGATATATATCCGGTATTCCGCCAGCTGTTCCATAAACGCATGGAGGCCGCCTGATGCTCTTGTCCACCGGCTCCGACTGGGACTTCAACCTGCTTGCCCGCTATGACGAGGCGATCTCCGAGCTGGCGCACGGCAAGTACGCTCTGGACACCTACCCCAATCAGATCGAGGTCATTTCCTCGGAACAGATGATGGACGCCTATTCCTCCGTGGGCATGCCGGTGGGCTACCACCACTGGTCCTTCGGCAAGCAGTTCGTGGAGGTGGAAAACCGTTACCGGCGCGGACAAATGGGGCTGGCCTACGAGATCGTGATCAACTCCAACCCCTGCATCGCCTATCTGATGGAGGAAAACACCATCACCATGCAGGCGCTGGTCATCGCCCACGCCTGCTATGGCCACAATTCCTTTTTCAAAGGCAACTATCTGTTCAAATCCTGGACCGATGCCTCGGCGATCATCGATTACCTGGTGTTCGCTCGCAAATACATCGCCGAATGCGAGCAACGCCACGGCGTCAACGCGGTGGAGGACATCCTCGACTCCTGCCATGCCCTGATGAACTATGGGGTGGACCGGTATAAGCGGCCGACGCCGATTTCCGCCCAGGAAGAACGGCGGCGGCAGCGGGAGCGGGAAGCCGCCCTGCAAAAACAGGTCTCCGAGCTATGGCGCACCTTTCCGGACCTGCAGCCAGCAACACAACGGCGCGAAAAGATCGAGCGCTTTCCGTCCGAGCCCCAGGAGAACATTCTTTACTTCATCGAGAAGAACGCCCCGCTACTGGAACCCTGGCAGCGGGAGGTCATCCGCATCGTGCGCAAACTGGCCCAGTACTTTTACCCACAGCGTCAAACCAAGGTCATGAACGAGGGTTGGGCCACCTTCTGGCATTACACCCTGCTCAACGATCTCTATGATCAAAAACAGGTCACCGATGGCTTCATGCTGGAGTTTCTGCACAACCACAGCCAGGTGGTCTATCAGCCGCCTTTCGACTCCCAGTATTACTCCGGCATCAACCCCTATGCCCTGGGCTTCGCCATGTTCCGGGATCTGCGGCGCATTTGTGAGGATCCGGACGACGAAGACCGTTACTGGTTCCCGGATATCGCCGGTAGCGACTGGCTGGCGACCCTCAAATTCGCCATGGAAAGCTTCAAGGACGAAAGCTTTATCCAGCAGTTCCTGTCCCCGCGCCTGATCCGGGAGTTCAAGCTGTTCAGCCTGTTGGATGATACCGAGAAGGAATACATCGAGATCAACGCGATCCACGATGAGCGCGGTTATCAAAAGGTGCGCAACAAACTGGCCGAACAACACAACCTGAGCATCCAGGAGCCGAATATCCAGGTTTACGAGGCCAATGTGCGGGGCGATCGCTCGCTGGTGTTACAGCATGTCCGCCAGCATCATCGTCCTCTGGATGAAAGCAGCAGCCGGGAGGTAATCAAGCACCTGCATCGCTTGTGGGGATTCGACGTGCACCTGGACAGCGTGGACAACGGCACGGTCGTTGAGCGTCAGTCAATTCAGGGTGGGCAATGAATAAAGGTTCGTCGCGGAATAACAAGAATAGCCTCTCTATCGGGGACAACACAGCCCCGCTTCGAGGTAATCGGCAAGCACGAGGTCCTTCCAATCGGCTGGCGATTCGCTGCCAAGGCAGCTTCCCACAGCGGCTTCGTAGCTCTCTGTGGGAAGCTGCCTTGGCAGCGAATATAACGCGTTATCACCCGAATTCAATCTTCCAGGCTTCTTTGCAGTCTTTTCCGAGTTTCTTCACTGAAGCGGGACAGACGCTCATCGGACAACACGCCCCGGGAACGCATGGCAAGCAACTTTAGATAGGCATGATTACGGGTCAGATTATCGAACATCAAGGCGATGTCCTCGTCCTCTTCCCTCAGTAATTTCCACAGCTCCAGATAGCGTTCATGCTCCCTGCCTTCCCGGTCGGCCAGAATACTCTCCGCTTGCCTCAGAATCCGCTCGCAAGCCTCATTGAGCATCTCTCCCTTCAAGGATCTGAGTGCTTTCCAGTCTCTTTCAGGAATGGATGCCATTTCCTCCTCCGTAACCCGTATCAGCCGCGGAGACCGTATTCACGGCCCGTGAGCGGACGGGCCGCTCACGGGCCGCACTTCGATCAATCAACCCGCCAACAGAGTGTTCAGGCGATTGCGAATGGTTTCGGTGCACTCGCTCATGATTTCCTGCACCAGCTCGTCACAGGAAGGAATGTTGTCGATCAACCCCTGCACGATACCGCTGGTCCAGATACCGTAGTCCACATCACCTTCGGTGAGCGATACCTTGCCGCGGGTACCGGCGACCATGTCGCGGATCAGCTCGAACTTCATGTCCTTGCCGGCTTCACGCTCGATCTCGTTGACCTTCTCCGCCACCTTGTTCTTGTAAACACGGGCAGTGTTGCGCAGCGGACGGTACACCAGCGCGGTGTCCAGCTCGCTGGCTTCGACGATGGCTTTCTTGATGTTCTCGTGGATCGGCGCTTCCTTGGTGGCCATGAAGCGGGTCCCCATGTTGATGCCTTCCGCGCCCAGCGCCAGGCAAGCCGCCATCTGCGTGCCGGTACCAATACCGCCGGAAGCAATCATCGGGATATCCAGCACCTTGGCCGCCGCCGGCAGCAGCACCAGGTTGGGTACATCGTCCTCGCCGGGGTGACCGGCGCACTCGAAGCCGTCCACGGAGACCGCGGAACAGCCCAGTTTCTGCGCTTTCAGGGCATGCCGCACGGAAGTGCACTTGTGGATCACGCTGACGCCGTTCTCATTGAACTGGGCCATGAAGGGCTCCGGACTGCGGCCGGCGGTTTCCACCACCTTGATGCCCGCTTCGATGATCACCCGCACGTATTCCTCATAGGGCACCGGCTTGATGGTCGGCAGCAGGGTCAGGTTGACCCCGAACGGCTTGTCGGTCATTTCCTTGCAGCGGCGAATTTCCTTGTCCAGGTCTTCCGGGGTCGGCTGGGTCAGGCCGGTGATGATCCCCAGAGCACCCGCGTTGGAAACGGCGGAAGCCAGTTCCGCATAGCCAACATTCTGCATGCCACCTTGCACGATGGGGTACTCGATGCCCAGCATCTCGGTAATACGTGTTTTCATGAAACTATCTCTCCCGTTAAGCCAGGGGCGGTCGGACAAAGCATCGGCCGGTGACGTCGTGGTGACGGCTGGCGCGCTGGTATCCACATGCCCGAATCAGGCCATGATCCGAATCAAACGATGACGAAGCACTAAACCATGGCCCCAGGCCCGGTTCAATGGTGATAAACGCCATGTAGACTGTCATTTCCCGTCATCGCCTGTCATCTTTCGCCAACCGGAGCCCCGCTTTTGAGACCCCGCCGCACCCGCCGGTCGCCCAGCAAATACAGCGCCAGGGCCATCACGATCACCACCGCGCCGACAAGCACCGCCAGCGCCAGCCGTTCCTCATTGAGCAGCGCGCCCAGCGTCAATGCCAGTACCGGCGTCATCAGGGTAATCAGCGCCACCGTGGCCGCCGGCAGCCGCGCCAGGATCTGGAAATAGCAATAGAATCCCAGCAGTGACCCGAACACCGCCAGGTAAACGATAGCCCCCAGGCCACGCCAGTCGCCATTGAACCCGGCGCCTTCACCGGACCACCAGATCGCCAGGCCATAGCACGGCAGCGAAGCGAGCAAACCGCCCACGGTCTGTTGCATCGGCGCCAGCCCCGCCGCCACCCGCTGCACCGCGATGGCCGACCCGGCGAACAGCGTCACCGCCACCAGCATCCAACCCAACGCCGCCGTGCGCTGATCGCCGCCCTCGCCGAACAGTGCCAGCAAGCTGTCATTGAATACCAGCGCCAGACCCAGCAGACCGAGCACGCAGGCACACCAATGCCAGCCGTTGAGACGACTCCCACCGGGAATCAGCTGCATCATCAATCCGGACAACAACGGCGCCAGCCCGAACATCACCGAAATCAGACCGGACGGCAAAGTCCTCGCGGCTACATAGCTGCATCCCATGGCACCGAAAATACCAGGCAAGGCGGCGGCGTAACTGGCCAGCGCCCGACGTCGCAGGCCAGCCACAGCAGACCGAGCAGCGCCGCCAGCGCCATGCGACTGCCCGCCGCCGCCCAGGGCGGCATGGCCTCGCCACTCCATTTGATCCCCAAAGGCGTGGTGGCCCAAACCGCCACCACGATCAAGTATGCCGACAGGGTATTCATGACCGGCTCCCGCCAAACTTCGCGCTTCCCGGAACCGCGCGAGCACCATGACGTCGCGATACCGGACATCGCGACGGAAGAAGAAAAATAAAGAGCAAAAATGAAAACCAAAGCGGGCCAGCAGACCAGAAAATAACCATTCGAGGTGAATTCGAGCGTATTCCCTGCCCAAGCGGTTTTCCGGCCAGACCAGACATGACATTCTAATGTTTACCTGGAAGCGATAGCGAACACGATGGATATCTATCTTGTCGGTGGTGCGGTCCGCGACGAATTGCTCGGACTGCCGGTCAAGGAGAAAGATTGGGTGGTGGTGGGCGGCACCCCCGATACTCTTTTGGCGCAAGGCTACAAACCCGTGGGCAATGACTTTCCGGTGTTCCTGCATCCGCGGACCGGCGAGGAGTACGCCCTTGCCCGCACGGAACGCAAACATGGCCACGGCCACGGCGGCTTTCTTTTTCACACCGCCGAGGACGTGACGCTGGAAGACGACCTGAAGCGACGGGACCTGACCATCAATGCCATGGCCCGCGCCAGTGATGGCCGCTTGATTGACCCCTACAACGGTCAAAACGATCTCAAGGAACGATTGCTGCGCCATGTCTCCCCCGCCTTCGCCGAGGACCCGCTGCGGGTTCTGCGGGTGGCCCGTTTCGCCGCCCGCTATCACTGGCTGGGCTTTCGCGTGGCCCGCGAAACCATGGATCTGATGACCGATATCGTACTGGCGGGCGAACTGCGGCACCTCAGTCCGGAACGGGTCTGGAAGGAAACCAGCCGGGCACTGATGGAACGCTCACCGCAAACGTTCTTCCGCATCCTGCATGAATGCGGCGCGCTGGCGGAATTATTCCCGGAACTGGCCAACCTGGATGGCATCCCCCAGTCTCCGGACCATCATCCCACCGTGGATGTGCTTACCCATCAATGGCGCTGCCTGGCCCAGGCAGCTCGGCAGAATCTGTCCCTGACCGCTCGCTACGCCCTGCTCTGCCATGATCTCGGCAAGGCCAGCACGCCGCCGGACCGCTGGCCGCGTCATCAGAATTACGAAAGGCAGAGCGAAACCCTGGCACTGGAAATGTCCAAGCGCTTAAGGGTCCCCAGGGAAATGGCGGACGCCGCCGCCGTCATGGCGCGCTGGCAGAACCGTGGGCGTCGCGTCCTCAAGCTGCGCCCGCCACGTGTATGGGAAGTCCTGCACGCTCTGGATGTGATCCGCCGGCCGCGCCGGTTGCGCTTCTTCGTTGACGCCTGCGAAGCCGATTACCGCACCTGCCAGGCCGATCCCAAAGCCCCCTTTCCGCAAGGCGAATTCCTGCTCGGCGTCGCCGAAGTGGTCCGCACCGTGGATGTGGCGGGGCTGCGCCAGGCCGGCCTGTCCGGCCCCGCGCTCGGCCGCGCCCTGGAAAGCAAACGCATTCGCGCCATCCGTCTTTACCGACAGGAGTTCGTGGAAAAATGGCCGCTCCCGTAGCCCTGGTCACCGGTGCCGCGCGCCGCATCGGCGCCCGCATTGCCCGTCGCCTGCACCAATCGGGCCACGATGTGATCATTCACTACCACCACAGCGAAGAACAAGCGCGAACCCTGGTGGACGACCTTAACCGGCAGCGTGCCGACAGCGCGGCTTGCCTGTACGCGGACTTGGTGGTGCCCGGCCAGGTGCGGCAACTGGCCGCCCAGGCCCTGGCTCTGAAGCCCGGACTGCGGCTACTGGTGAATAACGCCTCCCGGTTCTATCGCACGCCTTTGCATCAGGCCAGTGATGAGGACTGGGACCAACTGATGCACAGCAACCTGCGGGCGCCTTTTCTGCTCAGCCAGTCACTGGCTCCGGCCCTGAAACAACATCACGGCGCCATCGTTAATCTGGTGGACGTTTACGCTGAAAAACCCCTGCGAGAACATCCGCTGTACTGCATGGCCAAGGCCGGGCTGGCGATGATGACCCGCGGCCTGGCCCGGGAACTGGGCCCTGAAGTACGCGTCAACGGCGTGGCGCCCGGGCCGATTCTGTGGCCGGAGCAGGGACAGGAATCCCAACAGGCGATTCTTGATGCCCTACCGTTGGGCCATGCCGGCGACCCGGATGACATCGCCAACACGGTGCTCTGGCTCGCCAATCACGCTCCTTACATCACCGGGCAGATCATCGCCGTGGACGGCGGCCGCTCTCTGTCCTTCCCCGGCGCCTGAAGCCGGCCGCCGGGGATTGGCACTGGCGTCCTTTGCCGCTATGGTTAGTAACCAAGACCGCAGCGACGGAGGACGGCCGTGGGGGCCGCCCGTCAAAATATCAACAATGCGGTTGATCCTGTCGACTCAGGGATGGAGTCCAGCGTAGGCCAGCCTTGTCTTACCGTTCCATCCCCCAACCGGGCCGACAACGCCTTATTTCGGTTTAGAGGGATACTCGCATGTCACTTTTCACTATCGGCTCCACCCGTGCGCGGGCGCTGACGCCTGTCTTACTCGCCTCTGCCCTTGCCGCCTGTGGCGGCGGTGGTTCCTCCGGCTCGGGAGGTGGTCAAGAGCCCTTCGTCAGCCTGAATAACGAGAATACAGGCCCGCTGCTCTATCTCGCCCTGGAGGGCAGCCTGGGAATGGTGCCGGTGCAGATGCATGCCATTATGCTCCCCGATTTAGAGGGGGAGTGCACCCAAGGCTCTATCACCGTGGTTTACGGTACCAACGACATTCCCACCAGCGCCACCGCCAATAATTGCACCCTTAGTGGCGAAAACACCGACCCTGTGACCCTGGCGGGCACCGTCCGCTACGACTTTGAAGGTGACTCCACTTTGGAAGTCGACACCAGCGGTTTCAACTTGGTAGCGGGGAATCCTGTAGAGGCCAACATCCTGATCAGTGGAGAATTCGACTACGTTATGGACGCCGTCGATCATTTCGCTGATACGGATCTTCAGATAGATGCTCAGGGCCCCAGCCAGAGTGGCGAAGGCGAATACAACGCTAACTGGCACGTGGAGGATCTTAAAACCACCTGGGACTACTCGTCTGAAAATGTCACCTATACGGTAGAAGGGACGCTCCTGGTGAACGGTAGAAGCGAGAAAGTCAGCATCACCACCGCAGAGCCGCTAACAAGAAACCTGGACCAGGAATTCTGCCCCGAATCCGGCGAGATCCGACTGCGCGGCGCCAACAACACGCACGCCGAGGTTTTGGTGGAGCACCGGGACGGTATCGTCGTGACCATCAATGGTGTCGCCACCAATTACACTTGCGAGCAGTTCGAAGCTTATATGATCGAAGCGGAGAACTCCTTCATTCAGTGATATCGCCATCGGACGCGGGCCAGCGGAACGGCACTTGCCAAAGCCGCTGGCCCTTGAAGTCGGTTTCCGCCAGCAACTCCCGGTAGCGGCGCCCATTCTCCGGGTGCCGCGTCTCCGGCGCCAGATCCGCCAGCGGACGCAGCACGAACGCGTGCTTTAGAATTTCCCCGCGCGGCAGCTTGACGCCATCCACCTCGCCAACCGCATCGTCGTAGGTGAGAATGTCGATATCCAGGGTGCGGCTGGCGAACTTCTTCTCGCCGCGTACCCGGCCGTGACCGCGCTCGATATCATGCAACGCCCTGGCCAGCTCCCCCACCGGCAGCGCCGTATGCAGAGCCACCACCAAATTGAAGAACGGGCTGCCCTTGAAGCCCACCGCCTCACTTTCATACACCGGGCTCAGCCTCAGCTCACCGAACCGCTCCGCCAGCGCATTGAGACCGGAATGGATATTGTGTTGCCGGTCGATGTTGGAGCCGAGACTGAGAAACACCTCCGCCATCAGGAACGCTCCCCGCGCTCGATAATCACGCCAACATCGCGGGCACCGCGCAGGGCGCCTGGTTTGCTCAACCGCAATCGCAGCCAGGGCACATTGAATTCCTCCAGCACCAGCGCCGCCACCTGCTCCGCCAGGGTTTCCACCAGTTGGAATTCGCTTTCCTCGATAAAGGCGATCAGCCGCTTGCTGATGCTTTTGTAGTCCAGGGCGTCATCGATGTGATCGGTGGCGGCGCCCTTGCGGATATCCGCGGCCATCTCCAGATCCAGGCTGACGGTCTGACGGATACGCCGCTCCCAGTCGAAAATGCCGATCACCGTATCGACTTTCAAATCATTGATATAAACGATGTCCATGCTGTTCCTCGGTCCGGCCGCGCGCGGGCCTGATACGCGGTTAGGTTTGGCGCCGCCGCTCCCGGGAGCCTGACCCCGGGGTGACGCGCGACAAGCGGCTTGTGTGTACAATGTCCAGCCTGTTGATTCGGGGATTATAGCCGGTGGTTGCCATGGCATTACAGGAAAGCTGGGGTTGGTTGCTGTCTTTATGCGCGGTGGCGTATCTGCTGGGCTCGATTTCCAGCGCCATCCTGGTCTGCCGCTTGTTCGGCCATCCGGACCCGCGCACCCAGGGCTCCAGCAATCCCGGCGCCACCAATGTGCTGCGCATCGCCGGCAAACCGGCGGCGGCGCTGACTCTGGTCGGCGACGTGCTGAAAGGGGTGCTGCCCGTCCTGGTGGCGACGGCTCTGGGGCTCTCCCCATTTGCCGTGGCACTGGTCGGTTTCTGCGCCTTCCTCGGCCACTTGTTCCCGGTGTTCTTCCAATTCCAGGGTGGCAAGGGCGTGGCCACCGCCTTTGGCGTGCTGTTCCCGCTGCACTGGCCCAGCGGCCTGGTGGCGGGCGCGGTGTGGTTGGTGGTGTTCGGGATACTACGGATCTCCTCGGTGGCGTCGCTGAGCGCCTTCATCGCCGCACCTATCTGCCTGTGGTTCTGGCTGCCCGGCGCCGCGCCGCCGATGGCCGCCCTGACCCTGATCATGATCGTGCGCCACCGCGCCAACCTGGCCAAACTGCTGCGCGGTGAGGAACTGGGGTTCAGGAAGAAAGGTTAGGGGTACCACTTAACGCCAGTTCGCTGCCAAGGCAGCGTCCCACAGCAGCTCCGTAGCCTCTCTCCGTGGGAAGCTGCCTTGGCAGCGAATGGGGTACGGCGAGGGCCCTTTTCATGCGGCAAAGGACCTCGATCGATCTCAATGAGAAGCCACCCGCGCCAGCTCCGCCAGCGGCCAGCGCGCCCGAACACTGACGCCCAGCCCCTTCTGACGCTCGCCGGCGGCCAGCCGCAGTGCCCCCGCGTAGGCGATCATGGCGCCATTGTCGGTGCAGTACGCCAGCCCGGGGTAATACACCTTCACTCCCAGCTTGCCCATGGCCTGAGCCAGCCGCTCGCGCAACATGGCGTTGGCGCTGACGCCACCGGCCACCACCAAACGTTTGGCGCCCGTGGCCTGCATGGCCCGGCGGCATTTGATCACCAGAGTGTCCACCACCGCTTCCTGGAACGCGAGAGCCACATCGGCGCGGTCCTGGTCATCCAGAGCGTCGGCACCGCCGAGATCGTGAATGGTGTTGAGGGTGAAGGTCTTGAGGCCCGAGAAGCTCATATCCAGGCCGGGCCGGTCGGTCATCGGCCGGGGAAAGCGAAAGCGCCCGGCCTGCCCCTGCTCCGCCAGACGGCTGATCGCCGGCCCGCCGGGATAGCCCAATCCCATCATCTTCGCCGCCTTGTCGAAGGCTTCACCGGCGGCGTCGTCCACGGATTCGCCCAAAGGGACGTATTCACCCAGGGCACGGGCTTCCAGCAGCAGTGAGTGCCCACCACTGACCAGCAGCGCGACAAAGGGAAAGTCCGGGGCATCATCCTCCAGCAACGGCGCCAGCAGGTGCCCTTCCATATGGTGTACCGGCAACGCCGGCACGCCCCAGCCATAGGCCAGAGCACGAGCGACACCGGCTCCCACCAGCAGGGCTCCCGCCAACCCCGGGCCGGCGGTGTAGGCGACGCCGCCCAGTTCCCGGGCGCCGATGCCGGCGTCGGACAGGACCTGGCGCAGCAGGGGCAGCAACCGCCGCACATGGTCACGGCTGGCCAATTCCGGCACCACGCCACCGTAGACCGCGTGCATATCGATCTGACTGAACAGGGCCTGACTCAACAGGCCCTGTTCAGTGTCGTATACGGCCACGCCGGTCTCGTCGCAGCTGGTTTCGATGCCCAAAACGCGCATTTCGCCTACCTCAAAAAACAGAATCCGGCCGGCGGCGCACCCGCCGGCAAGGGTCGGCATGATAGCCCGGCACGCCGCCATTTGCATTTACCTACCGGTCACGGGTAGAATTCGCGCCCTGCCGCCTGGGTGGCCGTCCCCATGACGTTTGCCCCCGAGGGACCACCTGAGCCCGAGGCGGAACCCACACAACTCAACACTTTTTAGGTAGGTGATACTTCATGCCTCAGGTGAAAGTAAAAGAAGGCGAACCCTTCGACGTGGCCCTGCGCCGCTTCAAGCGCTCCTGTGAAAAAGCCGGTGTTCTGTCCGAAGTCCGCCGTCGCGAGAACTACGAGAAGCCGACTCAGGAACGCAAGCGTAAGCGCGCTGCCGCGGTCAAGCGTCACCTGAAGAAGCTGCAACGCGAGCAGCTCGCCCGTAAGCGTCTGTACTAAGACCGTTTCCGGTCCTTGACCATGAGCGCGATCAAAGCACAGCTCGCCGATGCCACCAAAGACGCCATGCGCGCCAAAGACAAGGCGCGCCTGGGTGTTCTGCGTATGGCCATGGCGGCGCTGAAGCAAATCGAGGTGGACGAGCGCATCGAAGTGGATGACGCCCGCTCTCTCGCCGTGCTCGATAAACTGGTCAAGCAGCGCAAGGATTCCGCCGGTCAGTACCGTGACGCCAACCGTCCGGAACTGGCCGAGGTGGAAGAAGCGGAAATTCTGATCCTCCAGGAATTCCTGCCCCAGCCCCTGAGCGATGCCGAAATCGAGGCGTTGATCGACGAGGCCATCACCAGCACCGGCGCCGCCGGCATGGGTGACATGGGCAAGGTCATGGGCTTGCTCAAGCCCAAACTGCAGGGCCGGGCCGACATAGGCGCGGTCAGCGGCAAGGTCAAAGCCAGGCTCACTGGCTGATTCCGGGCCCGGCACGCGGTTCCCGCCCACCCCCGGCGGCACCCTCATCAGTCCTCATAAGCCGTTGTGTGCCGGCTTCCACCACTTTCTCTCATTAGCCGGACTTGCCATCAGCCCGGGTGAGTTGGAATATTCTTCCCATGGCCGGTTTGATTCCCGAACATTTTATTCAGGATCTTCTCGCGCGAATCGATATCGTGCCGCTGATCGACGCCCGCGTGCCGCTGAAGAAGACCGGGCGGAACTATTCCGCGTGCTGTCCGTTCCACCAGGAGAAGACGCCGTCGTTCACGGTGTCCCCGGACAAACAGTTCTACTACTGCTTTGGCTGTGGCGCCTCCGGCGATGCCCTGCGCTTCGTCATGGAGTACGACCACCTCTCCTTCCCCGAGGCGGTGGAGCAACTGGCCGGCCGCGCCGGTGTGGACATCCCGCGTGAAGAGCATCACGACAGCCGCGAGGAGAAGGCACGCCGGAGCCGCCTGCAAACCCTGTACGATTTGCTCGGACGGGCGGAGCGCTACTATCGTCAGCAGTTAAAAAGCGCCCCGGACCGGCAAAAAGCGGTGGCTTACCTGAAAGGCCGGGGACTCAGCGGCGAGATCGCCGCCCAATACGGCCTGGGCTTCGCCCCGCCCGGTTTCGATAATCTAACGACCGGGCTGTCGCTGGATCAGGCCGGGCTGGAGCAAGCCCTCACTGCTGGTCTGCTGGTGCGGCGCGAGGACACCGGCCGGGTTTACGACAAGTTCCGTGACCGGATCCAGTTCCCGATCCGGGATGCCCGCGGCCGCACCATCGGCTTCGGCGGCCGGGTACTCGGCGACGGCAAACCCAAATACCTGAACAGCCCGGAAACCCCGGTGTTCCACAAAGGCCGGGAACTGTACGGGCTGTGGGAATGGCGCCGCAGCCGCGACCGCAGCGACCGCCTTTACGTGGTGGAGGGTTACATGGATGTGATCGCCCTGGCTCAGCACGGGGTGCCCAACGTGGTGGCGACCCTCGGCACCGCCACCAGCCCGGAGCACTGCCAGACCCTATTCCGGCAAGTGAACGAGGTGGTGTTCTGTTTCGACGGCGACAACGCCGGCAGACGCGCCGCCTGGCGGGCTCTGGAATCCGCCCTGCCGTCCCTGGACGACGGCAAGCAGGCGCGCTTCCTGTTCCTGCCCGACGGCGAGGACCCGGACACCCTGGTGCGTGCCCAGGGGCCGGAAACCCTGCTGGCGCTCACCGAGAAGGCGGACACCCTGTCCAGCTATCTGTTCCGGCATCTTTCCGAAGGGCTGGACCTGAACACCGTGGACGGCCGGGCACGGCTGGCGCGGCTGGCGCTCCCTTACCTGAGCAAGCCCTCGGGGCCATTCTACCGGGTGCTGCTGGAGGAGGAACTGGCGCGGCTGACACGACTGGAACGCGCCTCCCTGGAGCGGCTGCGCCAGGAAACACCGGCCGAACCCGCGCCCCGGCCGGCGGCGCCCCCCAAACCCGCGGCTCCGCCTCCCCGGGCCACCAGCCATGAGCAAGAGCCGGATTGGGACGAGACACCGCCGCCGGACTTCCCGCCGGCCATGGCGAACGAGCCGGATGATATCCCCGCTCGACCGCATCAGGCGTCGGGCGCCCGCCGCCCCGGCCTGAGCCTGGTGGAACGGCTGGTCCTGCTGCTGCTTTCCCATCCTCAGGTGGTGCGTGACCGCCCACTCCCCGAGGGCGTGGAGGAATTGGACCTGGCACGGGTCGATCTGCTGCTTCAAGTGGCCGGCGCGGTGCGCGAGCACGCCACCCCGGCGGCGGCACTGGGCGCCATCATGGCACTGGAACAGGGCGAATCCCTGTCCCGCCTGCTGCGCGAGGCACTGAAACCCACCATGGACGACGATACCGCGCGGCGGTACTGGGACGACGCCCTGCACCGCCTGCACACTCTTGCACTGGAACAGACATTGAAAACCGAGGAAGCCCGCCCCGATCCAGACCTGGCGCGGCTTTCGGAACTGCACCGGGCCCTCGCCAAAGCACGCGCCGGGCACCAGGCGGAACCATAGCGGGGGCTTGTGATTACTGGCTCCACCCCCCATATCCGCGTATAATACGCCGTTTTCCCAGGACCACGGCTCTTCCAACTACGGGCATTTCGCATGACGACTCAAAAACAGCAACAGCAGTCACAGCTGAAGCAGTTGATCGCACTGGGCAAGGAGCAGGGCTACCTGACCTACGCCGAAGTGAACGACCACCTGCCCGAGTCCATCACCGACACGGATCAGGTCGAAGACATCATCCAGATGATCAACGACATGGGCATCACCGTGGTGGAAAAAGCCACCGATGCCGATGAGATCATGATGGGTGAAGGCGCCGACAGCACCGACGAGGTTGCTGCCGAGGAAGCCGCCGCCGTACTCGCCTCCGTGGAGAGCGAGCCGGGCCGCACCACCGATCCGGTGCGGATGTACATGCGTGAAATGGGCACCGTGGAGCTGCTCACCCGGGAAGGCGAAATCGAGATCGCCAAACGCATCGAGGAAGGCACCCGAGAAGTCATGCACGCCCTGGCCTTCTGGCCCGGCGCAGTGGAAATGGTGCTGGATGAATATGACCGTATCCTGTCCGAGGAACGCAAACTGACCGACGTGATCGCCGGTTATCTGGATCCGGACGATGACGGCGCCGCCGCCACCAACGCCAACAAGGAACCGCGCTTCAATCAGAAGAAGCAGGCGGAGGCCGAGGAAAAGGATAAGGACGACGACGAAGACGACGACAGCAGCGACAGCGACGACGACAGCGAAGAGGATGAAGGCGGCCTGGATCCGGCACTGGCGGCGGAACGCTTCGCCGAGCTGAAGAAGCGCCATGAAAAGGCCGAACGGGCGCTCAAGCGCAACGGCCGCGACCACGCCAGCAGCGCCAAGGCTCTGGAGGCGCTGGCCGAGCACTTCACCCTGTTCAAGCTGGTGCCGCGCATCTACGATCAGTTGCTGCAAGGCGCCCGCACTCACCTGGATATCGTGCGCAAGTTCGAGCGCCAGATCATGGCGCTGGCGATCCGCCGTGCCGGCGTGCCACGCAAGGACTTTGTACAGCAGTTCCCGGGTAACGAGACCAACCTGGAGTGGGTCGCCGCCCACGCCAGGACCAAGAAGGCCAAGGACTACTCCGAGCGCCTGATGACGGTGGCGGACGACATTCAGCGCAACCAGCGCAAGATCATCACCGTGGAAGAGGTCATCGGCCTGCCGGTGGCGGACATCAAGGAAATCAATCGCCGCATTTCCATCGGCGAAGCCAAGGCCCGCCGCGCCAAGAAGGAGATGGTCGAAGCCAACCTGCGGTTGGTGATCTCCATCGCCAAGAAGTACACCAACCGTGGCCTGCAGTTCCTGGATCTGATCCAGGAAGGCAACATCGGCCTGATGAAGGCCGTGGACAAGTTCGAATACCGCCGTGGCTACAAGTTCTCCACCTACGCCACCTGGTGGATCCGGCAGGCCATCACCCGCTCCATCGCGGACCAGGCCCGCACCATCCGGATTCCGGTGCACATGATAGAGACGATCAACAAGATCAACCGCGTGCAGCGCCAGATGCTGCAGGAAATGGGCCGCGAGCCGACGCCGGAAGAACTGGGCCAGCGCCTGGAAATGCCGGAAGACAAGGTCCGCAAGGTGCTGAAGATCGCCAAGGAGCCGATCTCCATGGAAACCCCCATCGGCGACGACGAGGATTCCAGCCTGGGCGATTTCATCGAGGACGGCAACGTGGACTCCCCAGTGGATTCCGCCACCTCCCTGGGCCTGGAAGAAGCCACCCGGGAAGTGCTGGCCAACCTCACCGCCCGGGAAGCGAAAGTGCTGCGCATGCGCTTCGGCATCGACATGAACACCGACCACACCCTGGAAGAAGTCGGCAAGCAGTTCGACGTCACCCGGGAGCGGATCCGGCAGATCGAAGCCAAGGCTCTGCGCAAGCTGCGCCACCCCTCCCGCAGCGAGCACCTGCGCAGTTTCCTGGACGCGGATATGTAACTCGTTATATAACTATCGGCCCGGACGGCGACCGCCATCCGGGCCTTGTTTTTTCGGGGATAAACGAAGACACAAAGGACCACCGGCAACTCACCACCGAGACCGCCGGCCGGGGCAGGACACCGTCTCCCGCTCTGCTGAACATCCTCCGAGTTCCAAAGGGCCTATAGCTCAATTGGTTAGAGCAGCGGACTCATAATCCGTTGGTTCCAGGTTCAAGTCCTGGTGGGCCCACCATTCTTGCGTCAGTCGCAGCCAGCCGTGTTCTTGTAACCGTAGCTTGGCCGTTTTGGACAAGCCATGGTGATGATTAGGCATAATTTGTCCTCACCAGATCCAGCAATCCTGCAAGTTTCTCGAAGGATCCAGCTTGCGCCTTAATACCGGCCTTCAGACTATTGACTATGCAAATGTAAATTCATAGGCTTAACGGACTCCGGTTAGTTAAAGCGCTGGAGGCTGATTGGTTACACCACAGTCAAGTACGAACTGGACTATCCAAGCTATTACTGCATTTCGCAGCACCAGCTTGAAGCTTGGCTCAATGCTGACATGGTGATCAGAGTGCTTCATAGCATTCCTCCAATTACATTATACATTAGAGTATTTTTGCGGCGTTGCCCGATCAAACAGGTCTGGGCATCGTAGGTCGGCTTGTGTGATTCTGATATCACCAGGCTTGGCCAAGCGGTATCGTAAGGTTCCGCTCGACGGTGGCGCCATGCAAGTGGCCGCAGCGTGCTTGCTGCCACCGGTTCCAGAAGGCAAACAATGCAGAACGCTAAGAAGGACTGGTATAAACGGCGTACCTACGCTCACTTTGACCGCCCTATATCCAGAGACAAAGCCGAAAGGCTCGTCACTTCCCCATCCAACGTTGCAAGTCACGCCTTTTGGCCTGTGATCTTGAACCCACAAGAAACCACTTCGAAGAAAGAGGTCTCTGGTCGAAGAGTCCACACAACCAAACGTCGGCCAATTGCCTATGCTGCACACAGTGACTCACATATCTACTCTTACTATGCTCATGTCCTCGGCGACCGCCTGGAAGAGCTGTACAAAAAAGAGGGAGAGGATCATGTTTTGGCTTACAGGCGCTTCGACGTCCCTAAATGCAACATCCATTTTGCGCACGAAGCCTTCAGCTATATTGCCTCTCACCGCCCATGTGATGTAGTCGCAATTGATGTTGAGGGATTCTTTGATGCTCTGGATCATGAAGAACTCAAAAATCAGTGGAAAAGGATTCTTAACGAACAAAGCCTTCCTAACGATCATTATGCCGTTTATAACGCCTGCACAGACAGCTCAGCCGTAACACTCCCGGAATTACGAGACTTATTCGGAGGAGAAGTTCGGCGCCGCGCAGGATCTTCTGGCGCAGCGATTTGTACCCCGAAAGCATTCAGAGAAGATGTGAAGCCATTATTGCGCCACCGGCATGACATCGTCTGGGATATCAAACGAAAACCCAAACCACCTCAAATATCAGGTATCCCGCAAGGATTACCGATTAGTGCTGTCTTAGCTAATCTCTATATGTATAACGCAGATAAGCGCTTGAACCAGATCATCACAGGTTTGGGAGGCGTTTATTGGAGATACAGCGACGATATTCTTCTCGTCGTCCCTTCCGGGAAAGGCCAAGAAGCGGAAAATAACGTAATTGCAGAGCTGGACGCCGTAAAGTTGACTATCAATAATGGTAAAACTGTCAGACGCAGGGTTAGGGATGACAGCGGCACCATAAAAAGCTTCTCTTTGGACGATAAATATTCCGAGGGGGAACCAGCCCCAGTGACGTACTTGGGCTTCAACTTCGATGGAGAGGAAACAAGGGTCAGAGACTCCACCATCTCTAGATTCATGATTAAAGCTCACAGGGCCATAGAAAGGGCAAGAGTCGCAGCTGCAAGCCGGAAAAACCCTCATCTAAAGAAACGCCAACTATATGCCAAGCTCACGTCAATGGGTTATGGCTCGGCCTATGGCAACCATGTCTACACTCGTGAGGGCGGGATTCTACCAAAAGGGGCCCCTCGACTTGGGTTCTTTCGCTATTTAAAGCTAGCTCAAAAAGTCATTGGAGGCGACGGCATCAATAAGCAGCATAGACAGATCGAGTCCAAGATGCACAGAGCAATTCACGACGCTGAAGCAAAACTAAAGGCTAAACTCCTCGAATCCTAGCCGGGAAGAGCCGAACATTCCTTGCTATATACTTGCTTGAGACCCACAAGCAACATAGCCCATCAATTGTAAGTACTCACAAACAACTAATCACGCGCATACTCAAGGCCGGACAGACTATCCCTTCAGAATCCGGCCAACTTATGGTTTCACGAACACAAGCGAAGGCTCCCGCGCCCCCGTCCCATAGCCATTTGACACAAGAAGCCCTCCGCAAGCCCTGCCTACACTGATCGACACTTTCAACCGATCAGGAATCCCCATGTCCCCTCCGATCCTGCTTGAGATCCGCGACGCCGTCGCCCACGTCACCCTGAACCGGCCGGAGCAGGCCAATGTGCTCAATGACGAGATGTCGGCGGCGTTCATGGAAACGGTGGAAGCCCTGGCGCGGGCTTGCGCCCAGGGCCAGGTGCGCGCGGTGCTGCTGTCCGCCAAGGGGCCGCATTTTTGCGCCGGGGGTGATATCAGTGGTTTTGTCGCCAGTGACGATCTGGCCGGGCTGATGGACCAGGGGATTCCACCATTGCACCGGGCCATTCACACCCTGAGCACCTTGCCGGTACCGGTGGTCAGCGCGGTGAACGGCTCGCTTGGCGGTGGCGGCATCGGCGTGGCGTTGTGCGCCGATCTGGTGCTGGCGTCGTCATCGATGAAGCTGCGCGGTGGCTATTCCGCTATCGGCCTGAGCCCGGATGTGGGAGTGTCCTGGGTCCTTACCCGGCTGGCCGGACCGATGCGCGCCAAACATATCCTGTTCACCAATACGCCACTGACCGCGCGGCAGTGTCTCGCCGCCGGTCTGGTATTGGAAATCCATGAGGACGACCAGTTGATGCCGGCGGCGGAGAAGCTGGCGCGTTCTCTGGCGGCGGGCGCCACCGGTGCTCTGGGCCGGATCAAGGCGCTAGTGGATCAGGCCGGCCGCCACTCACTGCGGGACCATCTGGAGCGGGAACATCACGCCATGGTGGTCAGCGGCGCCGGCGCGGAGTCCGGCGAGGGGGTGCGTGCCTTCATGGAGAAACGGCCACCCCGCTTTGACAACAACAACTAATCCCATACTTTCCGCCAGGAGCCGATCATGTTGCTCAACCAGCGTTTGCACTCGCATCACTGGTACCACCGCACCGTTTCCCAATTGTTCGCCGAAACCTGCGCCGCTTATGCGGACAAGCCCGCGATCCTGTTCGAGGGTCAGGTGATCCGCTTTGGTGAGTTGTTCGAGCAGGTTCAGGAGATGACCCAAGGGCTTCTGGAACTGGGTATCGACAAAGGAGATGTGATCTCCACTCTGCCCAGCGCCACACCCGAATTCGCGGTGCTGTATTTCGCCACTCTTCAGGCCGGAGCGGTGGTCAACCCGCTCAATCTGCTCTGGGGCACGATGGAATTGCAGGGCGTGTTGCAACGCAATCAGCCCAAGCTGGTCGTCACCGTGGATCGCCAGGGGCCACGGGATATCCTCGCGCTACTGGAGGGTGCACTGCCGGATCTGACATTCAAACCGGAGACGTGTTGCCCTTCCCTGCCTTCTCTCAAGCGGGTTGTTTGCGTGGGCCGGCACGGCCCCGCGCCGCCGGGTTATCTCGACTTCAAGGATTTGTCCCGACCAGCCGATCGCACCACGCTGCAACAACGTCAGGAGCAGGGCCGGGCCTCCGACGTTCAGTTCATGTGCCAGACTTCCGGTACCACCTCTTTATCCAAGAGCGCGTTGTGGGATCATCGCCCGCCTCTGGCCACCGCCCACTTCGGCGCGCGCAATTTGCGCATCACCGAACAGGACCGCTTCATCTGTCTGGCACCGTTCTATCACAACAGCGGCCTGTTCGCGCTCAACATGAATCTGGCCTATGCCGGCACCACTTTGGTATTGATGGATGGCTTTGATCCCGCCAAGGCGCTGGACCTGATCGAGCAGCACCACTGCACCTGCACTTTCGGTTTCGACGCCCACTGGCAGGGGCTGCGCCGCCAGCCGGATTTCGAAAAGCGCCAGTTCACCATCAGCAAGGCGATCCTGGCGGGTGAGCCACGCACCTATGATATGGTGCGCGACATGTGCCCGGCCGGTGCCACCATCAACAATCTCTACGCGCAAACCGAGAATGGCCCGCTGGTGTCTCTGGCGGACCATGAATGCGTGGACGAAGCGGTGAACAAATACACCCACGGCCGCCCTCTTCCTGGCGTGCAGGTGGTGATCAAACACCTTGATAGCGGCGCCCGGGTGGCCCAGGGCGAAGCCGGGGAAATCTGCTACAAGAGCCCGTATCTGTTTCAGGGCTACCACCGGCAACCGGAAGAAGTGGACAAGGCCTTCGACGAGGAGGGCTATTTCCACAGCGGCGACTACGGCCACCTCGATAATGGCTACCTCACCTATCTGGGCCGCCTGGGCGGCGTGGTCAAATCCGGCGGCGAGAACGTGTCCACCACCCGGGTCACCACGGACCTTCTGGAGCGCTTCGAGGATCTGTTCGACGACGTCAAAACCGTGGGCATCGACGACGCCTACTGGGGCACCCGGGTAGTCAGCTTCGTGCGCACCCGCGATGAGCAACCACTGCCGCCCTCGGAAGCATTGCGCGAGGCCTGCAAAGGGCATATGGCCGCCTATGAGATCCCCAAGGACTTTTTACCCTGGGACGGCGAATGGCCGATGACGCCGGAAGGGAAAATCGACTTCAAGCAGCTTCAGCAACAAGCCCGGGAAACGCTCGGCGAAAGCCAGGGCAAACGCTAAGTGAAACATCCGCACGGGAAGCGCGACCGGTTCAGGCGGGCGGCATAGCCAATAAGCAGGGCCCGCCAGATCCGGCTTCCGTCAGGGGAATCAGCCGGCCCTTGCCTTACTTCCGCCACGCAACCGCCTCACCAGACTCACCAGCGCCAGTACCACCATGCCGGCGATCAGCCCGCCAATCAGATTCACCAGCACCGGTACCGCCCAGGATACCGCCCCGGCCAGTTCGCTCAGATGGTGCACCCAATCGTGGGAGCCGGGAACGCCGTGCACCAGAATGCCGCCACCGACCAGGAACATGGCGATGGTACCCAGCACCGACAAGGTTTTCATCAGCCACGGGGCCAAGGTCAGCAATCCCCGGCCGAGAGCAATGCGGGCCGGAGCGGCGAAACGGTCCTCGGGAGTTTTCATCAGCAACAGGCCCGCGTCGTCCAATTTGACGATGCCGGCCACCAACGCGTACACCCCGATGGTCAGCAGCAAGGCAAGGGTACTGAGAGAAATCACCTGCACCCCGAAACTGGCGCTTTGCATGGCACCGAGGGAGATCACGATAATCTCGGCGGAAAGAATGAAGTCGGTACGAATGGCACCTTTGATTTTTTTCTTCTCGAAGGCGACCAGATCCACCTTGGCATCCTGTAACGCCTGGAGCCGTTCTTCCCGGTTGTGCTCGTCCTCACTATGCAGGAACTTGTGCAGGACTTTCTCGGCGCCTTCATAGCACAGGTAAGCCCCACCGATCATCAACAGCACGGTGATCGCCCAGGGTGCGAAGGCGCTGATCAGCAGCGCCGCCGGCACCAGAATCACTTTGTTGAGCAGGGATCCTTTGGCCACCGCCCAGACTACCGGCAGTTCCCGATTGGCGCGCACGCCGGATACCTGCTCGGCGTTCAGCGCCAGGTCATCCCCCAGCACCCCGGCGGTTTTCTTCGCCGCCACCTTGGTCATCAGGGATACGTCATCGAGCAACGTGGCGATGTCGTCGATCAGTGCCAGCAAACTGGTTCCGGCCATACTTCTCTCCTTGGGGCGGGCCGCCCGATGGCGCCGCGGCAAAGACAAGAAAGTACACGTGACCATGGGGATTCGGCAAATTCCCCTGTTTCCCATCCGTGTCACCGGGCAGCGCCGGGCAGGCAACGGCGCGGATCGGCTTTATCAGGTGACCACGCGCCCGCGCCTGAATGCCGCCAGGAGAGCCAGCAATGCCAGAGTAGCCGCACCTATACCGCCCCCATTGCCCGAGCTCTCCTGGTGACCTCCCAGGGTGTTCTCCACCGGCGCCACGCCGAAGGCCAGGACACCGGCCTCCGGGCTCAGATCCCAGGGGCCATTGTCATGCAATCGGATCTCCAGCGCATGATCGCTCAGTCGTCGATATGCATCGGACGCCATTAATCGATAGCGTTCGTTGCCGTCGATGACTTGAGAGGCGTACAGAAGAAGACGCGAAGACTCCGGCAGCGGTGCCTGGAAGGTAACACGCACCGTCACCGGCTCGCTTGTCATGGCGCTTGCCTGCAAATCGAACCGAATGAATCCGTATTGGTATTCCAGCCCGGCGTCACCGCGCGTGGTATCGGGAATGGAGGAATCTCCGTCCGGGTCCGTGGCCAGGGACATATAGCCGGTGGTGACGCCGGCAAAGCGCCAAGGCTCGCCCACGGCGGCCTCGGCGGTGGTGCCGGACAAGGCGTCTCCAGTCACCTGCCGCCCAGGGATACCGTCGAGCAGCGCCACACCGGCTGCCAACCGGGGATCCAGAGCCGCCGCGCCAGGCTCCAGGGCGTCGATGAGACCATCCGCATCCGTGTCCACCGGGTTCTCCGGGTCCTCCCCCAGTTCCTCCGCATCGGGCAAGCCATCACCGTCGGTATCCGCGTTATCGGCATCCGGGTTGAGCCCCAGCTGTTCCTTCAACTGGTCACTGATGCCATCACCTCCGCTGCTGCTGCCTTCCAGGCGCGCGTAACCTTCGAAGTCGGGCTGCACGGTCATCGGAAAAACACCCGTGATCTGAGTCCCCGGAATACCGTCGAGTACGCCCGCCGGCTCATCATCCACGGTGATGATCAAGATACGATTGGGGTTATCCGGATCCTCGGTGATCTCGAACCGGGTGCTGGTATCGGCACGGGGATTGCCGACATTCGGGTTGTAGATCTGAAAGCCGTGATAAACCGTGTACGTACCATCCAGATTATCGGTGAACCCGGCGGTAAAGCGATCATCCCCTTGCCCCTGATTACCGATGGATTGGACCTCGTAATCGAATCCCACGGTCAGGGTGGTGCCGCGAATCAGCACCCACCCCTCATCGAAGTTCCAGCTCCAGTCCGCATTTTGGATGCCTTTGCCCAGCACCAGCTCACTGCCGGCCTGGCAAGCTCCGGGACAACCTCGCATGGTGAGCAGGTGCTGACCATGATAGACACCGGTCAGGCCGGGAGTCCCGGCCATAGCCGCGCCGCAGATGATCAACAGCGGAGCACTCATCAAAGCAGTCTTCAATTTCATATCACCCCCTTCCTCGTTCCATATCGGGGGCTGCCGTGGCGCCCCTTCACCATCGGTAAGTTACTCCGGCGTAACCGTGAAATTCCGCGCCGGGCACAAAGGTCGGAGCGGTCAGGCTGGACTCGGGATCTTCCGCCGACAGCCCGCGGACTACGTAGGCCGTCTGCCAGGTCTCGTTGGTGAGATTGCGCAGATCCAGGAACCACTCCCAAGATGGCGTCGGACGATATGACAAAGCGGCCCCGAGCAGCAGATAGCTGTCCTGCTTCAGTCCCGCGTTGTAGTGATCGACATGGGTGTCTTGCGGCTGCCAACGGGCGGACAGTGTCAGGCCAAGCCGCCGCGACCAGTGATATCCCAATTCAGCGGTCACCAGGTGAACCGGAATGCCGGCGATCCGCTTACCGTCATACCGCCCGCCATGGAAACGGAAGTCGCTGTAGTTGTAGACCCCACGCACGGAGAGCCAGTCTCCGGAGCGGAACAGTCCACGCCCGCTTCGGGCGCTCACCGCCAGTTCAACACCCTGATGCACCGTATCGTGATCGTAGTTCACCGTGGTGCCGTCAATGGCGAAGTTCTGAACTTCCGCGATCAGCTCATCCTTGACCCGCGAATAAAAGTACGCCCCTTCCCAGGCGAAGGAGCCGGCAATCCGCCGGGCGCCCACTTCAAAGGTGTTCGCCATCTGCATTTCGAGGGGCTTGGTCATCAGATACAGGCTCGCCGGCGACGCCGGCACCGACCCCGGCCCCAGGTCCACCAATTGCCAAAAGGTGGGAGCTTCCGAACTCCGGCTCACATTGGCGTAGTAATGCGTGCCGGCGAAAGGCGAATAAATCAGTCCGAGCTTTGGATTGAGAGCGCGATAGGTCAGCTCGCTGTCGAGCAGGCCAGGGGCTCTCTCATCATCGACATTCCGTTGGTGCCACGCATACTGAAACGCGGCCACTGCCTGCCACCGTCGGGACAGGGGATAATTGATCTGCGCTCCTCCGACCACGTTGCTGGCCCGCAAATCGAGATCGGCGAAGCGCCTCTCCAGACTGCCGTCGTCGGGATGCACCAGATAGTATTCCCTGGGCATGGCGCCAGAGTTGGCGGACAGGAATACCTGATAGCGAGCCTCCGTTCCATCCGTATTGGGAACAAACACCTCCGTCCCGTAATCCAGACCGAAATTGCCCGCCTCGGTATTGGCTTGCCAGGCCGGATTCTTGAACCGGTCCCGTATTGACTCAGCGTACAACCCCAGACTGTGGGAAGCCTGTTCCGTGTACCAGATGGTTTTGTTGGCCAGTCTGGTCTGCCGGGTGTCCCGTTCCGGCTGGCGCACCCGGACGTTGAGAAAATCCTCTGTGCTTTTATTGTCCGGATCAGCGTAGTCCCCCATCACCGAGTCTGGATCGGACAAGGCCCTGTCCTTGGTAAGCAGAAAGGGGATGTCGAAACGGTTATCCGCCAGATTCAGATAGGTTCGGTTGATCCAGTTCCCGCCCCGGTATCCGAAGTTGACAACGAAGGTGTTCCTTTGCGCGCCACTGTGGCTTCGCCAACCGTCGGATGCCTGATACCCGGCGCGTATGTAGCCATCCCATTGCTCTTTTTTTTCAGCCAGGGCGACACTGCCCCGCCAGGTGTTCCAGGATCCCGCTTCCAGAGAGACCGAGGACGGACTGTTTCGTGCCG
This sequence comes from Alcanivorax xiamenensis, assembly GCF_009846745.1. Classification (NCBI taxonomy): domain Bacteria; kingdom Pseudomonadati; phylum Pseudomonadota; class Gammaproteobacteria; order Oceanospirillales; family Alcanivoracaceae; genus Alcanivorax; species Alcanivorax xiamenensis. The sequence goes on along the minus strand of NZ_AQPF01000004.1, from coordinate 47,011 downwards.
TGCGCATATTGAAATCAATGGCGCCGCCGAGAGTGGTACCACCATATCGGAGCGCGTTGGCGCCACGGTACACGGAGATCAGGCTGGTTTGCTCGGGATCAATCAGGCCGATAATAAAGGAACCGTCCGCCTGATTGATCGGCAGACCGTCGTAAAGAATCTGGATGCCACGACTGACCGGATTATCCTGAATGCCTGATCCACGGATATTCAGTCTTGGCTGATCATTGCCGCCGAAGAACTCCTGGATGATGATCCCCGGCTCAAAATCCAGCACCCTGGCCAGAGTAGCCTGGCTACCCTCCTTCTCTCCGGGATCGATCAGGTTGGTCGCACCGGGCACGTCATCGAGCCGGCGTTGCAGTTCCCGCTTTTCATGCACCGCTTCGTTACCGGCTTCGACCGTCACCGGATCCAGACGGTTAGGCTCCGCCGCCAGAACGGTTGTGGCAACGAGCAGGCAACACGACAAACAACGCCGGATCATCGGCTCGCCTCCCACGGAGGGCAAGGCGGATCGATCAGGTCAGGTAGAACATGGCCTTGGCCAACACCACAATCAGCACCATGTGGATGAAAACACTGTAGTGGGTAATCTTGAAGCGCAGGGAGCTCATACTCCCACAGACGGAGGCCCGGATGGCGGTAATGAAATGCACCAGGACACTCAGCGCGAGCACAATCTTCACCGTCAGGAGTGTGGAAAAAACGCTGGAAAATGGAGGATACCAGCCAGCCCAATACACCCTCACCAGTAATCCGATCCCGGTGAGGAAGAGCAGCCCCACCACATAGGGCATGATCTTTCGCGCTCTTCGGTGAATGCCCTCCTCCACCAGCGTCATCATACCGGCGGGCAGATACCGACGGATGTTCTCCAGAAAGATCACCTCGAACGCCACGATGCCGATAAAGAAGATCGCGCAGAACAGGTGCAGCGTGATCAGTACTCCGTATTCCAATTCGATTCTCTCTCATTAAACGGTTGCAAAGCCGAATCATTGCTCACCAACTCCCGGAACCTCAATGACATTTGTCATGGTGATAAGGGACGCCAGGCGTCCCACGGCACCTATCTCTTGCGGCGGATGAGCAAGACTGAAATCAACCCCAGCAATCCCAGGGGGAGAGTGCCGCCACCCCCGGAACCGGAGCCACCACCGGCGCCGTCATTACCATCACCATCGCCGCCGCCATCTCCGTCTCCGTCCCCGTCCCCGTCCCCGCCGGAATCTTCTGGCTCGGTGGTGGCGAGCACCAGGTTGACCAGTCGCCCGCCGTCCTCGTAGGGGTAATCGTCCGGTAGCGCGACGATGTCCTGGTCTTCATCAATGGGTGAAAACATATGGGTGGAAACCGTGAACCGCACGCTCTGTTCGTCAAGCCGGGTATACGGCACCTCCACCGCCAGGCTGGCCCAGATGGTCGGTGCCAGAATTTCCTCTCCGTTGATCACCTCGGAGGCACTGTTGAGCACGCGCCGGACGGTGAACAACCGGAGCCCTTCCGGGATCCCCCCGGCGAATTCCAGCTGCATGGGTGGCGCATCGGGAAGCAGGCGATACACCACCGTGCCGTCGGACAGCTCTTCGCCCAGTTTGACGTAGTCGACAATACCCGCTTCATCCAGGAACCCTTCAAAGTCATTTTCGAAGGCTTCGCCGAAAAGTCCGGTTCCCTGCGCACGCCACGCGCTGATTCCGGCTTCGAACGCGGGCCGGGCCAGTTCCATACTGGCGGCATGGTTGTCCATCAGCGTCTTCTTGCGCGCCAGCAACGTCTGTTGCTGCTCGGTCGGTTGATCCCCGAGACTGTCCCTATACGCCTCGTAGTCAGCCTTGCGGAACAACCAGTCTTTCTTGGCGGTGAGATATTCCCCCGCATACGGCTCGATGAATTCCTTGTTCCACCGGTCCCAGTCGGTGTCCCTGGCGGTGGTGGCAAACTGAATCTGGCCCAGATGGTAGCTCAGCTCCGCGCCGTCTCCGGCAATAAGGGGCAAGGACTCGCCCACCGAGCCGGGTTCAAAATAACGGGTGTCGATGCCGGTGACGGTATTGCCCAATTGAAAGCGGTTTCCCCTGCTGTTGGTCAACGTCACCAAGCGCCCGTCAAGCAGCTGTATGCCGGCAGCCACGGAATCATCCGCCGCGCCGTTGGCGCCTTCGATCAAATCGGCGATACCGTCGTTGTCGGCATCGATCGGCATGGTGACGATGTCACCGCGCCTGGCAACGTCCAGAACGGTATCGACGGCTACGCCATAGGCCTGTGCCTGGGCATCGGTCACGCCATCGCCGTTACTGTCCGCACCATCGTCCGGGTACATCACCGCGCTTTCGAACTGGGGAGAGACCCGGAAGGGAAACACCGCGTTGGGTTGCCCCTCGAACATGGCCGGCAACCAGCGCCCCGGAATCCTGTCACCATCAGGCCCATCAAGAGTGGTGATCGAAAGCCTGCCATCATCGGCTTCCTGTATCTCGAAATCCGTGGTGATCACGCCGAGAGGGTAGCCGGCGAAATCAAGGAAGATCTGTAAGGCGAATTGCGCGGTGTATGTACCGTCGCCATTGTCCATGAAAGTGCCGGTCACCTCGGATGGATCAGGCGTCTTTTCCGGAAAGAGCTGCCCATCGATTCGCTCCCGACCCGGGCTGAACAACTGGAACGGCGGCGAGGCCGTCTGCAAGGCATATATCCACCCTCCTCCGAGAGTGATCGTTTTGTTGTCAAAGTCCCACTGCCAATACTGCGTGGAACGACTGCCCCCAAGCCGGTTGTAGTAAGTGCTGTTATCGTACGGGCTGGTCAACAACTGGTTGATCGGCGCCCGCGGAATCTCCGCCGGTAAGGTAATGGGACTGTTCATATGCAGGGAATAACGACCGATATAGGTACCGTTCAGCCCCGTGGTCCCGGCCAGGCCGAGAGCGCTTTGCAATGCAAGGATGACGGCGGCAACGCGCGCGGCCATTCTCAATCTGGTATCAGCTTTCATGGGAGCAATCCTGATGTTTACGGTGGCGGGCACGCCTGGCATGCCCGCCTTCGCCGGTTGCCTGTCAGTAAGCGGAGCCGGTCAGTTCAATGGACAAATTAGCCGGGAATGGCGAGGCCGGAAGGTTGTGCCCGATGACCCCGTCGCCATCGGAATCGATGGTATCGATGATCAGAACACCACCGCTGTCGGTGATCTCCAGCGTGATCCCGGTATCCTTGTTGGGGTTGCCAAACAGCGGATTGAACACCTTGAAGTTGTAATTGAACGAATAGGTACCATCGCCGTTATCGGTAAACGGAATCGTCGTGCTCCCGGAGCTGATATCGGTCAAGGCGTAATTGAAAATGCCGGATATGCCCAGAAAGCTGGCGTTCACCTGGCCGTTGGTGATGGTCATTTCCGCGTTATCAAAATCCCAGTCCCAGTCGTAATAAGCCAGGCCGGTGGCGCGAATGGTGTTGTCGTCGGTGGTCCTGACCTGAATCAGATAATCACCATAGTAGGCGCCGGTCAGTCCGGGGGTTCCGGCCATCGCGCCGGCGCCCAGTTGCAGCGTGAAGATCCCCAGAATCGTGGCAATGCTAAGAAGCGGTTTCATGGCATTTCTCCGAAGATGAAAGGTCGTTCCTTGCTCCTGAAGACAGGAGCGCCTATCATCTGATAATCATTCTCAAACAAAAATGACTTTTATCAGTTCGGTGGGTGGGCCGTGTCCGTAATCGAAGCACTGAGCAAGACCGCCCTGTTTTCCGGGGTGGCATTACCGGCCTTGCGGGTCATCACGCGGGGCACGCATTCCATATCCGTGCCGTGCGGTGGACATTTGTTTGCGTCAGGTGATGAGGCACACGCATTCTTCCTGGTAAAGACGGGAATCGTTCGCCTTTACCGTGCCGGCCTGGACGGTGAGGACAAGGTCTACCAGGTCTTGGGGGAGGGGGATTTGATCGCCGAAACCGCCATGTTTTCCAACCCCTGCGTCTACCCGCTCTCCGCCCAGGCGGAGAGCGACTGCGATCTTTACCGGTTACAAAAAGAAGGTCTCGTCGAACTGGCCACCAACGATTCCCGCTTTGCTCTCTATCTGCTGGAGCAGATGTCGGGCCGGTTGTATCAGGCGGTCAATCGCTTCGATCATTTAACCGTGACCAATGCCAGCCAACGATTGGTGATGTACCTCCTTGACTTGATCCAGGAACAAAAAAGCCATTGGCTGACCCTGCCGGTCAGCGTCAAGGTTCTGGCCAGGCAATTGAACATGTCCCCGGAAACGCTTTCCAGATTGCTGGCCCGCTTCCGGGAAAGCGATATGATCAGCGGCCGGGGCCGCAAGTGGGTTATCTCCGATGCCGCCGGCCTCTGCCGGGTCACCAACCTTCCGCTACCGGATCCCATGTCCTCCATGGCGGGCGGCCAGTTTTTTCGCTGCTGCAACTTCGGCTAGGGGGGCTCCCGCACGCCCTGTCCGGACTGACGCCATGTCAGGAAAACGCCGCCCGCCCCACCGAGGCGCCGCCGTCCACGAACAGGGTCTGGCCGGTGATGTAGCCGCTATGCTCGCCGAGCAGAAATTCGATGGCGGCGGCGATTTCGTCCGGCTGGCCGAGCCGGTCCATGGGGACACCGGACAGATAGCGCGCTTCACCTTCACTTCCGGGCGGGTTGTTTTCGCGAAACAGTTCGGTTTCCGTCGGGCCCGGTGCCACCGAATTGACGGTAATACCGGTTTTCGCCAGTTCCAGCGCCCAGGTGCGGGTGAAATTGACCAGAGCGGATTTGGCGGAGGCGTAAGCGGTGCGCCCCGGCATACCCAGCACGGTCAGGCTGGAGATATTAACCACACGCCCCCAGCCGCGCTGGCGCATCCCCGGCAACACCGCCTGGGTGGCCTGGATGCTCGGGTGCAGATTCAGCGCCAGCACGCTGTCGAAGGTATCCAGATCGATCTCGCCCAACGGCTGCGGACGCACCGCGCCCACATTGTTGACCACGCCGTCGAAGTCAAAACGGTTAGCCAGATCCGCCAGCACCTGCCCGGTGTTGGCGCGGTCACTCAGGTCCGCGGAAATCAAAGTGCCAGGGAAATCCCCCTGGCCGGCGCCGCGGGCCAGGCCCACCACGCCGTGGCCGGCGGCGGCCAGCCGCTGGGCCAGGGCACGGCCGATGCCCTTGCTGGCACCAGTGATCAGAAAGGTTCTTGTTGTCATGTGGCTCTCCCGATTGTTATCCGAATAAGAGCCACAGTGTGCCGTGCCGGATCGGATCAGGACAACGCCCTTGATCAGCTTTCCCGCAAGGTGCCCACCGCCGCTTTCTGGAAAGCACGGCCACGCTGTTGCAGCCGTTCCCGCAGCCCGGGCAGAAATCGATGACTGCTGTAATAAGTGAAACGCGGAGCAATGGTCAACAGCGGGAACCAGGGCAGGATATGATCCGGCAAACCGAGCTGGCGCATCTTTTCCTTGCCGAGGAAATAACGGCTGGTACTCAGATGCATGTGATAGCGCAGCCGGCGGCGCACGCCCTGAAGACGGGGAAAACGGTGCGCCAGGGGCTCCCTGGCCAGCGCCCGCGCCAGTTCCGGCGTGGTCCAGTCCGGCTGGCTCTGGGTCATCAGGGTGTGATGCAAACGCAACGCGCCTTCTTTTTCGGTATCCACCAGCCACGGTTCCTGCACGCCCATCAGCCAGCAGGCGTAGCGCCACAGATGCATGACCGCCCGGGACTCCCCCGGCGTCACCGGGATCCCCAGCAACCGCAGACCGTTAAGCATGACCACGGAGAAGCCCAGATAGGTCGCTACCATATCCACCTGACTTAGCGGCAGCCCCCAACGCTCATGATCCCAGTCCTCGCGCCGGTCCAGATCCCGGCGCACCAAGGCATGCACCAGGCGCACCTGCAAGGTGGCGCGGTAGCCGGCGGCCAGCGGCTCCAGACCACCCACCTCGGTGCAGTCGATCCACCAATGACCGGTACGCGCCACCCGGCGGCCGGTGCCTTCCGTCAGGGCGCCGGTAAGCACCAGGGATTGATTGAACCCGGACAGCAGGTAACCCCCCATCAGCGCCAGGTCACGGAGCACGAAAGTGGCGCCCTCCCCGGTGCCATGAATGAAGCGGGCCCCCTGCGCCAACAGCGCCGCATCCACCCAATCCGGGCGGGTTTCCACCCCTCGAAAGAAACGCACCAGGGGCTCCGGGGCCTCCGTCAGGCTGTCCACACCCTGGCTCAGAGCCTGCTGGAACAACTTGTGGCCACGTCCCCGGCCATACTCTTCCATCCAGGCCACCAACTCATCCATGGCCGGGTCGCCCACCCACAGTCCATCCAAGGCGGCCTGAAACTCTTCCCGACTCGGCGCCAGGTCGCGCCCCAACCATAACCGCAGCCACAGCGGCGTGCGCCCCTGGGTCTTTTCAAACGGGCGGGCCCGGGTCGGAGCCGGGCGAGGGGTAACGGCAGCGTCCATGGCGAATCTCCTTTGGACAAAGGGCTCTTGTATTGCTTCAAACCATAATGCGAATATGTATTCGCATTCAATTCGCGTTTGGGCCCACCCCGGCCGTGGAGGAACGTCATGCGCAAACAACCCAGACAACGGCGCTCGCGGCGGATGGTGGACGCCCTCATCGACGCCACCGCCCAGTGCATTGTCGAACACGGCGTGGATGGCACCACCACTCCGCGTATCGCCGAATGCGCCGGCGTCAGCGTCGGTTCCCTGTATCAGTATTTCAGCGACAAGGACGCTCTGTTCGAGGCGCTCGGCGAGAAACTGGCTCACGATGTGGCGCGGGCACTCAAACGGCTGCCGCTGCCGGAATCAGCGAACCTGCATGATCTGGTCGGTGGCGCCATCCGCTTCGGCTTCGAGATGCTCAACGCCCGGGAGGGCCTGTTTCTGGAGTTGATCCGCAACTGGCACCGCCTGCCCACGGCCCGTGTGGCGGACGTGCTGCAGGATCACTTCCTGGAGCTGGCGCGGCTGTATTTCATCAAGCACCACCAGAGGTACCCGATCGCGGACCTGCAGGTGCGCATGTTCATCGTCGCCAACAGCACCTTGTTCACCATGGTGCGCCAGGTCAGCCAGGACGAGGGGCTGTTACGGCAGGAAGAGGTAGCCGAGGGACTCACCAATATGATCGTCGGTTATCTCGGCGGTGAGACAGGCCCGTCCCGGTAGTCTGGCCGGCACGGGCCCCGATTCAGGACAACCTGGGCTCAGGCAGGGTGGCGAGTTGCTCCCAGGCCCGTTGAACCCGCAGTTCCCGTGGTTTGGAGGCAATTTGGAATAACGGCTGGTCTCGCAGCCAGCGCCGCAATGCCGGGTCCCCGTTGTCACTGCCGCGCCACTGATCGGTCACCCTGCCATACAGGGCCTGCCCCTGACCGAGCAGGCCGGCGAGCGCCACGTGGGTCGCCGGGCTGCTGGCATCCACGCTAGCCAGACTGCCCAGCGAAAACAAATTGGCGGCCAGAGCTTCGATGAGCGGATCCGGCCAGCCACGATAGCGGGCTTCGCGCAGCAAATAGGCGTGAGTGGCGATGGCGATGAAGGTGTCTTCCACGGTGCGGAACGGCTTCACGTAATCGCTGTAACCATCGCCGGACAACACCGCCGCTCGCGGCACCCGGACATTATCGAAGGCCGCCGCCTGATGGGGCACTTCCGGCACGAATTCCAGCGGCGTTTTCTCCGAGAAATAAATGCCTTCGGAAGACGCCGGCACCGCCACCACTTTCAATTCCGGCCTGGCCTCTGGCTCATGGCCATTGACGCGCGCCACCACCAGCAACACATCCGCCACCGGCCCCAACGTGGTCCAGCTCTTTTCACCGCTGACGGTGACCGTGCCGTCGCCGTTATCGGTTACCTGGGTACGGATATCCCGGGGGCGATTGCCGCTGCTTTCAGTAGCGCACAGTGCCATTACCCGTTCGTTCTCCAGCAACTGAGGACGAAACGGACTCAGCAACCGGCGCAGTGCCGACTGATAGCCGCCGGCAAAGGCCCAGGCCAGACGGTCGGAGAGAAAGCCACCACTGACCGCCAGCGCCACCGGCGACAACCCTTCCGCGGCCTGGGCCCGCCATTCCGGCGCCCAATCCTCGGCGGTCTCCAGAGCGTCCACCTCCGCGCGGGAGCTCAACGCGAAACGCAAGGCGTCCATGAAATCGGATTGATCAGACATGATGCTCTCCCTCCCTCGGTATTATGAAGCGCGCAGCGGCTTCAAGGCGCCGGCCCATCGCTCCAGTTCATCGAGCATCGCCTGAGCGCTGTCCCGATGATGATCGTTACTTTCAAAGACACCGTCCTTAAGGTGTTGGTTCACCATCGGCACCATCACCTGCTCCACCAACGGCATTATTTTCAAGGTGGTCAACAACGGCTTGGTGGCCTGCACCGAACGCAGTCCCCCGGAAGCGCCGCCGTAGCTGACGAAGCCCGCGGTCTTGTAATTCCACTCCAGGTACAGGTAATTGAGCGCGTTGGTCAATGCCGGCGTCGGCCCGAAGTTGTACTCCGGCACGACAAAGACGAAGGCATCGGCGGCGTTCACCGTCTCCGCCCAGCGGCGGGTATGATCATGCTGGTACTTCTGCATTCTCGGGTGATTGGGCTCGTCCAACAAAGGCAGATTCATCTCGGCCAGATCCACCAGACGGGCGTCGAACGCCCCGTGCTCCCTGGCGACGGGATAGAACCAATCGGCCACCGCTTTTCCCACCCGTCCGGGGCGGGTACTGGCGATCACCACATCAAGACGCAGCATGCGTTGCCCTCCGATTGCAAAAGTGATGTCTACAATCTACTCCCCACCGCCGCTACTGCAAACCTTGAAGAAGCAAAACCACTCCATGAGAGCCCGCTTTGCGATCCCTGGCGATGGTGATGTACTGCTCGGACTGTGACCATTCCCGAAAGGCCTGGGCGTCGGGGAAGGACATCAGAATGGCTTTTTGGTAACCCCACTCCCCTTCCACTTGCTCCGGCGCTTCGTCGGCGGCGAGCAGCCGTCCCCTGAACTGCTGAAAGACTTCCATGAAACGGGACAGGTAACGCTGGTAGGCGTCACGGTCGGTGATGGTGATTTGGGCTAACGCATAGACGGTCATGATCGGCTCTCCTTAACAGGCTAGCGTCCTTATTAGGAGAGACCGGCTGGTCAGGCAATGACCGAAAAGCAGCAATCCATTGGCGGGATATTCCGGACACGGTGACCGGGGCGGCCAATGCCGCCCCGGACCGTCCCTCTTTTTTGGCAATATCTTTTAGTCGGATTCCGGGCAGAACAGATTGGCTTCGCCGCTACCGCTCAGCCGTACCAGGTCCACATCTCCCTGGAATGGCGTCCGCGTCGTGCTCCCCCAGGCGGCGCCGACCATGGCACCGGTGGCCTGGCTGGAAAGAATAGGCATGCCGGCGGAGCGATCAAACTCCGCCACGGTTTCACAGTCCAGCTGCACCGTGACGTGATTGCCGTCACTGCCCACCCACAACTCCTGCCAGGTGCCGGCTTCCCCCAACGCCACCACCAGACGACGCTCCTGGTTCGGGAAGTTCAGCACCGCGGCGGCACCGTTCATTTGCAAATCAAAGGCCAGCGCTCCCTGGCTTCCCAGCGAGAACACCGAGCCCTGCGGGTCGGCGGCACTGCGAGCCCGTACATGCAAAGCGAACGCCTCGCCGATCACGGTGTTGGCCAGCACCGAATTCCCCCGGGTGGACAGCTGATAGGTGCCATCGAAAGCCAGCACACCGCCAACCGCACCGCCCTCCCCTGGCTGTGGTCCGGTTTCCAGTTCCTGGTAGCCGCCGTCCAGTGCGTACAGCGGATTACCGTAGGCGGAATAATCGTTGACGCAGAAAGCCTCGCAATCGACGTCCGCGTCCATCACCCAGAACCCCAGCACGTGGCCATCAACAGGCATGTATTCCACCGGGTTCTCAACAGTGTCACCGGGTACTTCAATGACACGATCCACGTAGCGGGTGTCATCGCCGCCACAGGCGGTCAACGCGATGGCCATGGCGGCCAGGCTCAATGAAGTCTTGGCGAATTTCATGGTTTACTCCTTAGCGGCCTGCCCGTGGGGTGAGGATGGTGTCGTCCACCACGGTGCCATCGAGAGTGCGCGTCAGCACGTGCAGGCTCGCGCCGTCGATTTGCAGCGTGGTATAGGTATTAACGTTGTCGTCGAACAGCACATCGGCGAATTTGGCGATGCCACCACCATTGTTGTCGTAGTACTTGGCCGAGTCGGAGCCCGCGATCAGGTAGGTGGCACCGGCCGGGTGCGGTTGCCCGCCCGCCATCGGCACACTGCGCGAGTACATGTGATCGTGGCCCGAGAGCACCAGATCGATACCGAGTTCGTCCACCACCGGTGGCAGGTACTGCATAACACGGCCATTGCCGGAGGCCGGGTTGCCGTTGTACGGCGGCCGGTGAATCATGACAATCTTCCAGGTCCGGTCGGACGCGCTCATATCCGCGCGCAACCAGTCCATCATCTTCGGCCAGTCGCTTTCCTCGGTGAGTTCACTGGTGAGCACGGCGATGTGCGCGTTGCCGTAATCGAAGCTGTAGATAGCACCTTCGAAGGGATCGGCCACACCGCTGTCGGTGGGGGCGAAGCGGAACATGGCGGCGAATTTTTCCGCGCCTTCGTTGTACACCTCGTGGTTGCCTTCGGTGGGGACCAGCAAATGGGAAGCCAGCATGCCGTCGCCTTCCAGGGATTCGAGGAACAACCGCAGCAGGCGGTAATCACTGAGATCCTCGGTGAAGTCACCGACGTGCATAATCAGATCACCACCAGGCAACTGCGCCTGCATCTTGCGATACAGTTCCGTCACCAGACCGCTGCCGTTGAAGATATTTTCGTTGGACAGCGTCTGGGTATCGCCGAACAGGTGGATGTTCACCTGATCGTCGCCATCATCGGTGGTGAAGCTGAACTCGGTGCTTTGGTTGGCACCGCCATCACCGACCTTATAGCGATAGGTGGTTCCTGGCGCCAGATTGGTCAGCGCTACATGGTGCACGCGTACAACCCCCGCTTCCGTTCCATAGAAGAACGGCAAAATCCCGGAGTCACCAGTGGCGGTCTGATTCAGGGAACCGGTGCCGTACATCACTTCGCTGGCGCTCACATCCGTGGAGGTATACCAGGTCACGTTCACTTGTGAACCATCCGCGCCCGGGGTCAGATACAGGTGACGCGGCGCCGGCGTCAGCCGCTCCACCAACGCCTGCACATCGGTCATCAGCGATGACCCCAGATCGTCATAGGCCCGGAACAACATTTCCCGGGAGTCGCTGCCCGCGGGCAGGGTCACGGCCAGGCGACCTTCCGCGTCGGTGGCACCCAGCACAACCACGTCACTGATCTGGTCCGTGCCACTGTTGTAGGTGAAGGTTTCCACCGTCACCCCGGACGCGGCGTTACCCTGCTGATCCACCACCAGCATGTCCAATTGCTGGCCGCTGATGCCCCAGTGGGTCAGCAAGCGATAACGGCTGCCCACCTCTTTGCGCACCACCGGATGGTAGTAGGTATCGCCATCCAGTTGGCCGTTCACCACCACGGACACGAAGGTGTTCTGGATGTAGTCGCGCACCTTCAGTTCCAGATACGCCACCACGCCGATATTGTCATTGAACCCGGTAAAGCGCCCGCTCCAGTTGCCTTCCGTGGTGCTGACATCGGTGGCGCTCAGGTCACCGTCGATCACCGTCATGGCGGCTTTGGTGGCGTCGTAGTCGAGACTCAGATTGAAGTCACCGAAGTGGCCGCCACCCTCCACACGGATCGGTACCTGGAAGGTGCCGCCGGGGTAGAACTGGATACTGGCACTGTCGATGTAAACGCGCGGGCCACCGGTCAGCACCTGGAACAGATAATCGCCCGCGGTGACGTTGCCGTTGGTATCCGCCACGCGGTAGTCCACCCGGTGCCAACCGTCCGCCAGATCAGCGCTCTGGAACTCGATACGGTCCTGGCCATTGTTGGTGAGCGAGGCGGAAACGTCCTGGCCATCCAGGGCTACATAAGCGCTGCCGAAATCCACGCCGGAATCGTCATGCACCTGCAAGGACAACAAAGGATCAGGCTGCTCCACCGTGGCGTCGGCTTGCGGCGACACCGTCACACCGGGACCGGCGAGATCGGTGTCATCGCTGTAGATGGCGGTGAAGTCGTCCAGAATCACGTGGGAGTCGATGCGCTCGGCGGTCTTCAATACCAGGAAGCGGAACGGCTGGAAGAAGCGCAGTGGCTCCTTGTAGCCGGAGCCGATTTCCGCCTTCATGAAATGCCAGCCCCGTTCCGGCAAGGCATCGCCATCGTTGTTGTAGTTCAAGGTGACGGTCTTGCCATCGTCATCCTTGAGACTGCCACGCACCCACCATACTTTGCCGGCCAGTTCATCAGGGATATAAACATTCACACCCAGGTACTTGGGATACCCCGGCAATTCGGTCACCTGCCCCGGATCGGTGAGATAAGCGCCAAAAGTACCGGGCTGGGCGGGGTCCGCTTCCCAACTCAGCTTCATGGAGTAATTGCCGGCGAATACCTGGTCGGAGACTTTCTCGATATTCACCGTTTTATGACGAGCACCGCCTGGCGCGAAGGCGCTGGTATCACCCTCGAAGCCGCTCACCAACTCTGGCGCCACGCCGATATTCACCACGGTGGTGGCACTCATTCCGGCGGCGGTGGCGGTGACGGTACAGCTTCGGCCTTGTACCGGCGCCACGGACAGCACGCCTGTTTCCGGATTCAGAGTGCAATCGTCGTTGTTGTCCAGCTCATAGCTGATGACGTCGTTGGAATAGTGCACGCTGTCGCCATCACTGATCAGCAGCGGCGTCAATTGCAGGCTGCCGCCACTGTCCACCGCGTACTGCTCGCTGGGAAAACGGATCTCATCGATGGTATCGGTGACACGCACTCGAGCCACACCTTTTTGTTCACCGACCTGAACCACCACATACCCTTGCGCATTCGCATCGGCTGCTTTGAAAGCACCGGTGCGACTGTCGATCAACCCCAGGGAGGCATCGCTGATGCCATACTCCGGGATGTCACCGCCGCCTTCCCAGGACGCGCTGTCGTAACCCACGCCCCGGAAACGGCGATAAACGGACCCCGCCATCATTGTCAGTTCCCGGGGATACACCGCCACCGCATTGGCGTCGTAACGTGCCTGCTCCGCGTTCAACACCAGCCCCCACTTGGTGGCGGTGACCCGCTCGCCACCGTCGGAGGGTGTGTTCACCAGATAGGTGTAGCGTTCGCCGGGCAGACGCGCGGCCAATGTGGACGAGCCACCGCCGTCCAGGTTGATCGCTTGCACCGCGCCATAGCCGATCATGATCTGGCCCAGTTTGGTCTGGGTGATGCCGTCGTAGAGAGAGCCCACCGGCTTGTCCACCACCAGGAAGAAAGCGCTGCCGTCGGCGCGAATGCCGAAAGCAGTGCGGCTGCTTACCGCCACTTCGTCCTGATTGTTGCCAAGCTGACCGTCCTTCACCAACAGACCACGACCGAAGCCGGCCCCCAGAGCACTCTCCACCTGCTCCCAGGACGGATCGTCGGTTTCGTAACGGATATCCACCTTGCTACCGATGGACAACACGCCGCCGTCCACCAGCAACGCGTGCCCGGCGGGAACCACATAGTTGGCGCGGTCTTCCACGCGTCCCACCACGGTTCCGGATAATGGCGGCAACTGCACGCTGACCTCGCCGTCGCCCCGCTCCACCACGCTGACGCCATTGGCCTCGGCGGCGATCAGCGCGGCACCGCGACCGGTCAGATCGATGGTGCCGCGATAGCTTTCCGCCGGATACAGTTCCAGCTCGGAGTCGCCGCGGCTGAAGCTGGTGTTGGCCTGACTGGCATTATTGAAGTAATGCACCTTGCCCAGCGGCTCCAGCAACTGGCCATTGAGATACACATTCAAGGTGAACTGGGGCACCTGTTCCAAAATACCCGGCGAACCGTCCTGATAGACCACGATCGCCTGCTCGTTGCGATCGGAAAACCCGGTGTAGGTGACCCCGTCTTTTTTTATCAGACCCATATTCCAGCCCTGGGTCATATCATAGGGATCCGCATTCACCGCCAGAATCACGTTCTGGCCGTTGTCGATGGCATGGTTGGCGGACGCGGTGGTGCGCTCAAAGGAGAACTGACCGTTGGAACGGGTCAACGGCACCAAAGAGAGACTGCCGCCAGTGGTGAACTCCGCACTGAAGATGCCTTCATCGCGAACGTGATTCAGACGACCGCTGGTCAGGCTCAGATCGGTGTTGACCTGGAAGCGCTGGTAGCCGCTGATCAGAGTCGCCTCGGTTTCCCGTGCAGTGACGCCATTCACCACTGGCGCGGGTTGCGGCTGAAACTGATCGTCGGCGCCATCCGGCGCGGCGATCACATTCGCGGCAAAGGTTTCCGCACCGGATAAATCCTCCACATAGGGGACGTCCTCGGTGACGGGAACCTCGACCTCTTTATCGACGAATTTGGTATCGGTATCTCCACCGCAACCGGCCAGCAAGGACGCGATCAACGCCGGCAACACAGCCGCACGCCATCGGCCCGCGTGGCGAACGCAAGCTCCCATGATGTTCTCCCGAATAGATAAACCTGTGTCAGGGCAAACGCCCCGCTAAAGATCGGGCAGGATAGAAGAGGACGGTGGCAAATCGATTACCGGAAGGTGACATAATTTATGACAATCGTGCTTCCCTTTTTCTGTCACCACAGTGACACCTTTTCACCTTACAAGCTGTAAGAAATGACAGGGTGATCATCACGAAACCGCAATACTTACTGCCTAATCTGTTATGAAAATCCGAGAATCAAAATCATAAAGCGAACACCCATAAACCACAGGGAAGGCTCAGGGGGATGTTCTACGATAAAAGCGTGGTGGCCCAAATCCTGGCCATCACCCGCCTTACACGCCTCACACGTTTGCACACGGCGGTGGAGTACTTCATCCGTGAACATGGATTCCAGTGCTATTTTTTTGTCATCAACAGCACGGTATCCCTGAACCCGCCGGAACCGCTGCGTTTGCATAATCTGGCCGACGACTGGGTCCGGCTCTATCGGGACGAGCACCTGATCAACACCGACCCGCTGGTGCACTACGCCCTGAACCATCACCTGCCATTGGACTGGCGCTCCCTCATGACCCTGCCGGACTACGACACCGGCGAACAACGCCGCGTCATGATCCTGCGTGCCCACCACGGCATGGCCTCCGGCTGTACCGTGCCCCTGGCCATTGACGGCCTACATGCCCGTTTCAACCTGATCAGCGAGGAGGACGGCGAGCGCGCCTGGGACCATGCCCATCAATTCCTGCCCTATGCCCTGTTGCTCGGCAACGTCATCCTGGAACGCACTCGCACACTGCGCGGCCAGGATGGCACCACCACAGCACAACAACGTGAAGCCCATTGCGCCGAAGCGCTCAACAGCCGCGAACGGGAATGTCTGGTGTGGGCCAGCGCCGGCCACACCAACAACGAAATCGGCCAGCGCCTGGGCATCACCGAACGCACCGTGGTCTACCACATCAGCAACGCCTGCCGGAAACTACGTGCCCGTAATCGTCAGCATGCGGTGACCCGGGCGATCCTTTCCCGGCAGTTGCCACTGGAAGGCCTGCCAGTGCAGTTTGATTTGCAGGGTGGCGGGGACGACTGAAGCGGGTAAAAGCCTCGGCATGTTTACTCTGGCCCCGTCGAAATATTCGCTTGCAAGCAAGCTTCCCACAGCCCCAATGTCATGCCTAACTTGATCCGGCATCTCCTTCTTCCTCTACAAAGCCGCGCCCTTCAGACGGAGATCCCGGGTCACACAACGGTGCTTAGAGCACCGTTTGGACGCCCCGCAGGGCGCCCCGAAGGGGGCGTTCAGTGGCGTTAAGCCATTGAACTATCTACCCCGGGATGACCGGGTACAGCCTTTAAAAAAAGGGGCGCCCTCTTGGGCGCCCCGCTCCGGTCAGGACCGGATATGCTGCTTAGTTAATGCAGTTGTTAATAACATTGTCGATTTTGCCAGAGCTGACGGGGGCATAACCAACAGGCAGACCTGACGCATTGCTCACAGCCATGAACAGGCTCTCTACCGCAGTAGCATTGGGGTTATTATTGGTGTAGGTAAGCAGGTTGGTGAAAGCCACGATGGGATAGCTTTGAGTCAGTTGGATAGCGGGATTCACCACAGCCAGACACCCCACTTGAGTACCACCAGCAGAGCTCAGGGACTGGGTAGTCGGCAGACCATTCGAGCCCGGATTACCCAGGACGGTGTCAATCAAGATGTCAGGGTCCGCGACAACAATGCTACCACCACTAGCCGGATCGTGGCCTTCTACCAAGGCGTAAGCCAAACCCGGCTCAGCGGCTACGTTGGAAAAGTTGGCGTAGCCGATGGCGCCCGGGGTGCTGGTTACGGCATCGATCACACCACCATTACCGCTACCACCTACTGACCGGCTGCCATATACGGTCAGAGAAATGGCATCGCTGTACAGCTCCTCGGTTTGGAACGTGGTAGCAGAGATGTTGCAGGCGGACGCCAGATACTGGGTAAAGGCGAACGTCGTGCCGCTGCCGTCGGAGCGATAAACGACCTTGATTTGCTGGCTGGAAGGTACGCCCACATCACTCCAAACCGTGGCGCTGCCGTCAAAGATGGAACAGACTTCGGCGGTGCTCAGATCGACGTTGGTGATGGGGTTACCGGAGCCGTCCTGGATATTCATCGGCAGCCCCAAGAAAGCCCCAAGGGCCGGCACCTGAACCAGGTTGGTACGTTGGGATTGATAACCATTGGTTGAGTCGATGAACTTGCTGATGTCTCCTGCCGTCAGCGGCGCGTCGGAGCCGGCGAAATCAGGCAGTGCGTTCGGCCCACTGAAGCCATCGGCGGAATCGCTGTAATCCTTACAATTTCCTGAGGCGATTTCGTCAGCGGCGCTCAACAGAACCCGCTTACCCGTGCTGCTACCGGTCTGACAATAAGATGCATTATTGGCCCCTTGGTTGTAGATACCAAAAATAGAGGTGCCATCCGCAGTCACTTGATTATAAGGCATACCTGTGCCGGGGTTGATGCCTGCAAAAAGGACACTGCTGGAAAGCCGTGCCTGGGGATCTGGTACAGTAAAGCCATCACCGACGTAAGCAACGGCGGGCAGCGATGCCCCGCCACCCACCAGGTTGGCAGCGGAAGCGGCAAATGGGGCCGACATGATGGCAGCAACCAGAGCCGCCTTTTTCAATATGGTGTTCATGATCAATTACCCTCTTTAAAAGTGGTTAGTTCGATTGCAATGAAGCGCGGCGAACCGCATGAACCACACTAAAGAGGGCGCGTTTCCGAACCTTTTCATTTCGGGGAATATTACCGGTCGATCAGGCGACGTTTTCTTGTCACGGCTTTGTTGTTTCCAGCAGTTTGTAACCGGTTTTTCGTTGTCTTTTATGAACCCCGCTTGCATCCCGGGTTCGGCCGCTGTCGAACAGGGAAGAGATGTGACAGAAGGTCATAAATTGGCGGATAAGATTGCTGTAATTGGCAAAGCAAAAAAGGCCGCTCTTTGGGGTGAATTCGAAGCCGCTGTGGGAAGCTTGCTTGCAAGCGAATTGCCAGCGCCAGGAGAAATAATTCGCGGCCAAGGCCGCTCCCACAGCGGATTCGTGGTTGGAGTTGGGAATGAAAGGATATGTGATCGCCTTCGATCAGCGACAAGCGCTACACCATGTTACCAACCAGCCGGGAACTGTCACTGGTGGGACCAAACAGCTTTCGAGACAGGATGGCCTTGGTGACCGCGTGTTGGCGATTGCGGGCATGGAGTTTTTCACAGGCATGGTGAACGTGATACACCACGGTACGTTCGCTGATGCCGAGCAGCGCACCGATTTCCGCGTTGGTCTTGCCTTCACTGGCCCAAAGCAAACACTCCCGTTCCCGTTGAGTGAGCGGTGTGCCGCCATCGGGCTCCATCAGGTCGTCGTCTTCTTGCCGGGTCAGACCCCGGGTTTTATCCAACAGGACCTGTCCCAGCAAAGAAGCGTATGGCAGGTAGCGGCGAATACAGAGATCCGCTTCCTCGTCATCATGATCACAGATCAAATCCAGCCGCGCCAAAACGCCACTGGCCTGACTCAAGGGCACGGTGCAACCACTTAATAGTCCGTGTTGGGCCCGCGCCGCCATCACGCGCAGATAACCCCGGTGCTGGTAACCGGGCAGCGCCATGATCTGCTTCCAATCCATGGGCAGGGTACGAGTAGCGGCGTAATGAGCGAGGGGATCCTGATCCGGCTCTCTATCCATTTCAGGCCGGCGGCCATTGACCGGCAAATTGTGCAAGGTGACCGGGTCGCGGCCTGTCAGCGCATGCTGCCCGCGCAGCGAAAAATAGTAAAAGCGAAACCCGTGCATCTGAATCAGATACGTGGTGGCGGCATGCAGGCGCGCCAGCGTGGTCACCCGGGTCATCGCCAATATCTGACTGGCCGCGTCACGGTCGTAGAACATCCTTGTGCCTCCTGGCAATGTCCCCGGAGCGGGCTTGCTCCGGGGTTCAACCGAGATGATCAGCGCGACTTGAGTCCCCGGCGCTCAGCGGGCGTCAACATGCCCATCTGGTTCGCCGACAACGGCCCCGCCCCCAACACCTCCACCATGCCCTCTCCAGGCCGGGAGGCCGGGGCGGCGCTGGTCCGACCGCCTCCCGCTTCCAGACGTTCCTCGCCGTAGCCGAGAATTTCCACGTTGATGATTGAGGGTTGTTGTTGCTGATAGCGCCGGCCGACCTGCTCCGCCGCCTGTACCGCACTGGAGGCGGCGTTGCTGGCACTGGTCAGAGCCCCAACATTCACCGCCGCCACCGCCGGCAGGCCGGTGGAATCCCCTTGCACCTGGATATTTTCCGCGTTCACCACCTGCAACGCCGCCACATTGATACTGCCGGACACGCGGATACCCGCTTCACCGGCGTCGATCACGCCCAGCGGCGCGATCAGATCGATGTCTCCTGGCGGCACTTCCGGGATCGGTGCCAGGGTGGCTATGCCCGCGCCGGTACTCGGCACGGATGGTGACAGGGTGACATTACCCAGACTGTCGTAGGTGCGGCGCGGCGGCGTGTACACCAGGGTGGTCTTGGCGCCGCGGCCGGCGTTGATGTCACCAGCGTTGGACCAGGCGAAGATGTCGCCGCCGTAGGTGGTCATGATGCGGGACAGGCCCAGCGCGATGTCGCCCTGGCTGAACAGCTGAATATCGCCGCTGCCCTGAGTGAGGATGCCATTGTCGCCGTTCTCCGCGCGCACTGATTCCAGGCCGATGATCAAATCACCGCCGGGCACCAGCATCTGGATGTCGCCGCCGCCTTCGGTGCGGATCAGACCGGAGCGCTCGGTATTCCCATCCTGAGTCGTGAACATGGTGAAGTCACCCTGGTAACCGGAGGTGCCCATTTCACTGTCCATCTCCGGCAGCAGGGTCTCGATCACGCGGCGGCCACGCAGGTAGCTGCCGAAACGGGGTCCTTCGGAATCCGTGTACTCCCGTCCCCCTTCCCGCAGTTCCGCGTAATAGAGCTCGCGCAAGAAGATACGCTGCTGCTCCGGTGCCAGATTCTGGAAATAGGCCAGGGCATCGGTGAGGTCCAGACCCGTTAGCCCGAAACGCTGTTCCAGCCAGACCCTCAGTTCTTCGTCGTACACCTTGACGACCTTGTCCGGTTGCTCGGCCAGAGGCCTTCCGGCCTCGGCCAGATTGGCGGGGTCCAGATAAGTGTCGATGAGCGCCTGATAATCCGGGCCGGACTCGCCCATACCCGCGTTCACCACGATATCAGCGCCACCGTTGTTAACATCACGCGTTCCGTCGCTAAAGGGACCCACGCTACGCACCCAGCCCCGGTCGGCTTGGTAGACGTTGCGACCGGCGGTGAGTTCCAGGGTGCCCGGGCCTATTACCTGAGTATTGATATGAATCAGATCACGGCCAGCCTCGATGATGGAGACATCCGTCGGGCTGTAATGTCCCAGAGCGGAGTTTGCCAGCCCTGCTTCCCCGCCGCCGTACTCAACGATATCCCGACCAGCGCGCACATGCGCGGGGCGACCGGCCCGATTTTGCAGAGAGCCAGAGATACCAAACACACCATAATAGCCGTAATACAGCTGATAAATATCGCCTTCCAGCGCGTAAAAGCGGGCCGGGGCCACCTCCAAGCCGGATAGCGACGCATCATAGACCGTAGACAAGCCCAGCGTGTAGATGGACTCCCGGGCCAGAATTTCCAGCCAACCGTTGGACGACACGTCCGTGGTCAAGTTGACCTGGTTGGGCGAATTGCCGTTGCCGTATACAGAACCGCCGGCGGCCACCGCGCTGAAACGGGCAGGCAGGCTACCGGACCCCGAGCCGCCACCGACGCCGATATCACCGCCCGTACTCAACACAAGCGCTTCGGTGTGATCAGTCCGCAGCACCACCCCATTGGTAGAGGGATCCTGCACATTGACCAGCGCATCTCCTCGTGTATGGAGGGTGGCCCTGGCATCGCCCAGCACCAGTCTCAGGCCACCGAAGGCCCGTTTGTTCACCAGCAGCAGTTCGTCATCCGGACGTGGGTCGGTGTTGTACGAAGCCACGTCGTAGGTTTGCCACAGTTCCCCCAGGGCTTCGGCCCGCACCTGGACATCACCACGCAGGTTGGCCACGCCACCCTGGTCCAGAGTGTTACCCAAAAAGACCGGATCGATGATGCCCGCCACGTCCAGCTTCAAGTCGCCACCACCGTAGGTATGGCGTTGCCCCTCGCCATCGACCCAGCCGGCGCCACCGACCATCAGGAAGACACCGCCCAGGACTTGACCGTCGGAGGTACGGGTGTGGGCACCGACATCACCGCCAGCGGTCACCGTCAGGTTGCCGCCCCCCAGGGTGCCGATGCCGTCGAAGCCCAGCAGGTCCAGATATTGATTGCTGCCAGAACCGGCCAAGCCATAGTTACCGGGATTGATGCCCCATACTTGCTGGTTTCCGGTTTCAGTGCCCGAGGCGGCCCAAAGCCAGTGACCGGTCTCACCATTGGATTCATACCCCTGGATATCACGGCCCACTTGCACCAGGACATTACCGCCGCTGGTATTGATCAGCGCGGTGGCCGCCGCCGCGGCATCCTCATACAAGGCATGATCAGTGTTGAGGACGGTACCGTCCTCGGTACGCTCAGCCCCAAGTGCCGGCGCCCCTTCCACCGCCGTACCCCCCGTGTAAATGCTGAACCGGGAATTCTGGAGGTAGTCGCGACTGGCGATCAGTTCCAGATCGCCCGTGCCGGTGCGGATCACACTCAGCCCCTCCCGAACTACATCCGCATCCAGCCCTTTATAGGTAACAACCTTATAGTCATTGTCGAGGATCAGATCCCCTCCCGCTGTCAAAACCTGGGTTGAGCGACTGCTGGCGGAGGCCAGATCGGCACCGGAGACAAGCCGCAGATCCCAGCTTTCCGAGCCCTCATTCATGGCGGATGCCATGGGCCAGATCGGCTGTTCGAACTCCTCACCTTTAAAGCTGGAAATGCCGAAGCCCTTCGGCAGTACGAAACCCGTCTCCAACTGGAGGTCTTCCCCATATTCCTTTGCATCTATTACGTTAATACCCTGAAGATCTGTTCCTGCGGGTATTACTGAGGGTCTAAAACTCATTGCTACGCTAAACGTACTGCCCTGAAATATCGTTGTTCCGGCAGGAAGTGATACGAACCCGACGGTGGTGCCGGCCGGAACAAGCCCGGGTCCATAAGTTGTCCCTGGTCGTGCAAGATCATTGATCTGTACAGGCAATACGATATCAGCGGGAAGTGTCGCGCCAAAAGGCAGAGTTACAGAGCCCGATAATTCACCATCAAACGGTATCTGGACGTTTGGAGAGACCTGAATCAACGTTTCCGTCAGATCGAAAGGCAAGAAGTATGGGCTCCCTGAGGCATGAATACTGCCCAGACTCCACCCCGATCTCAGCGTTAGGTTTTCCTCAAGCTCAAAGTCTTGCGTCAGCTGCCCCTCGCCGTTCAACAACCCCGGATCCAACTCAAAATCCAAGGTATAGCTGCTGTCGGGGGTATTAGGTGGCAGCTTGAAGCCATCAGTTACACTGCCATTCACCTCCAGATCGCCCCCGGCACGCATCACGAACACGCCAGCGGTACCGCTGCCGTGTACGGCCTCGTCCACACCCGGCCCATAGCGATAGCCGGAGAAGTCCAGATCACCATCGATACGCAGATTGCCGTCCTCGGTGGCGGAGACGATCTCCACACCGGGACGCAAGGAGAAGGCCTCGCCAGCGGCGTCTTTCAGGTTCGCCAAACGCTGTTGCAGCGCATCGTTGGCCAGAGCCGCGTTGACAAAGCCCTTGCTCTCTTCGTGGATCCGATCCAGATACTCCTGATCAACACGCTGCGCAGCAGGCCCCTCCGGATCGTCCGGAGCATCGTCGTAGCTCCAGAATCCGTTCACCGACACCCGTTTGGCGCCGGAGACCGCCAGGCTGTCACCGGCATCCACCGCCACGTCGTTACCGGTTGCCGATGTTTCAGAAGGTGCACCCAGGCGGCGGGCATTCAGATCAATGGTGCCACGGGCTTCACCGCCCGCGCTCACATCCAACGTCACGTTATCACCCAGCACCAGACGGCCATCCCGGCTGGTCAGGTTGATAATGGCCCGGTTGCTGCCCTCGATGGGGTCACCGTAGCTGTCCAGCTTGAGTTGCTCACCGCTGGCGTCCAGGCGGGCGCCATTCACCACCTGCAGGTCATTGGCGGCGGCCAGGTAGATACTGCCGGCGTACTCGCCACCTGCGCGCAGATTGCCGTCGACGATCAGGTCACCGCCGTTGGCGGTGGTCTCGATATGACGGGCGCGGACTTCCTCGCCCAGGGTCAGATCACCTTCATTGGTCTCGAAGCCGCGCAGGTAATCGAAGCCACCGTCGGTGAGGCGTTGGTTGAGGGCCACGAAGCCAGGCAAAGTATTGGCCTTGATACGAATGGTGCCGCCTTCGCCCTCGCCTTCCGGGGCCTCCCCGGGATTACGAGCAACCAGCTCACCGGCCAGGTCCACGGTGCCGTTGGCGGCGGTGGCTTCCAGTTTGCCCGCGTCGCTGTAAGGCGCGGACACATCGATACGAGAGCCCGCGGCCTGCTGGACATTGCCTTCAGCGCTTTCCAGGCTGATCGCGCCACCGAAGCTGTATTTGGTGACATCGAAGAACTCCACCGCCCGGCCAGCCACGTTGATCAGGCTGCCGTCGGCCAGCAGCAGATCCTCGGTGGACTCGATGGCCACCTTGCCGCTGGGGGCAATGATGCTGCCCTCCACACGAACGCTATTGCCCTCCAGACTCAGTTGCGCACCCAGGTCCAGGTCCGCCGGGGCCGCAGCGGCGGCATTGTCGGGACGGCTCACCAGCAGATTACCGCCGGTACGGTAGGCCATTTCGGAACCGGCCTGGCCGGTAAGCACCGGGGCGCTCAGGGTCAGGTTGCCGCCGCTGAAGGTATCGTCACTGTTCTTTTGCTGGTAAACGGACAGGCCGCCGTACAGATCGCTGGTAATACGGTCCTGGGCTCCGAAGGTAACGTCGTTGAAACCGAGCATCAGACGTTCCAGGGTGGCGTTGGCGCTCTGGTCGCCCACCAGGCCGTTGAAGCCGAACATGACTTCGTTGGCTTCCACCCGGAAAGCGCCTGTGCCCGTACCCGCGCCGCCGGCGATTACCTCGCCGGGCGCCACCGAGCCGGCTTCGAATTCCGCCGACCCTTCGCGACCGGAGGTATACCCCAAGCCACTCCAGATAAACTGATCGGTGCGGATGGTGGCGGTGTCGCCGTCCCCACCGCGGCCATAAATGGCCGGTCCGATAAAACGCAGATTGGCCTGGGACTCACCACTGTCATCGTAGGTGTCCAGGGAGACCGAACCAATGAAATTGATGGAATCGGAAGCCTGCAAGCTGAGACTGTCTAGCTCACCCAGCGCCAAAAGGCCATCCAACGTGCTCTGGTTCAATTGCCATCCACCGGAGAGTACCCCCTGGGCCTCAGCCGCCGCCAAGGCGGCGTCCTCACCGATATTGATGTCCTCCATGGACAGCAGCAGATCGCTGGCGGCCAGGCTGATATCGCCGATCTCCAGGCCACCCGGAGCGGACAGGGCCAAGGTGCCCTCGCCGTACAAGCCGGCACCGTCCTCAATACGGATGGTGCCGTTGCCGCTGGCGGCGCCGAACTGCATCCTGTCGTTGCTCACCGTCAACAGAGCCACATCGGCGAGCGGGGAAATAAGAAAACCGTTGTCGGCGCTCCAGCCGGCCTGGCCCTGACCACGGCTGTCGAGCACCGCGCCGGATTCCACCACCACGGCACCCTGTCCCGACCCGCCAACCAGCAAGGAACCGGCCCGTAAGGTGGCGCCGGAACGAATCACCGTCTTGCCGGAGGCGCTTGGCCTGCTTGCATCCCTATTAACACCAACCCCCAGCACAGTGGCGCCGAGATGGTTCAGATCCTCGTCCAGCAAGGTGATGTAACCGCTGTCCGCCTCGTCACGCTCGCCGGTGGCGGCCACCACTTCCAGATCCTTGCCATACAGCGCCACCATACCGCCACGACCATCTTCCACCTGGGTGTTGCGCAATTCCCCGTTGAAGGAGAACGCCCGGTCATCGCCGCTGGCGGCATGACGAAAATCAAAGCTGAGCGGCCGCACATCTTCCGGCAACAAGGGAGCCATTAGCCGGGTGTCGCCGAATTGCGCCAGCGTGTTCGTCACCCATTCGCTCAAGGTGGTTTCGTTGTAGTCCCCATAGCGGCGCAGGGTGTCACCGGACATGACCGTGGCCCACAGGGGCGCCGAATCCAAGACCTCGCTCAGACCGTTGACCGTGTTCACCGGAGCGCGATACAGACCCACTGCCGGGCTGGCCACGATGCCCGTATCATACCGGGCCATGTCGCCGCCCAACTCCACCCGGTAGCCGCCGGGCATCAGGGCGTATTCCGCCGGCAACAGGGTATAGGTGCCCGCCGGCAGGCCGGGCACGCCGTCACCGATGGTGATCTGCTGCCCCACTTTGGAATGGCTTGCCAGGGCCGGGTCGAGAGGGGCCTGGCTGTCGCTCAAGCCGGGCACGATGGCGTAGACCTGGGCATCGGCGTCACCCGCATGCCAGGGGGCGGCATTGGCCAGGGCGGTATTGAGGATATCCACGGAACCACCGCGACCAGAGGTGAACCCCACGCCGCGCAGCTCGCCGCCGGCGCTGACATCGATCACCGCGCCGTCCTCGGCCTCGAAAGTAGCGGTGGCGAAATGGATGCCCGTGGCGGTGCGCTGATTCTGTTCGGTTCCTCTGAGCCCCACTTGGTCATAGCGAACTTCAGTACCATTGTAATAATAACTCTCCCCTTCCAGATAGCCGTAGGGCAGCACCAGACCGGCCGCGCTCACCGAAGTCAGACTGCCTTGACGTAACAGCACGTTCATTTCCAGATTACTAATGAATTGAGGCGTTATGCCTCCATAAAGGTCCGTGGGGTAATTTGTAAAGCCGCCCTGGTTCGCGTGAGGGTGCGAGAACGCGATGCCTCCCAGCGGAGCGTACAACGCGGCCCCCTGATCGATGATGGGGGCCTCCATGGACAGGTAGCCATAGACGGAAAGCGGCGACGCCTGCTCCCTCGCCCGCTCTTCGTCGTAGTAGCGGAAACGCAGTACCGCATCCTCCAGCGGGCCACCGTTGATGCCGGCATCGCCAAGCCCCACCCGGATGCGGTTACCGCTGTGGGTGGTGGGGTACAGGCGTTGGCTGATGAAGGTCAGCGCTTCCGTCGCCATTAGATCGGCACCGGTGAGGCGGATATCCCCGGTGCTGGTCAGGGTGATATCGGCGAAGCCCGGCAATTCCACCGGGGTGGCGCCATTGGGGGTATCATGGCTGCCCCGGGCGCCGAAGGTCAGTACCCCTTCACCGAGATCAATCAGCGCCGCCTCCACGCTCAGCTGGCTGTCGCCCTCCGCGAGCGGCGCATTGTTGTCGAATTGAAGGTAGGGGTTGACTCCAGAAACACTCCCGCTAGAAGAGTCAGGGAGACTCACCCGCCCCGCCAGATGCACATGGGGGGCGGCCAACCGCACTTGCCTGGCGGTATGATCAGGGGTGGCCAGGGTGACGGCGGTGAGCGACAGGCTGCCGCCCAGTGCCAGGTCCACATCGCTGTCGAACAGGATGGCGTCCCGGGCCCACAGGCTCAGGTGGTCAATGCCTGAATCCTGCAAAGCGTCAACGGAGAAGCGGGCCTGGCCATAGGCCAGATTTTCATCGTCGTAACCGGAGCCGGTATCCGCCTGGGTGAGGGTGATATTGCGCAGCACCGAAGCCTCTTCGGTGGCTTGAGAGGCGATGGTCAGCGTACCTTCCAGCAGCACCTCCAGGCCGCCTCCCGATGCGTTCGCGCCACCGGCGTCGGCCCTCAGTTCACCATCGAAATAGATCCCGGAATTGGAGCGCATGGCCAAGGAGCCGCCATCACTGGCCACCGTGGTGGCGGTGGGCTGACCCAGATCCAGGCCGGCACTGACGCCGGACACATCAATCAATGCGCCTTCACGCACCACCACGAAGAGATTGTTGATGTCGTATAGATTGGCATCACCGAAGTCCTCCGGCGCCTCCGCCCCCAGTACCACCTCGCCGCCATCCAGCACGGCGCCATAGTTGCGATCCCGGGCATCCGTAGCCGTATAAGCCAAGCCGGAAGCATCCAGCACCGCGTTTTCACCAATCTCGATCCGGTCTTCCGAACCGCTCGCGGGTCTAATGGTCAGGAAGGAAGAGACCACCTGAATGATACCGCTTTGTGCCCGCAGTGTTCCGTCCACAGTCAGCCGATTACGGCCGGAAAGCAACAGCGACTGGCCCGGGTCCACCTCCAGGCGAGCACCTTCCGCCACCATGATGGCCCCGCCCAGGCCATTGAGATCGGAGCGCAGGGCAAGGCTGGCGCCGCCGCGTTGTTCCAGCTCTCCGTCCAGAGGGCGTTCCAGGAACAGCTCCGGCTGCCAGGTTTCCAACGCCTCGTCATAGGCGGAGGTCTGAAAAGCGCCCTCGGCCAGACGCAACACCGGCATGGCGACGTCAATCTCGGTCTCTTCGCTAACCAACACCCCTTGATGCCCGTTGATATCGTAGCTGGAGAAGCCACGCCGGAAATCGGCTTCGTTCAGCACCAGCACTTCCTTTACCCGGACATTTGAGGGCAAGCTCGTACCACGCGCCAGGACGGAACCAGCCTCAATAGTGATGTCAAACGGCGCAGGCGATCCGGCGTCAACCACCGATGCACTGGGCACCAACGGTACACCATTGGGGAATACATCCGCCGGTACCACGTAATCCGCAGCCCACGCCCCAAGATTTGATGGGGTTTTGGCGATAATCGAAGAGCCCGCCGGCACGATAGCCCCAGAGTATGCCACCTGATACCCGCCCGCAGGAGACTGGTAGGTAACATAGAAAGTACCGTGTTCCGCGTCGGGAACGACCCAATCCTCCCCGGTGACGAGAGGATCCGACATGGAGACCTCAAGCTCACCATCTCCGACCGGCTCTCCCGGCGCCGCCGATGTCCTCTTGTAACTGTAATCCAGAGGCAGCGGCTGCCCTTCCCGGACCACCAGGTCCTCTATCAGCGTCAGGTCCACAGGCGCGGTTTCGCCGGCCTGTAGAACACCATTGGTCTCCAGGCCCCCGTCGCCAATCACCACGGCCTGGCCGGTCTCCAATATCAGCTCGCCACCGCCAGCAACCCCGTAGCTGCGCAGTTCTCCATCCAGGACCAGCGTACCGCCACCGGGACTGGCTGAACCGGAACTTGTGGTGAGGGGAACGTTCGCCCCAAGCGTGATATCACCGCCACGCCCTCCCAGCAGTTCTCCATCCGCCTTCAAGGCAGCCCCGGAAGACACATCAATCAGGCTGCCTTCAGCGAGGGTGACATCTTGAGTGCCTTCGATGATGACATCGCCACCATCCACATAGGCCTGCTTCCAGTTCTCACCGCTTTCCAACAAGCCGTTGCGCCATAGGCCACGGGCGTCCAACTGGCCGTTTTCGGTCAGACGCAATTCGCTGTTTCCGTCCTCATCGGTGAACGCTATCGGAGTGAGACTGGTGCCGGCAGGCATCAATATATTGGTCAGCGCAGTATCCCCGCCCCGGGCGGTGACGGAGGCATCCACCTCCACCTGCCCGGACACCAGACGCAACTGCCCACCCTCTGCCAGAGTCAGATCACTCTCCACCGAAATGCTGCCACCAGACACCAGATCCAGGCCACCGAGGCGCTGTTCATTCAAACGACCAGCGTCCAGCCAAACGGTGTTGAGCCGTTCGCTGAGATCGGATTCCAGGGTGAGTTGCTCGCTGATGTCGTCGAAGTCGCCTATGCGAATGTCGCTGCCGTAGGCGTTTTCCAGGCCGTACTGGCCATACTGCCCCACCGCCAGGCGGCCACGGCGGGCCACCCGGTTCTGCGCTTGCTGGTAGCTGTCCCGCCCGGCGTCCTGGGCCTGGTTCTGGCGCTCGCCCTGGAACACTTCGGCGACGATGTCGCCCTCCAGCACGGCGGTGGGGGCGTTGATGATCAGGGTGCCGGCGTCGCGGCCCACGGTGTAGCCGTTTTCCAGTTGACGCTCTGGCGCGATCAGCGGATTGCGCCAGGCGTCGGTTTGCCCCCAGCGTTCGCTGACCCGTTCATAGCCCTGATAGATACCCGTGTAAAGCATGCTCGCCGGGGCGGTGGCGGCGTCATACAATCTGCCGTCGGCGCCTTTGAGCCAGGTTTTGGCGATATAGCCGGTCTGCACATCAAGGGTACCGCCGGACAGGTTCACCGCCGAGCCGGTCTGGGTCACCACTTCACTGCCGCCGAGCAGCACGGTGCCGCCCGCCGCCGACCATTCCCCGATGCCGTGGCCCTGGGTATCCAGGTAGCCACTCACTTCCAGCAGACCACCGGCGGTATACCACCGATCCGTTTCGTAGCCGCCAGTGCCGGCGGGCACGAAGATCAGGTTGCGCCGATCAACCCAGACGTCACCGTTGTTGAGCCCACCGTTGTCGCGGTTATCCGGCGAGTCCCGCTGCTCATTGCCCTGCACGTTGATCAGGACATTGTTGGATTCCATCGCCACCTTCACACCCACGGAGCCGGACACGTCCAGTTCCGAGCCCGCGTTCAGGTGGGTGCGGCGGCCAGCGTCCACGGCGATCTGGCCGCCGGTGGCCAGGGTCAGGGAATCCTTCTCGAACACCACATCGCCGCCGGAGACGATTTCCACCCGGGACTGGTCGCGGCGGTCGGCCATCAGGCCGATGTTGTCGAAGGCGCCGGTGATCATGTCATCGCGCAGGCCATCCAGTTCCGCCGACGACTCGATCAAGGCGTCACGCTGATTGTCCAGGGCGGTCTCGCCATCGTCCTCGATCACCACCGTGGTCACCGCCCCCTCGCCCAGGGTCACTTTGCCTTCGGTGTCGCTGGCCGAGTTGAGCAGATGAACGGTACCCCGGGTGTTCACCGTGGTGGTGGCCATGGCCACGCCCTGTTGGCGCACGTCGTGACCGGTGAGGGTGATGTCCCCTTCCCGCGCCACGATCAGGCCTTCATTGGTGACGGTGCCGGCGTCGCTGCCGGCTTCCCAGGTGCTGGCCACTTCGTTGCCACGGGTGGTGGAGGCCTGGTTGGCTTCGGTGCCCGCGCCCTTGCGGATGTAGAAGTCCTCACCGGCGGCCAGGGTGGTCTGGCCCCGGCGGGTGGTGATTTCCCCGGCGTTGTTCACCTCCCGTCCCATCAGCAGCACATAGCCGCCGCCCTGGGTCACCGATTCCGGTTCGTGGGTGGTGATGCTGGCGCCGGCGTCCACCGTCACGTTGCCGGCGGCGTCGGTGAAGGTGGGCTGGGAGCCGTTGGTGTCCACGTACAAACCGCGTTCGGTGAACTGCTGGTCGCTGATGTCGGCGGCGGCGGCCACCAGGTTGCGCACATTGACCTGGCTTGAGCCGCTGAACACCACGCCATTGCGGTTGACGATCATCACCGTGCCGTCGCCCTGGATCCGCCCCTGGATCTGACTGGGGCGGGCGTTGGGGTCGTTGACCCGGTTCAGCGCCGCCCAATTGGCCTGCTGATCGAAGTCCACGGTGGTGTCACGGCCGACGTTGAAGGTCTCCCAGTTGAGGATGGCCTTGTCGGCGGTTTGTTCGATGCGGACGGTGGTGTGGCCGTCCTTGGTGGTCTGGGTCGGATCCTTGGCGTTGAGCCAGCCGGCGGTGTCCGGGTTCACATCGACCTTGAGGCCGCCGTCTCCGAGGCCGTTGGGAATGTTCGACGCGGCCTGTTGGGCAGCCTTGCGGGCCGCTTCCTGCGCCGCTCTCTGGGCGGCCACGGCAGCGGCGGTGCGGCCGACATTGTTGATCGAGTGTTGCAAGCGTTCGCGAGCTTGCCGTTGCTGGGCCAGAGGCCGGGCGGTGGGGGCGGTATTGGCGCGGGCGGCGGCGAACCACTCCGGGCTGAACGGGCGCGGGCTGCTGGCGTCGGCCTGCCCGGCCCCCACTGCCAGAATCGAGGCCACGGCCAGGGCCAGAGGCTTGCGGGAAATCACGGAACGTACCGGAGTGCGGCGGGCCGGTCTGGTGTTTTTGGTCAGCATGAAATAGGCGCTCTCAACAACGGCTGTGGACGACCACCAAGGCGATGGCGGTGCGCGCGACGGGCGCGCCCCGCATCCCTACACGCTACCGACGGCGGCCACGGCACAACCCCAACGGCCCCCGGCGCGGCATCGGCTCCAGCGTGAACGGTCTTTGTGAGAAAGATGATCGGCCCGCCCCACGACCGCCGTTTTTTCACGGAAAGTTCATCAAGGGGCACAATCCAGGCAGTGTCGGGTTCTACAACCAACGACACGGATTTGACACACAGAGCCTGCATGGTGGAGCACGGATTGAATCCGCCGGTTCAAGACCCGGATGCAGTGTCTACAGGTGACCATGCCAGTGCCGTCTTTCCCGTGACGATCACCGCCTCTTTCGCCAACTGGAGCTCCGTTCTCCGTTTGTTGCGACGGGTGGGGACAGGACTGATGCTGGCATCGACCCTGACCGGCCACGCCAATGAAGGCGCCCCCTTTTTTGATCTTCCCGCGCAGCCTTTACCGCTGTCGCTGGAGACTTTCAGTGAGCAAACGGGGATATCGATCTTGGTTACCAGTGATCGCATCCAGGACAAAACCGCCAGCGCCGTACGAGGTCATTTCGCTCCGGATCAGGCGCTGACGCTGTTGCTGAACGGTACCGGGCTGACCAGCCGCCGGCTGACCGATTCCGCCCTGACGCTGATACCGGACCAGCACGACACCACCGAAAACGTCCCGCCCAAGGTCCGCTCCTCGGTGCCGCCCACCTATGCCCGCTCACTGCAACAATCAGTGATCACCAGTTTGTGTCGCCATCGACCGGAACAACTGGGACGTTTTCGCCTGGTGGTGCAATTGTGGGCCGACCCTCAAGGCCGGATCACCCGGATGCACTTTCCGGACAGCGATGCCGAGGCACGGTGGGGGAAAAACGTCCGCGCCAGTTTCAAGGATCTGACCCTGCCGCCACCGCCGCCGGGCATGCCGCAGCCGATCACACTGCTACTCCACCCGGGCACACCATCCTGCCAAGGAGAATCCAGGGAATGAGCACCGCCGACATCCCGCACCAGTCGCTGCACGATCTGCTGGTGCAACGTTACGACGAGTTCCGTCAGCGCCTCTCCAGCCGCCTGGGTTCCCATCAACTGGCGGAGGACGCCTTACAGGAAACCTGGTTGCGCATCGAACGTATGCAGGAGGGCACCCGTGTTCATCACCCCGCCGCCTACCTTTTTCGCATCGCCATGAACGTGGCGGAAGAGCAACGCCGCAAACACGCCCGGGTGATGACATTGGACGAAGTGGAAGATCTCTATCAGATGGCGGATGAACTGGCCGACCCCGCCCGTGAAGCACTCGGTGAACAGGAGATCCGGATATTCCGCAGAGCCCTGGCGGAACTGCCACGGCGCCGCCGCGCCATCGTCACCGCCGCGCGTATCGAGGACACGCCGCACGCGGAAATCGCCGAGCGTTTCGGTGTATCCCTGCGCACCGTGGAAAAAGAGCTGCGCGCCGGATTACAGCATTGTTGCGAACGGTTGGAACGGGATTACTCCCCACGTTACGGGCCCAGACAAAAAAGGCCGACGCAATCATGACCGATTATCGAAATGCCCCCGCCCCCTCTTCCGACCGGATCACCCGGGAGGCAAGAGAATGGGTGGTGCACCTCTCCTCGGGACGCGCCAGCGCCGCCGACGGTGAAGCTTTCCGCCGCTGGTGCGCGCGGAGCCCGGAGCACGCCCGGGCATTCGTCCATTGCCGCCAGGTCTGGCAAGGCGTGGAACAGGCCGTTACCAGCGAAACCGTCGAAGCGGAAGTTCATCCGTTGCCCCGGCGCCGTTCTTCCCGCCTCACTCGGCGGGCCTTTCTCGGCGGCGCCGTGGCGGCTTCGGCGGCGGGCTGGCTGGCGTTACGCTCGCCTCTGGATCTGTGGACGCGCATGGGCATGCAGTCCGCCGATCTCTGGACCGGCACCGGGGAGCAGCGCGAAGTGGTGTTGCCCAATACCGCCACCGTGCAGCTCAACACCCGTACCAGTATCGATGTGAACCGGCAGGCGGAACACATTACCGGGCTGGTGTTGAACAGCGGTGAAACCGAGATCACCACCGCCGACGGCAACCGCCTTCCCTTCACGGTGACCGCCCAGAACGGCCTCATTGAAGCACGCCACGCACGCTTCAATGTGCGCTTCACCGATGACCGCGTGCGGGTGACCTGCCTGGATGGCCAGGTGGCGGTGCGCCATCAACACCAGAGTGTCCAGCTCCAGCCTGCCCAGCAAGTGGTGTACAACAGCGCCCGCTTGTCCTCCGTGCAACACGTGGACCCGGATCATGTGACGGCCTGGCGGCAACGCATGCTGGTGTTCAACGGCACGCCACTGGCCCGGGTGGTGGACGAGGTGAACCGCTACCGCCCGGGGCAGATCGTGTTGGTGAACGATCAGATCGGCCGGGTTCCGGTACAGGCTTATCTGTCATTGGACAAACTGGAAGACTTCGCCGCTCTGGTCAAGGAAGTGCGTGGCGCGGAGGTGCGATCATTGCCGGGTGGGATTCTGATTATCAGCTGAGAGACCGTACTCCTACACATCCTACACGCTGATTCGCTGCCAAGGCAGCCTCCCACAGCGGCTTCGTAGCTCTCTCTGGGAAGCTGCCGTGGCAGCGAATACCATGCGGATTCATACCTTCAGCGGGCATGTCCCGGCATCCCGCCGCTAATCCTGGCAGTAATAGACCACTGAGTAGTTATACACCAGCGTTACCGGAGCTCCCCGCGCCACCGGGGCACTCACTGCTTGTCGGGAATCCACGTTTTTCAAACGCACCCGGTCCGTGCCACAAGCCTGGCGCGCCTTGGCGATACAGGGATTGGCTTCCACATCCTGGGTCAGCGAACATTGCACGATCACCGAACGCTGATAGCGATCAACCGCTGAATCGGAGCGGGGCGTGGTCTGGGTACAGGCGGCCAGCACAGTGGCGGCCAGCGCCGTTACCATTACCATCCGGATCGGCATACAGGTTCCTTTTTGATTAAGGCTGGTTTTGGTTTTCCAGCAACGCCGTCACCGCGGCGCCGTTGATACTGAGAGAAGCTTCACCCACCAGACGGTTCAGGTAGGCCTCGGCGTTTTGCCGCCGGCGCTGCTCCCTGACCGTGGCGCGCAGTTGATCGCGCACCTCATCGAAGGTGGCGGTTCTCGCCGCCTCGGTCTTCTCCAGCTTGAGCACATGCCAACCCGACGCGGTGCGAAACGGCGCGGAGACTTCCCCTTCCTTCAACGCCGTCACCACCGGGCGCGCCTCCGGAGTAAGCTGGGCTAGTGACTGCACGCCGATATCACCACCCCGGGCGGCGGAAGCCGCGTCATCGGAATGACGACGGGCCAGTTCGGCGAAGTCCCCTTTCTTAGCGCGGGCTTCCTTCACCAATTGCCCGGCGCGAGCTTTCACCTGGTCGGCATTGGCGCCGTCCACGGCAAGAAAAATCTGCCTGAGGTAATAACGTTCCGGTACCGCCAGTTCCTGCTTTCTGTTGTCATAAAGCTGCCGCAGCGTGGCGTCATCGGGAAAGTCCTCCGGCACCTGGCTCACCGCGCCCAGATAGCTGCGCAGCAGGATCTGATCACGCGCTTGATCGATGGCCCGCGTCACTTCCTCCCGCTTCTCCCAGCCCTGTTGCCGGGCCTCTTGAATCAGTGCCTTTTCCGCCAGACGCTGACGCGCCCAATCATCAAACAGCGCACGATCCCGCTGTATCGCCGAGCGGGCCTGTGGCGACAACGCCGCCAGCCAGTCCGCCACTTCCTGATCGCGCAGACTGACCGCCCCCAGGGCCGCGACCGCATCCCCTTGCCCTGTGGAGGTGGGCGATGAGGCCGCCGGTGACGGAATCGATGCCGGTTCCGAAACGGCCACCGCCTCGGACGGTTGCATCACCCAAACGGTGCCAATGACGCCCGCCAAACCAGCCAACACCGCGCTGAGTAAAACCTGTGCGCTTTTCATTGTTCACTCCCTGGTTGAAACCATCGCCGGCACGCCGGCAATTCACTTCTCTACCCGTCACTCCGCCGCTTCCGTGCTTATCGCCTGCTCATGTTCCGAGGCATCGTCTTTATCGTGGCTCTCATTACGGTTCTCGTCACGGTAATTGCGCAGATAGAGCAGGAACTCCTGCAACAAGCGGTCCCAGATTTCCAGGTTGGCGCGCACATGGGCGCGGCGCACACCGCCAGCCACGATCACATCCATTTCCAGCACCAGAAAATCACCATGCCGGCTCAATCTCGAGAAACGCTTGCCGCGATTCCAGGCCGGGATCAGCCCTTCCGGCAACTCGCCCTGGATGCGCAAAGCGCAGCTGATGGTGAAGTCCAGAAGCCCTTCCCCCAGCATATTACCGGGGCGCACGGCAAAGCCGATGCCCTGACTGGCGCTGAGCAGTTGCTTGCTGCCGTTATGCTCGGTTTCATTGGTGCGATAACCGGCTTCCTGCAACAGAGCACTGAGTTCCTCAAGAAGCAGAGTGTCGATGATGTGGTTTTCTTCGCTCATGGTGATGTCCTTAACAAGCCGTTGTGACGTTTCGATGATGGTCAGCCGCCGTTTTCCGCCGCACCGGCGTTACCGTCCTGGTCCGACCGCACCACGCCGACCTGGGCGTTATACAGCCGGTCTCCCATTTCCTGGGCCCTGTTCTCGAACTCCACCCGCGACGAGGTCGCCAGCGGCTGACGCATCTTGAACAGGCTGCCGGCACCGAGGCTTTCATAAGCGGACAGAATCTCCTTGCCCGCCATATACATCTCCTCGTTGCGGCTGACGCAGGTCTGCAATTCGGCGGTACGTTGTTGCAACGCTTTCTGCAGCGTCAGCCGTTCCGTTTCCTTGCCTTTGGCCAGGGTCAACAACTCATCGTAGGCGTCGCGCATCTGCTGGGCGCGTTCCTGGCTGGCCGCGATGCGTGCTTGACTGCTGCGTTGCTGGGAGGCCAGATTCCCTTCCACCGCATCGAGCCGGGCCTGCAATTTGGCCACCTTGGCCCTGGCGGCGTCACGTTGCACTTCCGCGTTGGAACGGGCCGCCTCCAGGCCCGCTTGCCGGGATTGCAGGTCCCGCAATTGCTGGGTGGTGTTGCGTAACTCGGTGCGCAGACGTTCTTCCAGACTGGACTGCTGTGCTTGCGTCCACGCCGGCAAAGCCAGGACCATCAATGCCATCGTCACGGGTAACCACTTTGTTTTGACGTTATCCGTCATCTTCATGGTATTACCTCCCTTCATCGCCAGGTCGATCAGAACCGGGCGTTCAGTTCGAGCTGCAAAATGTCGATGGACAGCGGCGGTCCATACACCTCTTCCGAACTCATCCAGCGGCCCTGGAAGTACAGCCGCTCGTTCAAGGCGTAAGCCGCGCCCAGGTAGTAGCCCTTGGCATTGGTGCCGCCGAGGTGGAAGGAAGAATCGTTGTAGGCATCCGGTAAAGCATCCGGCTCAATGTGTTTGTAGCCCAGGAAGGTCAGCCAGTCCCCCCTCCGGTCCAGCTTCAGGGAGGAACCGAAAGCAGCATGAACCATCCAGGCGGTTCGCCCACTTTCGAATTCGCCGTCTTCATCGAAGTTGTTGACGATCATGCCGGCGGCATTGCGCCACATGGCCTGTTCGGAATAGGCGTCGTTATAAATGATGTTGCCCGCCAACCTGAGTTTGTAATCACTGAAAACCCGTGTATCCCAGATCAGGTTCAGATCGAACAGCTGAAATTCCGAGGCCAACCCCAGGTATTGGGGCATTGAAGTGACGTCGGCATCCGGATTGGGTTGGATATCGCGCAGCCAGAACAGGGTATTCCCCTTCTGCATGAAGGTCGGCCGCGACCAATCCGTATCGCAGAACTGGTATGGGTCACTGTACAATTCACATTCGGAAGACCGCTGCCCTTGAATGTTATCAAAGTGGTAGTAGCCGATGGCCGCGGTCAGGCGCTCTTCCTGATTGAACACCCAGTTGGCGCCGACCTGCGCGCCGAACAGCCATTTGTCCTCACTATCACTTTTGTCCGGGCTGCTGGAAGGCCATGAGTCGGAGCTGTATTCCAGGGGAAAGGCGCCAATGGTGCCGAACATCGCGACGCGATCACCGACCCGAAGGTCCTTGAAACCGGCGGACACACCATCGAAACTCAGATCACCGGAGAACAGAATGTCGGTGGAGACGAAGGGGTTCTCCGCGCGCCCAGCGGTGAAGCGCCAAATCCCCGGAGCCCATTTCACCCACCCCTGATCCAGCCAAATGTCTTTTTTGCTGAGCCCGCCACCGAGCGTCTGGGTAGTGGAAACCGGGCCATTGCTGCTGCCCGTGGCCAATCTGACACCGGTGCTCCAGTTGCCCCCCAGATCCGCTTCCAAACCGAAACGGGCACGGAGCCGCAACAGGTTGGTGCGGTCTTCACGGGTGTTCATCAGGGGGGGAAAGTCACTAGCGATAGGCCCCAGATTGGTTTCAAACGGGCCATCTTCATTATATTTTTGGCCATCCACGAGTTGATCAATGTTATCCCCGGAAAAGAACCGGCTCTCATTACGTACCCGCACGTCACCAAACAGCTTCACCCGCGATACCCAGTCCGGAAAGGTATTCGGTGCCGCCCAGTTTTCCGCCTTGGCCTGGGCCATCACTTCCTGTTTGACTTCCTCGCGAATCTCGTCACGAACCACTTCCGGGATGTAGGGCACACGCACGTCCCCTTCCCGCACTTCAGGTTCGGGGCGGCGCTGACTGGCGGTCTGGGCCTCCTGTTGCGCCTGCTGTAGCAAGGCGTTGGCCTGGGCATCGGTGATCACCCCCTGTTCCACCAACAACCGGATCAGGTGCACGGTGGTGCTGTTGCCCTCCGGCGCGGTGGATTCGGCGGGTGCCTGCGCCACGGCCGGGCCGCTCAGGGTCGCCGCCACGGCCAGCATCAGCAGCCACTGATTGCGCTTCATGTTCATTGCTTTATTGCTCCTGAAACGGTTCGTCTCGATTCTTGGGTCTGGTTGGTTTCGGTCCCGGTCAGCCCGGACGCCGCCCTTGCAAAGCCACTTTCACCGGCAGTGTCATCGACTTCGGCGGCTTTTGATCCAGCGCCGGGATGGCACGCACGGCGGCGATCACTTTGTCGTCCGTATCCGGGTCACCACTGGACTTGAGTAATTGCACCCGGGTGATCTGGCCGGCTTCGTTAAGCCAGAGATTGATCTGTATCCGGTAACTCAGATGACGGATCGACGGCTCCTCGCGCAGCGCCCGCTGAAAGGCGTAGGAGAGGTACTGGCCGTAGGTGGCGTTGCCGACCCGGCCAGTGCCGGAACCGGCCATGCCGCCGCCGCTGCCGGCGCCGATATTGAAGGCATCGGTGCCGGCCTGGGCTTCACCATCGATCTGCATGGCCTCGGACAAATCGTCCGACGGCGAAGGCGGTTCCTCCGGCGTCGGTTCTTCCACCGGCGTGGGATCCGGTTCCGGCTCGACGATCTCCTCCGGCTCGGGCTCTGGTTCCGGCTCCTTCATTTCCTCCGGTTCCGGCTCCGGTGGCGGTGGTGGCAGCGGCACCAGCATCGGCTCCTGCGGCACCTGCCGGCGCACACCGCTCATATCGTTGGCCCACTGCCAGATCAGCCAACCCAGCACGATCAACACCACCGCGCCGACGGCCAGGCGCACATAGGTCATCGGCCCGCGCTTGTCACGGGATGCCTTGCTCGCCAACGCGGATTGCCGTTTACGAGAGGAGGCTCCGGAATCCCGCGATTGAGGTGACTGCAACGACATGGTCTTTCCTGTTATCCGGTTATCATCGATCACTGTGGCGGCTTGCCGGTCACCAGACCGACCTGGTTGAGATCCAGACGCCGCAGCACATCCAGCACTTGCACCACTTTTTGGTATTGCACCGCGGCGTCCCCGCGCACGATCACCGGAAAGCCGGGGTTCATGGCTTTCTCGGTACGCAACCGATCCTCCAGTTCAGCGAGCGTCACCGGGTAGGCATCGAGAAACACCTGTCCGTCGTTGTTCACCGAAATGGCCTTGGTCTTGGATTCGGACAGCGACACCGAGGAGCTGGCCTTGGGCAGATCCACCTTGATGCCCGCGATCTGCGCCGTGGCGGTGAGGATGAACATCACCAGTACCACCATGAGCACATCCACCAGCGGCGTGATATTGATGCCGTCCACCGGTCCGTCCATTTCATCGTCGTCCATCGAGGTTCTTACCGAAGCCATCGTTGTTCTCCTTACACCACCGGACTTTGAGAGATGCCATGGCGCACGGCATGACCGGCCTGCGCCGGCTGCGGCGGCCGCTGCCCGGCGCCATGAATCTCGGCCAGGCGGGTGACGAATTCGTCCAGGAACACGCGCATATCGGAACTGATATCGCGGTTACGGCCGTTGATGCGGTTGTAGGCAAACAGCGCCGGGATCGCCACGAACAACCCCATGGCGGTGGCCAACAGAGCGGCGGCCATACCCGGCGCCACCGCGTTGATGTTCACGTCCCCGGCCATGGCGGTACCGAGAAACACCACCATGATGCCCATCACCGTACCCAGCAGGCCGATGTAGGGGCCGCCGGCGATGGCGTTGGAGAGCACACCGAGACGGGAACTCAGCTCGCGATTCTGCTGGGTACGAACGGCGTCCATGGAAGCGCGGATCGCTTCCAGGGTTTCCGAGGAAATGCTGGAAGTATCGGCGCCCTGGGCACGCCGCAGACGCAACTCATGCACCGCCACTTGGTACAACCGCCACAGCGATGAGTGCTCCAGTTCCCGCTCCAATTCGGGGCTGTCCGCGAGTTTTTCCAGTTGCGTGCCGACCTGGGCGAACTCGTCGCGGAAACGGCCATTGGCCTCGTCCACCCGGCGGCTATGGCGAAACTTCCGGTACATGACGAACCAGGTCTGGATCATCATGATCACCAGAATCCCGATGATGACCCAGGCGTCGATGGGCACCGCGCTGAGCAAGAATCCGAGAGCACCGAAGCCGAATCCGGACTGCTCTTCGTCGACGCCAAATACCACCAACCGCGACTCGGAGCCCTGGGCCTGGTAATCCGCCATCAACAGAGACGCCGGCCGGGCCTGCTTGGAAATCCGCACTTCATCCAGAGCGCCATTGAAGTAGCGGGACGGCACCGCCGCCGGTGTAGTGGTAGCGACATCCTCCCCTTCACTCGCGGTTTCTTCCGCAACGGGCTCGGCGGGCGCGTAACCGGGAATATCGCCCCCCAAGGCGATGGCGGTGGCCAGCGGCGGCAGTGCCACCGGCAAGCTGCTGATCTGGCGGCCATTCACGTACAACGCCACTTGCCGCCCATCGGCGGTCACCGCCAGATGCTGCCACTGACCGGATGCCAGCGGTTGCGCTGGCGCCGTTCTCTGACCATTGACCTCAACAAAGGGCTGGCCGGCGTTGATGCCGATCAACAGCGAATTACCGGCGTCACGGCGGGCATAGATCAACTGTTCATTGGCACTCTGATCGGCACGCACCCAGGCGCTGAAGGAAAACTGACCGGCGGCTGGCGTCGCCAGGACCGGCGCGGCTTCCACCATCAGCGGTTCGCCACCGGCAAAGGCGGCGGCCTGGCCGATCACTCCGGTGACGCTTTGCGCCACGGTGTTACTGGAATTGTTGCCGTAGGCGGTGGCGTCACGGGCCGGTGCGCCGGGCGCCTGGTCAAAGTGATAGACCAGGGTGTAATCGGCATCGAACACCGCTTGGCCATTGCTGGTGGCCGGCGCGTCGGGATTGCCGTAGTACATCCAGATATCCTGGCTGGACCCGGCTTCCAGCGCCGGCACGTCCACCCAGACGTAGGCCACGCCCAGCAGCGCGTCGAAGCTTTCAATCTGGTGATTGAGAACGGTTTGATCGTCCGCCGCCACAAAGCGCAGATCCGAGCCGTTTTCCTGGACGTCCTGAAAACCGAAGTTACCGGTATGCAGACGTACCAGCAGCGGTACCCGGCCGACCCGCTGATCGATGGCCGCGCCCTGGGGCGAGGTATCGATGGTGATTTGCTTGCGGTAACTCCAATCGTCTTGCCACCAGGCATGGGCCAGGGTGGGCAACAGCGCACCCAGGCAGGATATGAGAAAAATCAGCAGGCGTTGTTGCATGATCAGACACTCCGAAAAACAAGCTGTTTGGACGCCCTTGGGGACACCCCTGGTTCTGTTCAGAAACTGGCGGTAATACTGAAATGCACTCTGGGGTCGTGTTTTTCCGTGTTTTCCCCATCAGTGAGCGGGTACCCCAGATCCAGCCGCCCGCTCAACCAGGCACCGATTTCCGCTCGCAGACCGACACCGACACTGGCCAGATCGAATTCGTCGTCCTGTTCCGGCAACGGGTTTTGCAGTGTCAGATGGGCGCCCTCGCCGAACACATGGGCGCGCACCAGACTCCAGGGCGACCCCAGCCACTCAGCAATGGAAGGTGTACGCAGCTCAATACTGGCCAGCACACCGTCATCGGCGGATTGCTCCGCGGACAGATAACCCCGAACCGTGCCGGCGCCCCCCACCGCGAATTGCTCGTTGGAAACCAGGGAACCGGACGCCATTTGCGCGCTTACTTTTGTCGCCAGCCCCCACTCGCCCAACAGCCTCTCGTTGCTGGCCTCGGCCTTGATCACGGCGAAGTCCGGTTTGGCCCGGTAACGTTTGTAATCGAACTCCTCCCAGCCGCTGCTGTTGCCGGGAAACTCATTGGTGGCGGTTACCAGAGTCAGATTGATCGAGCCCTGATTCTTTTCGGTGTAGTAGTAGCCGTTATAGCCAAAGGTAAAAGGCGCGTATTTCAGCGGGATGGTGTCCTCGGCATCGCCGAATTCCAGTGACTCGTCGAAGTCCTTGAAATCAACACCGAGTGAGAAGGAATGTCCCCAGGTGCCGTCGAACGGAATGTTGTAGGTGGCGGAAACGCCGTAAGAACTCCCTTGCCCCAGCACGCTGGTGCCGCCCACGGTGTTGACGTCGCTGTCGGAGGTATAACCGGAGAAACGCAGGGACCAGCGCTCGGACAGCGGCATGCCGTAACTCAACGACCAGACCTCGGCGTTATCGGTATTCTCCGGCGCGGTGAACAGCGTCAGGGACATACTGTGTCCCCGTTGCCACAGGTTGGAATGCCCGAGGGTGGCGATGGTGCGCAGTTTTTCGGTATCGGCGCTGTAATCGTTGTTCAATGTCAGGCTGCCGTTCCAGGGCGTCTGGTCCTCGACGGCCAGATCCACATCCATGGTGCCGGGAATGGCGCCTTCCTTGACCACTGGCATCACCTGCCGCTTGCCGGTGCGGTTCACCTTGGTCAGGTCTTCCTGCACCAGTTCGAAATTGGGCACCACGCCTTCCCGCAGTGCCGTCACTTCCTCGCGGATTTTCAGCGGCGAATGGTATTCGGCGCCGACCACGCGCACCCGGCCCACGGTGACTTCGATCACCTGCAGATAGACCACGCCGCCGCTGACCCGCTGCTCCGGCAGTTCCACGTAAACGGATTGATACCCTTTGTCCTGATAAACCTTTTGCAGAGCTTTTTGCGCGCTCTGAATGTCTTCCAGGCTTCGTTCCGGGCCGAGAAAGGGGTACACCGCCTTCTCGATGTCGCGCGCTTCCAGAACCGTGTTGCCACGCACGACGTACTCGTTGATGGTCACCGTTCCCGGCACTTCCTCCGGCGCGGCCTCGGCTGGCTCCACCCCGGGCGCCATCCGCGCCTCCTCGGCGGCGGCACCTTGTTGAGCGTGAAGTGCCGATGTCATCGTCATGGCTGCCACAAACACTCCCCCCCAAAAACAGGACATTCCGCTCATTCTATTGGCGTCACGCATTGACTCGACTCTGCAAACACATACATGGACCGGTGGCCAGCATCACCGTGGAAAACTCTGGTAACCACGAACCACAACCCCGAAAGACACCGCGGCAAATACGGTGATCCAGTTAACACTCTCTAGATGTCGGGAGTCCGTCGGAACCGAACTGTTGTCACCAAAAATTCACGGAAAGACCGCGTTGCTACAGCAAAAAAAGCGCGGACCGGTGAGGTGGGAAAGACGCTCAGGCGGCGCCGGAGCGGTGATGGCGCGGCAATGGGGAGAAACAGTGGAGAACAGGACGCCGGTCATGAAAAATTCACTGAAAAACCACTTCGTTTTCATTCTCCTGGGGGAGCCCAGGAAAACGTCATGCCGGACTTGATCCGTCATCTCCCACTACGAAGTGGTGGCCCTCCAGAGAGAGCTCCCGGGTCAGGCCCGGGATGACGCGGTATTGTTCAGAGCTTCCCTGGCCGCAGGCACATGCACCGATAAAAAACGGAAACGACATGAAGCACTGGATACGCATGGGATGGCTGCTAATGATGACACCGGCTCTGCAAGCGGCGGAAGCTCCCGCGCCCGGGGCCGATGAGCCCTCCTGCGTGGAAGTGGAAGTCAACGGCCATCGCGCCCTGCCCTACGACTGCCTGCAGCGGAAGATGATGCCGACGGCCCTTCCCAAGGCGGCCAGGCGGGATAGCCCGGCGCTGGACTCCGCCGACGTCACTCGCCTGCCGCCCAATCAGAGCGGACAGTTCAGTCAGTCGGCATTGCGCAATCGTATGGGCAACGCGCTGGGAAGTGGCGTCAAGCCGCAACGCCCGCCGCGTTGATCCCGACTTGCCGACATCGCTGGCAGACGCCAGTATAAAGGCCCCGTCAGCGAGCGCCGTGTTATGCCCGAATCCGTGTCCAGCCTGGATCCTGTTCAACTAGAGCACTGGGAAGACGGCCTCTGTCTGGCCAGCGGCGGCTATTATCCGGAACGGATCCGGCTGGAAGATTTCGAGCATCAGGCAGTGCCGCTGCCGGCATCCCTGCAAGGCGCGGTGGAGAAGCGTCTGGCCGAATATCTGGCGGGACGATGCTGCGCCAGAGCGGCCATCGAAGCCATCACCCGCGAACCCGCCCTGCCCGGCTACGGGGAGGATCGGGCACCGATCTGGCCACAGGCGGTATGCGGTGCCATCACCCACGCTCAGGGCCGGGCAGCGGCTCTGGTGGCTGATCGCACGCTCTGGCGCGGGGTCGGTC
This sequence comes from Alcanivorax xiamenensis, assembly GCF_009846745.1. Lineage (NCBI taxonomy): Bacteria > Pseudomonadati > Pseudomonadota > Gammaproteobacteria > Oceanospirillales > Alcanivoracaceae > Alcanivorax > Alcanivorax xiamenensis. The sequence goes on along the minus strand of NZ_AQPF01000004.1, from coordinate 3,021 downwards.
TGGACGCGGAAGCGTGGATCACCCCGCAACGGGCGCTGAAGCTGCGCGATCAGTTGCTGACGGAAGCGGAGATCGAGGCGCTGTCGGACCTGGATCAGGAACAACAGGCACGCCGCGTTTCACTCACGTTCTCGGTGAAGGAGGCGTTGTTCAAAGCGCTTTATCCGCTCACCGGCCAACGCTTTTATTTCCAGGACGCGGCACTGCTGGACGAGCACCGTATCGTGTTGCGCAGTACCTTATCGGATGAGTGGCGCACCGGTGTGGCACTGGACTATCAGTGGCGGGAACAGCACGGCGGGGTGCTCAGCTGGATTCTGGTGGCGCGGGTTTGACCCGTACCGTCATCCCGGACACCGATCCGGGATCCCGCTCAGTTTATCGTGGCCTTGATGGAGGCACTGCCGGCGTCACGAGATCCCGGGACAAACCCGGGATGACGTACGGGTATTCGCTGCCAAGGCAGCTTCCCACGGCGGCTTCGCAATGCCTATGTGGGAAGCTGATTTAGCAGCGAATACGGCGCGAATTCATCTCTCCAGGATCAACAGACTGCCCACGGCTTAAAACAAATCGGCGTCGAGGCTCATCATGGTTTCGGCACCGGCCTTCAATTGCCGCGCCAGGGCTTCGCCGCGCGGCAGCAGACGCTCGAAGTAAAACCGTCCGGTGATCATCTTGGCGCGGCCGAAGTCGTCATCACGCCCGGCGGCATTGACCATCATCATCGCCCACAGCCAGGCGTAGGTGACGTAACCGAACAGATCCAGATATTCCACCGCGCTGGCGTTGACCGCATCCGGATTATCCCCCGCCTGGCGCAGCAATTCCTCGGTGGCCACCTGCAAACGATCCACCGCGGCGACCAGCGGCTCACGCACACCGTCCAGGCCGGCTTCCTGGCCATTTTCTTCGATCCAATGACGCACTTCCGCCAGGAACGACTCCACGTAACGGCCACCGTTGCGGGTGACTTTACGACCGGCCAGATCCAGCGCCTGAATGCCGTTGGTACCCTCATAGATTTGCGAGATTCGGCAATCGCGCACGAACTGTTCCATGCCCCATTCGCGGATGTAGCCGTGACCGCCAAACACCTGCTGGCCCAACACCGTGGTTTCAAAACCTCGATCGGTAAAAAATGCTTTCGCCACCGGCGTCAACAGAGCCACGCGATCCGCCGCCTTGCGGCGTACTTCCTCGTCCTCGGAAAACTTCACCAGATCCAGTTGGATGCCAACGTACGCGGACAAGGCGCGGCCGCCTTCATTGAGCGCGCGCATGGTCATCAGCATACGGCGCACATCGCCGTGCACGATGATCGGATCGGCGGCGCCGTCCGGGTTGGCGGCGCCGGTGGCGGCGCGGCCCTGAATACGCTCACGGGCATAATCCACCGCGCTCTGGTAACTGGCTTCCCCCAAGCCCAGTCCCTGGATACCGATGGACAGACGCTCGTAGTTCATCATGGTGAACATGCACGCCAGCCCCTGGTTGATTTCACCAACCAGCCAGCCCTTGGCGCTGTCAAAATTCATTACGCAGGTGGCGGACCCCTTGATGCCCATCTTGTGCTCGATGGAGCCGGCGGCGACACCATTGCGCTCACCAGGATTCCCCTCGGCATCCGGCAGGAACTTCGGCACCAGGAACAGGGAAATGCCCTTGGAACCGGCCGGGGCGTCCGGCAGCTTCGCCAGCACCAGATGGATGATGTTATCCACCATGTCGTGCTCGCCGCCGGTAATGAAAATCTTGGTCCCGCTGATTTGGTAGGAACCGTCGTCCTGAGGCACCGCCTTGGTGCGCAGAATGCCCAGGTCAGTGCCGCAGTGCGGTTCGGTCAGACACATGGTGCCGGCCCATTCGCCGCTGTACAGCTTGGGCAGGTATGCCTGTTTCAACTCGTCGCTGGCATGGGCGTCCAGACACAGGGTGGCGCCGTTGGTCAGCGCCGGGTACAGCGCGAAGGAGGAGTTGGCGCTGTGCATCATTTCCTCGAACAGCACCGCCAGGGATTTCGGCATACCCTGCCCGCCGAATTCCGGATTGCCGGAGAACGCGGTCCAGCCGTTTTCAGCGTAGGTTTTGAACGCGTCCTTGAAGCCTTTTGGCGTGGTGACGACACCGTCCTCGAAGTGACAGCCTTCCTCGTCACCGTCACGGTTCAGCGGAAACAGCAGGTTCTCCACCATCTTGCCGGCTTCTTCGAGCACGGCGTCGGAAAGATCGCGGGTCACTTCGGAGATAGGGGGCAAGGAAGACCAGAGATGTTCCGCCTGAAACACGTCGTTAAGCACGAAACGCATGTCTTCCAAAGGAGCCTTGTAGATCGCCATGGTCTGTCTCCCAATTGCTGACCGTGTGAAAGGCGGTCAGTTTAGCCACGACGCCGGTGCGGTAAACGATTATTTGTGACTCCCCATTCATCCGTGACCGCCCGGTTCCGGCCGTTTCCACAGCCAGATCAAGGTCACGCACAGAAAGGCGGGCACGCTGAACTTCACCAGTGGAGGCGCCGCCGACAGCGTGATCAGCACCACGCTCAGCGCCATCATCAATGTCGCCGCGACCTTGGCGCGACGGGATACCGCGCCATGTTCACGCCACTGCCGGATCGAGAAGCCGTAGCGGGGGTGGTTCAGCAACCAGTGCTCCAGGCGCGGCCAACCGTGCGTGCCAGCCCAGGCCGCCAGCAGCAGAAACGGCACCGTGGGCAGACCGGGCACCACCACGCCGACCATGCCCAGTGCCAGAGTCAGCAAGGCCAGTGTTCGCCACAACAGAATCTTGATCATGGCGGCTATTACAGCATGGCCACCGCTCACTGTCTTCGTACGGGGAAAGGATTGATGGATGGGGGGCTTTCTAGCGGAGGGCTTCGTAGCCGAGCGTCTCAGTATTCGGGGAGTGCTGCCGGTCAGGGCGTTCCAGGATCGTGTTTGCCCACGGATGGCCAAACCCTAGCGTACAGGGACGTATTCATAGCGTGTCCTGGGCCGTTGGCGATTCGCTTGCCAG
>NZ_AQPF01000039.1:0-38148 GCF_009846745.1 Alcanivorax xiamenensis | reverse complement strand
ACCGCCGGCCTGGCTGGCGGAATACGAAGCGGTGCAGCAAGGCCTGCTGGAGCGCGCCGACGCCCACTTCAATCTCGCCAACCTGTACCTGCTTACCGGTCGTCAGGATCGGGTCCAGGCGGCGCTGCGCGACGCCCTGCGCCGTGATCCGGCGTTCTTCCCGGCCACCGTGCTGCTGGCGCAATGGTTTGAGCAATACAAGGGCGAGGCCGACCGGGCGCGCGCCCTGCTGCGCGAGCAGATCACCCGGTACCCGGACGAGGCCAGCCTGCGTCATGCCCTGGGGCTGTCGCTGGTGCGCCACCGCGAGCATCGGGCGGCGCTGGTGGCGTTCCAGGCGGCCCACCGTCTGGCGCCGGACAACGGCGATTACGCCTATGTGCTGGCCATCGCCCTGCACGATGGCGGCCAGCCGAGGCGGGCCCGGCAGGTGCTGCGCCAGCAGTTGCGCGCCCACCCGGCCGACCGGTCGCTGCGTCTGGCCCTGTTGAACCTGCTGGGCGACCGACCGGATGAGAGGCGCGCCTTGCTGGCCGAGCTCAGAGAACAGAATCCCTGGGACCCGGTATTCAGCCGCCAGAGCGGCACCGGGCCCCACCATGACAAAAACGGAGAACAAGGAGGGGGTTATGAATAGGTTAAGTCACCTGTTGATACTGACCGGCATCGCCTTGACGGTGTCGGGCTGCTGGCTGGATTCCGACTCGGACACGGCGGCCGGCGATGACACGCCACAGCGGCCGAACATCCTGTTCGTGATCATGGACGACGTGGGCATCGATCAGATGCCGTCGATGGGCTATGGCGGCGTCCATCCGCCGAGCATGCCCAGCATCGACGCCATCGCCGCCGAAGGGGTGCGCTTCCGAAACACCTGGTCGATGCCGGAATGCTCGCCGGGCCGCGCCGCCCTGCTGGCCGGCAGCTACCCGACGCGCACCCACATCAATCAGGCGATCGGCCCCAACGACCTGGCCAACTCGCAGCTCAGCCCCTACGCCACCACCATCCCGAAACTGCTGAAACAGGCCGGCTACCAGAGCGCCATGTTCGGGAAATTCCATCTGGCCGGACCGGAGCACAATGTGGCCGGCAACGGCACGCCCGGGGAATTGGGCTGGGATTATTTCCACGGCTGGACCGGTGGCCTGCCCGGTTCCATCGACACCACCGCCGGTGGCGTGGCGCCGGAAGGCACCTATAGCTGTGGCTTCGTGCCCAGCCTTGTCGAGGACCCGCTGCACGGCGCCGCTTTCGGTGCCTGCTACGTCCAGAGCAGCGAGGGCACCTCCTGTTCGCGGTTGACCAGTGTGGAGCACGGCGACTCCGCCGGTCTGCAATGCCTGACCCGCGGCGGCATCCTGGTGCCGGCCCGGGCGTGTCAGTCGAGCGCGCCGGCGGCGCTGGATTTCGAGCGTGAGAACGCCCATTACGTGTCCCCGCTGGTGATCAACAGCGAGGAGGGGGTGGAAGAAGCGGCGCTCACCGACCCCCGTGGTCGGGGCTATCGCTCCACCCTTGAAGTCGATGCCGCCCGCGACTGGATCAACACCCGTAAGGCGGGCACCCCCTGGATGGCGACGGTGAGTTTCAGCGCCGCGCACACCCCCTTGCAGGTACCTCCGGGGAACCTGTTGCCCTCGGACGCCACCGCCGCCATGCGCACCGACTGCGGCATGGGCACCGATAATCTGGTCAACCAGCGGCTGCTCACCGACGCTCTGATCGAAGCGATGGACGTGGAACTGGGCCGGCTGCTGGTGGAAACCGGCATCGCCGAACGGGGCGAGGGCGGCGCCCTGGTGTATCGGCCGGAGAGCGACACCGTGGTGGTGATCGTCGGCGACAACGGCTCCCTGGGCACCACGGTGAAACCACCCTTCGACGTCACCCGGGCCAAGGGCACCGCCTATCAGACCGGCGTCTGGGTGCCGTTGATCATCGCCGGCCCGATGGTGGCGATGCCGGACCGTGACGTCGGCAGCATGGTCAATGCCGCCGACGTATTCCATCTGTTCGGTGAGATCGCCGGGTTGGAGGTGGCCGGACTGATTCCCAACGGGCACGACGGGGTGTCGATGCTGCCTTACCTGCTCGATCCGGCCCAGCCCACCCTGCGCCAATACAACTTCACCGAAGGGGGCTTGAACCTGCAGGCCGGCGGCGGCCGTAATGGCCCCTGCGTGATCGCCACCACCTGCTCGCACACGCCGGTCAACAAGGCGGTGTGCGAGGATAACGGCGGCGTCTGGTGGGGTGTCGGCGCCGATGCGCCGGAGGTGGTGCGGGGTGATCTGACGCAATGCTGGCAGGTCAATCAGGCCATCTATCAGGACGACCCGGCTCGCTACGACGCTGACCGCAAGGGGATGGGCTGGACCGTCTATCAGGCGGTGCGTGACGACGAGTACAAACTGGTGCGCAACCATGCGCTGGATTACGACATCGACAGCGATGGCCCCATCGACGTGTATTCCGAGGAGTTCTACCGCATCGATCAACAGGCGCCGACGCCCAGGCTGGACAGCGAGGGCAGCGACCTGCTGGCCGGCGGTGATCCGTCATCGCTCAGTGATGAAGAGCGTGCCCGCCACGCCGAGCTGAGTGACCAGCTCGACGCGATTCTGGCGTCACCGGGCGAGTGCCCCGGCGACGGCAATCAGGACCGCCGGGTGGACGAAGCCGACCTGGCCAACCTCGACGCCTTGGTCGACGGCGGGTGGAGCGGCTCCAGCGTTTACGATTTCAACCTGGACGGCGTCACGGACGCCGTGGACCGGGCGGTGATCTCCGACCATTTCGGGCCGTGCCCTTGAGCCTGCCCGGAGGCGTTCCGATGCTGAACGCCGTTGCGACTCCCTTCGGCTGACCGGCAAGTACGGAAGGCCGGCAAGGGGAGGAGAGCGGTTGGATTGTCATTGGGGCCGGAATGCATTCAGCGTCCGGCATCCAGCCGCTCCAGCTCCGATTGGTGATCAAGTAATTCCTGCCGTGCCTCGCTGAGCTTTTTCCTTCGCTTTTTGATATCGTCCTTGTCCCCTTCCCGGATGGCGGCGTCCAGGTCGGCCTGACGTTCGGCTACTTCCCGTTGCTTTTCGCTGACTTCGGCCCGGGCATCGTCGATCAGGCCCTGATCGGTGCACTCGTTGCGCAAAGCGTCCAGGGCCCGTTGCAGTCCCCGGGCTTTGTGGTCGTGGCCGTTGGCGCGCGCTTCCGCCTGCTGACGTTCCACTTCGGCGATCTTCTTCCCACACAGGGTTGGTCAGCGAAAACCGGGGCCGCCAATGCGAGGACGGCCAGGGCGGCGGGTAAGACGTAGAGGGAGGATTTCGGCATGGGACAAGTCCGTTTGGGTGAGCCCGTAGAGTAAAGGCAACGACACGAGAGGGCCAGATGGTCGTTCGGGACCGGAAACTGTGGCGCCATGTGGCGGTCTTCGCGCTCGTGGTGTTGGCGCTGGGCGTGGCTCACCAATGGGTCAATCCCTGGTTGCGATACGATCGCGCGGCGCTGGCGGCGGGCCAGGGGTGGCGGTTGTGGAGCGCTCATATCAGTCATCTGAATCTGTGGCATACGGTGATGAATCTCGCCGGGCTTGGTCTGATCGTCCATTTCTTCCGTGATGTGCTGGATCGCTGCCGGTTCTGGGGATGGCTGCTGTTTTGCGGACTGTTTTCCAGCGTCGCGCTGTACCTTCTCGACCCGGGGCTGGACTGGTACGTGGGGCTGTCCGGGTTGCTGCATGCCTTGCTGGTGTTCTGCCTGTTACTCGGCTGGCGTGGCCACCCGTGGCTGCATTCGCTGGTGCTGGCGGTGGTGGCCGGCCGTTTGCTGGTCGAGCAATGGCCCGGTTATGACGTGGATTATCTGCGTGGCTGGATCGGGGGCAGTGTTTACGTGAACGCCCATCTGTATGGGGCGATCAGTGGTGTTTTCCTGATGATGGGAGTGACAGGGTTTGAACGAAGCCGTATCGGACACAAGGAAAGGTAGCAAAGGGCCGGGGTGCCTGCTGAACGGATTCGCCGCGGCCTTTCTTCTGGCGGGCCTGGCCGCCATGTACTTCGTCGCATTGAAGCCATTGTTTCATTATTGGCAGACCGACAGCTGGGAACGGGTGCCGGCCCAGGTATTGGACAGCCGTCTGAATCGCAGCACGTCGGAGGACTCCACCACCTACAGCGTGAGTGCGCGCTATCAATACCAGTACCAGGGGCGCACCTACACCAGTGAATCGGTGTCTCTGTACGGCGGCAGTGATAACTTTGACGATTTCTGGCAGCGTCTGGCCCGGCGTCTGGAGCGGGCCCGGCTGACGCAGCAGCCGGTGCAGGCCTGGGTGAATCCGGACCAGCCGGAAAAGGCTTATCTGGAACGCGGCCTGCGCTCCGGCTCGTTGATTTTCGGCTTCGCGTTCGGGGCGGTGTTCATGCTGGTCGGCGGTGGCCTGCTGTACTTCTTTAATCGTAAAGCGAAATCGCCAACCGGGGGCGAGGGGGACGCGGGCGAGCCGGTTTACTACAGCAACCAGAAGTCCGGGCATGGCTGCCTGGTCGTGTTCGGCCTGATTTTCGTGCTGGTGCCGGCGCCGGGCTATATGAGCGCGGTGGAGGGCGTGCCGCGAGGCGATTACGCCATGCTGTTCATCTTTCTGTTCCCCCTGATCGGGCTGTTGGTGGTGGCCGGAGGCTGGATGGGCCGGCGCCGTTACAAGTTCTTTGGCCCGACACCGCTGACCCTGGACCCGAATCCGGGCTATGCCGGCGGGCAGGTGGGCGGTGAAATCCTGATCAACCGGGTCGTGCCCCATTCGGCCCGGTTCAACGTATCGCTTTCATGTGTGCATCAGGAGACCCGTGGCAGTGGCGATGAGCGCCGCACTGATACCACGGTACTGTGGCAGGGCGAGCAAAATGGGTATATAGAGTCGGGCCTGCGCGACAGCCGTGTTCAGTTCTGTTTCGATGTGCCGGGGAGTATGCCGCCCACCTATCAGCGTGGCCGGCAATCGGTGCACTGGCAGGTTTCCATGGGGGGTGACGTGGAGGGGCGCCAGTTACGTCGCGATTGGACGATTCCGGTGATGCAAGGCGACGTCGGCAGTCGCTTCACCCTGCCGGAGTCCCACGTGGCGGAGGACCGTCGCGAGCGTGAGGAAGCGGCGCTGGCATCGGCCAGGGAGCAGATTGTGATCAAGCGCACCGGCCTGGGGTTGACGGTGACCAGCCGTGCCGGCCGCAATCTGGGCCTGAAACTGGGCTTTCTGCTGTTCGGCGGCATCTTTGCCGCGGTGGGTACCTTCCTGCTGACGCTGGCCCTTGATGAGGGCGGCATGCTGTACTTGATGGCCGGCGTGTTCGGGTTGGTGGGCTACGGCCTGGTCCTGGTAACGCTGTATATGCTCGGACGCAGTCTTCAGGTGGTGATCCGTGGCGACGAAGTGCGCAGCCGCCGGCGCTGGCTGGGGATTCCGCTGCGCCAGCGCCGCATGCGGCTGCGCAACGCCGCTCAACTGGTGCTCGACAGCGCGGTCAGCTCCACCACCAATGGTCGGGTGATGGAATACATGAACCTCTATGCGGAGGACGAGAGCGGGCGGGTGCGAGTGGCCGAGGGCATCGCCGGGCAGCAGGCCGGGGAGCAGCTCCGCGAGGAACTGTTGCGGGAATTGCATCTGGTTTGATACCCCCGGTCCGGGCTGATTTGCTAGAATCGATGCCCCCCATACTTGGCGAGACACGACGATGAACAAAGAGCGCCTGATCATATTCGACACCACCTTGCGTGACGGCGAGCAAAGCCCCGGCGCCACCATGGACCAGGACGAAAAACTGCGCATCGCCAAGGCGCTGGAGCGGATGCGGGTGGATGTCATCGAGGCCGGTTTCGCCATCGCCAGCCAGGGTGATTTCGAGGCGGTGAAGGCGATCGCCGATACCGTGCGCGAATCCACCATCTGTTCCCTGGCGCGGGCCAAGGCCGAGGACATCGATCGCGCCGCGGAAGCGCTGGCGGGGGCCGAGTCGGGCCGCATCCACACCTTCCTCGCCACCAGCCCCATTCATATGGAGCACAAGCTGCGGATGACGCCGGATCAGGTGGTGGAAAACGCGGTAGCGGCGGTCAAGCACGCCCGTAACCGCATCGACGACGTGGAGTTCTCCTGCGAGGACGCCGGTCGTTCCGAACTGGATTTCCTGTGCCGTATCGTCGAGGCGGCCATCGACGCCGGTGCCCGCACCATCAATATCCCGGACACCGTGGGCTATAACATCCCCGAGCAGTTCGCCCACACCATCCGTTCCCTGCTGGAGCGGGTGCCGAACGCCGACAAGGCGGTGTTCTCGGTGCACTGCCACAACGATCTGGGCCTGGCGGTGGCCAACTCCCTGGCGGCGGTGCAGGCCGGCGCCCGCCAGGTGGAGTGCACCATCAACGGATTGGGCGAGCGGGCCGGTAACGCTTCCCTGGAGGAGATCGTGATGGCGGTGCGCACCCGTCAGGATCTGTTTCCGGTGGACACCGGCATCAACACCCGCGAGATCGTGCCGGCGTCGAAACTGGTCTCCACCATCACCGGCTTCCCGGTGCAGCCCAACAAGGCCATCGTCGGCGCCAACGCCTTTGCCCATGAGTCCGGTATCCATCAGGATGGTGTGCTCAAGCACCGCGAAACCTACGAGATCATGTCCGCCGAGGACGTCGGTTGGCACACCAACCGCATGGTGCTTGGCAAGCACTCCGGCCGCGCCGCTTTCCGCGCCCGTCTGGAAGAATTGGGGATCCCGCTGGGCTCCGATGCGTCGCTGAACATAGCGTTTCAGCGCTTCAAGGATCTGGCCGACAAGAAGCACGAGGTGTTCGACGAGGACCTGCAGGCGCTGGTCAGCGATACCCGCCAGGCAGCGGAACAGGAGCGTTACCAACTGGTGGTGCTGGAGGTGACCTCCTGTACCGGCGAAACGCCGAAGGCGCGCATTGTCATCAACGTGGACGGTGAAGAACGGGAGGCCACCGCCGCCGGCGCCGGACCGGTGGACGCTACCTTCAAGGCCATTGAGTCCCTGGTGCAAAGCAACTGCAGCATGTCCCTGTATTCAGTGAACGCCATTACCTCGGGCACCGACAGCCAGGGCGAAGTGACCGTGCGGCTGGAAAAAGGAGGGCGCATCGTCAACGGCCACGGCGCCGACACCGATATCATCAGCGCTTCGGCAAAGGCGTATCTGAACGCTCTGAATCATTTCGCGTCGGGGCTGCAGCGGGCCCATCCGCAGGCCGCGGACGTATGACCAAAGGCGCCTTCACGCAATACGCTGGCACGCGGCACGCAAACACGGCATGTCAGTCACGGCGTGTCAGTGTATTGATAAGTGCGGAAGCCAGCCGCAATGGAGCGGCCCATGAATGAACCGCAACGGCAGAGTTACCTGAAGGCCCTGGGGCTGACGCCCTGGGTGGCGCGGGTGGCGCTGCCCGGCGCGGCGCCTTCTCCGGAACTGGCGCCGCCGGAGCCTCCACCGACCCCGAAGGCCGCTCCAGCGAGCGCCGAAGCGCCTCCCGCGGCGGTGGCAACCGAGGCGCCGGAAGCGCCGCCGTCGTTGTCCCGTGAATTGGAACGGACGCCGTCGGAGCGGCCCGCGGCAACGCCGCCGCCGGCGCCGGTTCAGCCCTCGCCGGAGCCTGTCGCCGCCGATCAGGCGGTGGTTTTCACGCTCGAAGCGCATCTGGCCGGTGAAACCTGGTTGCTATTTCAACAAAGCGATGCCAAGGCGCCGGGGCTGGGCCGTCACGACGGCGCCCTGGCGGCATCTCTGCTGGCGTTGTTCGCCGCCGGCCCGGCCCGGCCGCGCCGGTTCTATTGTCCGCTGACCGACGATCAACCGATGGACCGGAAGGCCGCCTCCCAGGCCTTGGCCGCGTTCGTCGCCGGTTTAGCGCGGCTGGATGGCGGGCAGCGCACGCTGTTTTGTCTGGACGAGGCTCTGGCGAAGCAGGTTCTCGGCACGGAACGCTATCAACCGTTCAAGCTCGGCGAGATGGAGGCTCTGGTGATGAGCAGTCTGGAGGAGATGCTCTCGGAGCCGGCGCGGCACAAAAAACGCAGCTGGCAGGCGATGGTGGCAGCGGGCTTCCATGGCTGAGATCACCGACGACGTACGTCTGCGCACCATGACCAGCGCGGATCTGGATCGGGTACTGGTGGTGGAACAGGCCTGTCAGTTGACGCCCTGGTCCATGACCAATTTCCGCAGCTGTCTTTCCAGCGGTTACCGTTGCAAGGTGGCGACCCGAGAGGGGGAAATCGCCGGCTTCATGGTGTTGTCCGCGGTGCTGGATGAGGCCCATCTGCTGAACATCGCGGTGGCGCCGGCCTGGCAACGGCGTGGCATCGCCCGCTGGATGCTGGAGCAGGCCATTGCCCGGGCCGTCGACGAGGACATGTCGGTAATGTACCTGGAAGTGCGGGCAGGCAACCAGGGCGCGCGAAAGCTCTATGAACAGCTCGGTTTCGAGGTGTGCGGCCGGCGCCCCAATTATTACCGGACCACCGACGGCCACGAGGACGCGGTGCTGATGACGTTGATGCTGTGATGCGCAAGGGGCCTTACACGTAACACGCTGGCAGGCAAAAACACACCATTCGCTGCTAAAGCAGCTTCCCACAGCGACTCTGCAGCTCCCTCTGTGGGAGTGGCCTTGGCTATGAATACGGTATCCGGGCAACTCGCATCGCCACAATCATTGTTGATCCGGTTTTGCCCCCAAAGCGCTTTTCATTTGCCAGCCCTGATCGCCTTTACTGAATACCAGCCGCCGTTCCCGATTGAAGGTGTCGCCTTCCTCGAACGGGCCGAATTCCACACGTACCGCGGCCAGGGCCATGGTCATGGCGAAACGGTCCATGGGTTCGCGTTCGCTGTCGCCACGAATTTCACTGGCGTAGTCGGCCAGGCCCTTGCGGGCGCGCAGTCGATAATTCACTTCCACGCTGTAATCGCCCTGGCTGTCCTCCACCGCGCTGAGTTGCTCAACCTCTTCCACTTCCAGCAATTCGTTGAGATGCGCCTGTTCCAGCTCCGCGTTCAGAGCATCGCGTATCACATTGTCGCCGGGCCCGCTGTCGCAGGCGGTGAGCAGGGCGGCCAGGGTCAGCAGGAGCCATACAGGCAGGGAGCGTGGCAGGGTCATGACATTATCCTTATTAGCGAAAGACTCATGCTAGCAAGGCAGCGGCGCGGAGCCCATTGACCGCGCCGCCGTGGCCGGATGTCACAAGCTGCCGAGAGCCTGTTGAATCTGCCGGGCCCAGGCCACGCTATGGCGATAGGCCACTTCGTAGAACGAAGTGTCGTTAAGCCAGGTGAGCCGGTCGAAGCGGCCGTTTTCGTAGTGTTCCACCTCGTTGAGCAGGTCTCCGAGTTTCCCTTCCCGGGCGACCAGGGCACGTTTCACTTCCTGGCTCAGCGGCACCTGGTCCATCAATTCCGGCATGGCGATGTCGGTGATGACGTCCAGTTGTGAGAGCAGGCCGACGATAAAATGATTCACCGGGACCTCCTCGCCGGAAAGCTCGGCCATCACTTCGCACATGCGTCCGCGCACCAGCATATTGCGGACCAGATGGGCGGGTTTGTTCTGGCTGCCGTGGACCAACAGCAGATTGGCCCAGCGGCGCATTTCGTCCATGCCCAGCAACGCGATGGCCTGGGACAGGGAACTCACCTCACGGTGTAAGCCCAGGGCGGCGGAATTGACCACGCGCAGAATGCGCCAGGTCAGGTGCGCGTCCTGGATGGCAATGGCCTCCAGTGAGGATGGCGTTGCTTCCGGGTTATGCAGTTCGGCGAGCAGGCGCAGCAACAACAACTGATTGCCGGCGATTTTGCGGCCTTTCACCGGTACCGCCGTGGACAGGAAGTCACCTTGGTAGTAACTGAACCCTAATTCCAGACAGACGCGGAAACGGCGCCGATCATCCAGATGATCGGCAAGCAGGTCAGCGCCGTGGGGCCGGAGCCGTTCCACGGTGGCGCGCAGCGTATCGTCGTCGAAGCGGCGAACATCCAGTTTGATAATGTGGACCAGATCCAGCAGCGCGGGATCCATCTTGTCGGTTGGTCCGAAGCCGTCCAGCGCCAGGCGGTAACCCTGACCGGCCCAGCGTCGGGCCTGATCCAGCAACACTTGCGGCTCGGCCAAACCGTGGTCGAGATCAAGGATATACTGTTTTTTGGGCAGATGAGGTAACGACCGGGCCAGCAGCACTTCCGGGGTCACGCGCAGGAAAGTGGGTATGGTGCGGGTGCGGCCGTCCTGATAAACCTGCGAATAGGTGCCCAGAATCACCGGATGGCTGGATTCGATGTCGGACAAGGTGACGCCGTCCCCACTGCCTTGCAGCAGCAGTTGGAAAGCGGCCAGGTCCTGATTCTTGCTGTACACCGGCCGACAGGCCAGCATGACGTCCAGGGCATCGTCGTCGACGATCGCCTGTTTGAGAGTCATTGCCACGTTGTCATTCCTGCTCACAGAATACGGAAGAGTCGGAAACGTTGATCAAGCGGACGAGGACAGCCGTCCGCCGCGTGGGCCGGGCTGGCCGTCGGGGCCGTACAACGGATTGCCGGCCTGTTCGCGCAGGGCATTGAGCAGCCTCAGATTGTTGGCCGCGCGCAGTTCGATCAACTCACCGTTGATCCGGTTGTCCGCGGCCACGGCCCGGGCATGGGCCTGGATCGCCCGCCACAACGGCAGACAGCCCGCCTCGCGGGCCGCCTGCTCGTCGCCTTGGGGGGTATTGTCATAGCCGAGCCGCCGCAGGGCGTCCCGGCGCCGGCTCTCGAAAGTGTCGAGTGTTTCCAGCAGGGCGGCTTTGCGTTGCGCCACGGCCCCCAGCGCCGGACCATCGACGCTGCCCTCAACCAGCAATGCCCGCTCTTCGGACAACAAGTGCCCCAGCGAGGCCAGGTGATCGTGCTGGCGCTGCAGATGGGTATTCAGACTCATGAAGGATCGGACCGCGTTTCCAATTCTTCCCGAACCCGCTCGATCAACCCGTCGGCAATGCGATCGGCCCGGATTTCCAGGCGGCCCTCGCTGATCGCCTGGCGGATTTCCGCCACCCGCGCGGTGTCGATGTCTTCGTCACCGCGGTCCCGGCGCAGATGAGTTACCGCCGCCGGGCTGGTTTCCGCGGGTTCGCTGGCGGAACGCTCGACGCTGCGCTCGGCGGCTTTCTCCTGCACCGGGCGATTGGCGCTGAAGGGGTGCGGATGGTCAATTTTCACAGCTGTCTCTCCATTGCGTTCGCGGAGGTGCCTTGAGGTCGTTCAAGGTCCCCTTCCACCCTTCATCGGCCGAAAAACCCGGCGCTTGAGCCCGGAAAGGTCAAAATGTGACCCGGGTCCGGTTTGGCCCGCTCACCACCACTGTCAGCACCCGCCGGTCCGGCAAGCGCACCCGGATCCGCTCACCCAATGCGCCGTCTTCCAGAGCGTGGGCCGCGCGTTCGATACGAAAGCCGGTTCCCATGGCTTCCACCTTCACCGGTTGTCGCCGGCGTACCAGCGGCCGTACCCGCAATACGCTGTCTTGCAACACCATGCCGGCGTTCAGTGGGCGGGTCAGTTCCTTGCCAACAAGCTGATCCAGATCGGTGACCGTCCGGCGTGGCAGGGTGCTCAGGTCCCCTTCCCGCGCTCGCAGGTCGTCTTTTTCCAGAATGGTGCCGGCGTCCAGGTTTTGCGCCGCAGCCCAGTAGCGCCCCCGGGCGCTGACCCGGGCCTGCAGATAACGGACCTGACCATCACAGCGCACGCCGACGGTCACCGGTCCGAGCAGGGGGCGCTGATGACCAGGCAGAAACGGGGTGGCGTCGCCGCATTGCGGTAAAGGCGCGGTCGGCGATTGCATCGTCACCTCGATGTGATCCCCCAACCTGGCGGCCTCCCGCAACAGAAAGGCCCTGGCCTGTTGCTCCATCGGAGCCACCGCCACCGCCAGCGAGGCGGCTGTCAGTAACAAGCCGGTAACCAGCCAGCGCAATGCCTTCATCCGTTGCTTCTCCCACGGCCTGATAACGGCATTGTACGAAACCCGCCAGCAGGCGAATAAACGAAATAACGATCAAATAGGGGGCTGTTTGGCCGTTTGCCGTGTCCCCGCCCGTTTTAGTCTGGTGGTATCCAAAAGGAGTTTCGCCATGATCGACAAACTGGCCGGTGCCCTGAACTTCTACCAGCAGGCGCTGCAACTTCGTCACCAACGGCAGGGGGTGTTGGCGGGCAACATCGCCAACGCCGACACCCCGCATTTCAAAGCGCGTGACTTCAACTTCTCCGATGAGCTGGCGCGGGCGGTGGCCGGGAGTGAACAGGCGCGGGCCTTGCATTTGACCACCACGTCCGAGCGGCACTTTCCGTCAGGGACCGCCGGGATATCCTCTGAGCAGGTGGACTTGCTGTACCGGGTGCCGGACCAACCGAGCCTGGACGGCAACACCGTGAACATGGATGTGGAACGGGTGCAATTCGCCGATAACTCGGTCCGTTACCAGGCCGCGCTCACCATGATCAACAGCCGTATTCAGAGCCTCAAGGGCGCCATGCAATCGGAATAAAAAAGGAAGCCGCTATGTTTTCCATCTTTGAAATTTCCGGCTCGGCGATGGTGGCTCAGGCCCAGCGCATGAACGTCACCGCCAGCAATCTGGCCAATGCCGACAGCGTTGCCGGGCCCGATGGTGAAGCCTACCGGGCGCGCCAGGTGGTGTTCGAAAGCCGCCAAAACGGGGAAGGCAGTGTTGGCGTGTCGGTGCGGGAAGTGGTGGAGGACCCGGCGCCCCTGCGTCGCGAGTACCGGCCCCATCATCCGCTGGCGGACGAACAGGGTTACGTGACCATGCCGAACGTGGAGCCGGTTCATGAAATGGTCAACATGATCGCCGCCTCCCGTTCCTACGAAGCCAACGTGGAAGTGCTCAACACCAGCAAACAGATGATGCTGAAAACCCTGACCGTGGGAGAGAACTGATGGCGGCTGCCACCCAGAACATTAGTAACTCCGTTCTGAACAGTATGAACAGCACCAGCAGTGGCGGCAGCCGCGGCGCCGCCGGTGAGTTGCAGGACAGTTTCATGACTCTGCTGGTGACGCAACTGAGAAATCAGGATCCGATGAATCCGATGGAAAACGCGGAGATGACCTCGCAGCTGGCGCAGATCAATACCGTCAGTGGCATCCAGGAACTCAATGCCCGGCTCGGAGAAATCAACGATCAAATCGACGCCGGCAAGGCACTGCAGGCCACCGCTCTGATCGGCCTGGGGGTGCTGGTTTCCGGCGATCGGGTGCTGGTGGGTGAAGAGGGAGCCACCACACCGTTCGGTGTGGAGCTGGATAAAGGCGCCGATAACGTCGTGGTCACTATCACCGATGGTTCCGGGCAGGTGGTGCGCCGCTTTGAACTGGGCGCCCTGGACGCCGGTGTCGAGTCCTTTGTCTGGGACGGCAAACTGGAAGACGAAACCGTGGCGCCGGAAGGCGCCTATAAGGTGTCCGTGACGGCCACCCGTGGTGAAGAGCCGATGGATGTCACCACCTTGAATTATGCCCTGGTCAACGGGGTGAAGATGGGAACCGACGGTCAGCCGCGTCTGGACCTTGGCGGCATTTCCGATCCGGTGACGCTGGACGACGTCCGGCAGATTCTCTGAACAGGAGCTGAAAGATGGGTTTTTCTCAGGCATTGAGCGGTCTTAACGCGGCCGCCAGTCAACTGGATGTGGTCGGCAACAATATCGCCAACTCCCAGACAGTGGGGTTCAAGGGCTCATCGGTGCAGTTCGCCGATGTCTATACCGGCGCCAAAGTCGGCCAGGGGGTGCGAGTGGCCGGCGTATTGCAGGACTTTTCCAACGGGACGCTGGAAAGCACCGGGCGGAACCTGGACCTTGGCATCAATGGGGCCGGCTTCTTCCGTTATCTGCAGGGTGACCAGATTGTCTATTCCCGTAACGGCCAGCTGACCCTGACCAAGGAAGGCTATCTGGAGAACGCTCAGGGTGCCCGTCTCACCGGTTTCCCGGAGGGGGTTGGCACTGGCGGCCAACCACAGGTGCTGCAGGTGCCGGCCGGTGGCATGAACGCCAGCGCCACCACTGGCGTGGATGCCACCTTCAATCTGGACGCGGAGAGCGACATCATCACCGACGCCTTCGATCCGGCGGACGACGACACCTACTCCTACGCCAACACCACCACGGTCTATGATTCCCTCGGTGTCCAGCACACCATGACGCTGTACTTCGTCAAAACCGGTGAGAATGAATGGGCGGTTCACAGTGCCGTGGATGGCACCGTGGATGCGGCCAACACCGGTGAGCTGCGCTTTAACAGCAACGGTACCCTGGATGAAGCCAACAGCACTTTTCCGGACTACGCCTTTGCCATGAACAACGGCGCCGATGACGTGACGTTCGGCATCAACTTCAGAGGTACCACTCAGTTCGGTCAGGAATTCGACCTGGGCTCGTTGGATCAGAACGGTTACACCGCGGGCAGCCTGGTGGGGATCACCGTGGACGACGACGGCAACATCATTGGTAATTACGCCAATGAGCAGTCTCAGGTGCTCGGCACCCTGGCCCTGGCCAACTTCCGTAATCCCGAAGGTTTGCGGCCGGCCGGCGATAACGCCTGGGTGGAAACCGGTACCTCCGGGCAGCCGCTGTTGGGGCTGGCGGGTACCGGCATGTTCGGCAACGTGGAATCCCAGGCGCTGGAGGTCTCCAACGTGGATCTGACCTCCGAACTGGTGGACCTGATCATCGCCCAGCGCAATTACCAGGCCAACACTCAAACCATCAAGGTGCAGGACGAGGTTCTGCAGAACGCGGTGAACCTGCGTTAATCGTCGAGGCTTGAGATATGGACCGCATACTCTATACCGCCATGGTGGCGGCTAAGCAAAGCCAGGACCAGCAGGCGGTGGTCAGCAACAATCTGGCCAACGCCACCACCTCCGGCTTTCGCGAGCAGATTCACGCGCTGCGGGCGGTGCCGGTGCGGGGTGACGGAGCACTGCCGACGCGGGTGTCGATGATGGCGACCACGCCGGGCACCGATTTCAGTATCGGTCCGATCAACGCCACTGGTCGTGATCTGGACGTGGCTCTGCAGGAGGGCAACTGGCTGGCGGTACAGGGCGCCGACGGCACCGAGGCGTACACCCGTCGAGGTGATCTTCAGGTCAACGGCGAGGGATTGCTGACCAGTGCCGGCCGGCCGGTGATTGGCGATGGCGGCCCCATCGTGGTGCCGCTCGGTGCCAGCCTCTCGATCGGCGCCGACGGCACCGTCAGCGCCATCGGCGCCGGGGAGCAGCCCGATGCCATCGCCGAGGTCGGACGTCTGAAACTGGTTAACGCCGCCGCCGGAAATCTTGAGCGCGGTGATGACGGTTTGTTCCGCGCCGGAGCCGGTGTGCTGCCGCGTGATGAATTGGGTCGTCTGCAATCCGGTGCCCTGGAAGGCAGCAACGTCAGCACCATGGAAGCCATGGTGTCGATGATCAACACCGCCCGCCGCTACGAGATGCAGCTGCAAGTGATCGAGCACACCGACCAGAACTCACAGCGCGCCAACGCTCTGTTGTCGATGAACTGAGGTCGGCCCGCGAATGCGGCCCGATAACGAGATAACCGAAAGAGGACATCGCCATGATTCGCTCTTTGTGGACCGCCAAGACCGGTCTCGAATCGCAGCAGGTGAAGATGGACGTGATCGCCAATAACCTGGCCAACGTCAGCACCAATGGGTTCAAGAAATCCCGCGCCGTGTTCGAGGATTTGTTGTATCAGAATCTGCGTCAGCCCGGCGGTCAGAACGATGTACAGAACCGCTTGCCGTCCGGTCTGCAGATCGGCACCGGGGTGCGGCCGGTGGCCACCGAACGTTTGCACGCTCAGGGGGGGCTTGAGCAGACCGGTAACTCACGGGATCTGGCGATCAACGGCAAGGGGTTTTTCCAGGTGCTGATGCCGGACGGTACCATCGCCTATACCCGTGACGGCAGCTTCCAGCTGGATGAGAACGGCCAGATGGTGACGTCCAGTGGTTACCCGCTGGAGCCGGCGATCCTGATTCCCGATAACGCGCTCAGCGTCACCATCGGTCAGGACGGTATTGTTTCCATCACCGAGCCCGGTTCCACCGATGCCCGCGAAGTGGGGCAGTTGACCCTGTCCACGTTCGTTAACGCCGCCGGCCTGGAAAGCATCGGCGAGAATCTTTACCTGGAGACCGCCGCTTCCGGTATGCGTACCGAAAGCATGCCGGGCATGAACGGCGCCGGCCGGATTTACCAATCCTATGTGGAAACCTCCAACGTCAATGTGGTGGAGGAAATGGTCAACATGATCCAGACCCAGCGGGCCTATGAGATCAACAGCAAGGCAGTGCAAACCTCCGATGAAATGCTTGCCCGGCTCACCCAGCTCTGATCCGCGCCGGTGGGGGCTGGCCCTGGGCCTGTTTCTGTTGGCGGGCTGCGCGCAACTGCCGCGCCCTTCCGTGGTGGGTGAACAGGAGCGGGTGGAGATCGCCCAGCCGCCGGCGCCCCAGGCCAACGGCTCCATTTTTCAGGCCAGGCGTGGCTATCACCCGCTGTTCGAGGACAACCGGCCGCGTATGACCGGTGATGTGCTGACCATTGTGTTCGACGAAGAAGTCAGCGCCAGCAAAGTCTCCAGCAGTAATGCCAACCGTACCGGCAACAGCACCTTTACGCCGCAAGTGCTGCCCAAGGGGCTGGAGGATCTGGCCGACTATGGTTTTGACCTGAGCGGTGCCAACACCTTCGAAGCGGGCGGCGGCTCCCGGGCCAACAACAGCTTCACCGGCACACTCACGGTGACCGTGTTGGAAGTATTGGGTAACGGCAATTTGCGGGTGCGGGGGGAAAAGCAGATCGCCATCAATCAGGGAACGGAATTCATCCGTTTCGCCGGCGTGGTGGATCCCCAGGTGATTCGTGGCGACAACTCGGTACTGTCCACCCGGGTCGCCGACGCGCGCATCGAATATGTCGGCGACGGCTACATCAATGAAGCTCAGCACATGGGGTGGCTGCAGCGGTTCTTCCTGAATCTCTCCCCGTTCTGATGGCGGCGCCAAACATGAAACAGTTTGCCTTTCCTCGCCCCCGATCGCACCGCCCCGGATGGTTCGCGGCATGGCTGTTCCTACTGCTGTCCTGGCCACTGTGCGCCGGCGCGGAAACCCTGCGGGAACTGGCCAGCTTCGCCGGCGTGCGCGACAACACCCTGGTGGGATATGGCCTGGTGGTGGGGCTGGATGGCAGCGGCGACCAGACCATGCAGACGCCGTTCACCACCCAGGGACTGACCAATATGTTTTCGCAACTGGGTATCACCGTGCCGGCGGGCACTAATATGCAGCTGCGAAATGTCGCGGCGGTGATGGTGACCGCCGATCTGCCGGCGTTCGCCCGTCCCGGGCAACGCATTGACGTGGTGGTGTCCTCGGTGGGCAATGCACGCAGCCTGCGTGGAGGCACTTTGCTGATGACGCCGCTGAAAGGCGTGGACGGCCAAACCTATGCTCTGGCCCAGGGTAACTTGCTGGTCGGTGGGGTTGGCGCCGAGTCCGGCGGCAGCAGTGCTCAGATCAATCAGCAGGCCGGCGGTCGTATCAGCGGCGGTGCCATGGTGGAACGGGAAGTGCCGTTACAACTCGGTGGTGACAACGGTGTGCTGGAATTGCAGTTCCACGACGCCGATTTCGATACCACCTGGCGCGCGGTGCAGGCGATCAACCAGGAGTTTGGCTCGCCGGTGGCCAGTGCCGTCAACGGTGGTGTCATTCGTCTGGTCGGCCCCCGCGACGATAATCGCCGGGTGGCGTTCATGGCGCGGGTGGAACGCATTGCGCTGAATCCTTCGGACGCCCCCGCCAAGGTAGTAATCAATGCCCGTACCGGTTCGGTGGTGTTGAACGGGCGCGTCACGCTGCGACCGGCGGCGGTGGCCCACGGCAACCTCTCGGTCACCATCGACACCCGTTTTGGTGTCAGCCAGCCGGCGCCGTTTGGTGACGGGGAAACCGTGGTGGTGCCGGACAGTGATATTCGTATCGAGCAGGAGGGCGGGGCACTGCAGGTGGTGGAAGGCGCGGACCTGATGGAAGTGGTGGACGCGCTGAATGCCTTGGGCGCCACGCCCCAGGATCTGATGTCGATCCTTCAGGCGCTCAAGTCAGCCGGCGCGCTGCGCGCGGAACTGGAGATACTGTGATGGCTGTTGGCGCGGGCAATAACCAGTTCGCCCTCGATTTGCAGGGGCTGCAGCGGCTCAAGCAAAAAGCCGCTCTGGAACCGGCCAAACAATTGGCGCACGCGGCGCAACAGTTCGAAGCGTTGTTCTTGCAGCGGATGGTCAAGAGCATGCGTGATGCGGTCCCTCGTTCGGATTTGCTCGACAGCAACCAGTCCCGCTTCTATCAATCGCTGGCGGACCAGCAGATGGCGCAACATGTGGCGGGTCGTGGCGTCGGTCTGGCGGAGCAACTGATCAGCCAGTTGTCGCCACGGGCCGGCGGCGGTACCGAGGTGCCGGCTGCTTTTGGAGCCGTGCCCCGTGCTTTGGGGGCGAAGCAGGCGTTACCGGTCACCGCGCCGGACCGCTTTGCCGGGGTGGTGGAACGTCAGGCGGAATGGAGCAAGGAGGCGTTCCTGCAACGGCTCTCCGGGCCCGCCGGCGAAGCCAGTGAACGCAGCGGTCTGCCACGGGAATTGCTGCTGGCGCAAGCGGCGCTGGAAACCGGTTGGGGGCGCCATCGCATTCACACCGCCGAGGGCGCCGACAGTCATAACCTGTTCGGCATCAAGGCCGGGACGGGGTGGCGCGGCAACACGACCGACATTATCACCCACGAGTACGTGGATGGTGAGAAGGTTCGGCAGGTGGATCGTTTCCGTGTTTATGACTCTTACGCCGATGCCTTCGCCGATCATGGTCGTCTGCTCACTGAAAATCCGCGTTACGCCGGGGTAATGTCGGCGCCGGATGCGCACAGCGCCGCTCGTGCCCTGCAAGCGTCCGGTTACGCCACCGATCCGGCCTACGCGGAGAAATTGATTGCGGTCATGGAGGGATTGAGCGGCACCTCGCTGGCAAGCACGACGATCGACTAATGTAATCCCGCAATGTGCGGGTGCGCTATTCGCTGCCAAGGCAGCTTCCCACAGCAGGTTACTACGGAGCCGCTGTGGGAAGCTGCCTTGGCAGCGAATGACGAGCCATATAAAAAGGTCGAACATCAGATGCTCTGGCCGTCAATACAAATAAAACCGCCGCCGGGACTCAAGTAGCGCCCGCCGCCGCCGATAACCTGATTAGATAACGCAGGGATACCGTCGATGAGCTTGTTTTCCATTGGCCTGAGTGGTCTGAACGCGGCCCAGAACGCGCTGTACACCACCAGCAACAACATCAGTAACGTCTACACGCCCGGCTACAACCGGGAGCTGGTTTTGCTGGGTGAACGCGGGGTCGGCAACGGCGTGCGGGTAAACGACATTCAGCGTCAGTTCGACCAATACGTGGCCGAGCAACTGAATCAATCCACCAGCAACGCCAGCGCCTTGCAGGCCTACCAGACTCAGGTCAGCCAGATTGACAATCTGTTGGCGGATCAGGAGGCCGGCCTGGCTCCGCTGATCCAGAAATTTTTCTCCTCCCTGGAAGACCTGGCCGGGGCGCCTTCCGACCCCGCGTCCCGCCAGGGCGTGATCGGTAGCGCCGATACCTTGTCCGCCCAGTTCCGCTCGTTCCAGCAATACCTGGATGACATGCAGAGTGGTATTAACGGACAGATCAGTGACGAGATCACTCAGATCAACAACACCGCCGAGCAGATCGCCAATCTGAACCGGGAAATTGCCCTGGCCAAAGCCAAGCAGGGCGAAGCACCGAACGCCTTGCTCAATCAACGCGACCAGTTGGTGGCGGAACTGAGTGAGCGTATCGACGTCAAGTTGTCGGTGCAGGAAAGCGGCACCTACAACCTGAGTATCGGTAATGGCCAGCCGCTGGTGGCCGGTACCCGTAGTTTCGATCTGGAAGCGGTGGAATCAAAGACCGACCCGTCCCGTCTGGTGGTGGGCTACCACGACTCCGCCGGTAACCTGGTGGAACTGAAGAGCAAGAACATTCAGGGCGGTACCCTGGGCGGGCTGTTGAACTTCCGCGAAGAGACTCTGGATAAAACCCAGAACGAGCTGGGCCGTCTGGCGGTATCCCTGGCCGGGGCCTTCAATGAGCAGCACCGTGCCGGTGTTGATTTGAATGGCGACGCCGGCGGCGACATGTTCGCCATTGGTACCCCCCGCCTGTACAGCCACGCCGATAACACCGGCACCGCCACGCTGTCGGTTGCCTTTGGCGATGCCGGTGATTTGACCACCAGCGATTACACGGTGACCGTGGTTGATCCCGCCACCGGTGAGTTCGCCATTACTCGCAAGGACAATGGCGAAACCGTCAATGCCACCCTGGATGCCAATAACCAGCTCAGCTTCGGTGGCGTGGTCGTCACCATTGATGACCCGACACAGCTCGTCGCCAATGATCGCTTCGAGGTTCAGCCCACCCGGTATGCCGCCGGTGGTATGGAAATGCTGATTCGCGATACCGCCGAGATCGCCGCCGGCAGTGCCGCCGGCAGCGGCAACAACGAAAACGCGCTGGCGCTGCAGGAATTGCAGAACCAGTCTCTGGTCAGCGGCAACGCCACGTTCAGCCAGGCTTACGCCTCGTTGGTGGGGGACGTTGGCAACCGCACCAATATCGTCAAGGTGAATCTGGCGGCACAGCAGGGTTTGCAGGAGCAACTCAGCGCCGTGCAACAGTCGGTATCCGGGGTGGACCTCAATGAGGAAGCCACCAACCTGATCCGTTTCCAACAGTATTTCCAGGCCAACGCCAAGGTGATCGAAGTCGGCAGCACCGTGCTGGATTCGATTCTCGGCCTGCGTTAACCGGTCAAGGAGCCCTCGTTATGCGTATCAGTACGGTGACCATGTTCGAGCAAAGCATGACCTCCATGAACCGGCAGCAGGCGGACTTCATGAAAGTCAGTCAGCAGATAGCGTCCGGGCGGCGGGTAGTCAATCCGTCCGACGATCCGCAAGCCGCTTCCCAGGCGGTCCGCGTGGCGCAATCCCTGGCGCTCACCGAACAATATGGTGACGCGAGGGTCAGCGCGCGCAATGCGCTGTCCCAGGAAGAGAGCGTGCTGAACAGCGCCAGTGATTCAATCACTCAAGCCAAGACACTGATCCTGCAGGCGGTGAATGGCACGCTCAGCGACGCTGACCGGGATTCCGCCGCCAGTGAATTGCGCGGGATCTATGAAACCCTGCTCGGCCAGGCCAACGCCACCGATGGTAACGGCCGTTATCTGTTCGGCGGCTACCAGGACGACAGCCCGCCGTTCGTCAAAAACGGCGGCGGCGTGGACTATGTGGGGGATACCCGGGTGCGCCAGCAGCGCATCGATGCCTCCCGTTTGATGCCGGTGTCCGATAACGGCGAGGACATCTTCCAGAGTGTGCATACCAGTGCCGGCTATCTGGCTCGCGCCGAAGGCGGCAATAGTGGATCCCTGACCTTCACCGGACCGGACGTGGTTGATGTCGATGACCCGGACTTCGGTGGCGCCTTTACCATCGAGTTCGCCGACGACGGAACCGATATCACCTACAGGGTCAACGGAGGCGTGCCGCAACCTTATCAGGAAGGTGAACCGATCCGTTTCGGCGGTCTCTCCATGACATTGGAAGGCGCGCCGGCGGACGGTGACAGTATCGCGGTGGACAAAGCCGCCGACATGGATCCGGACTTGTTCGCGACCTTTGAGCGGGCTCTGGCGGTGCTGGAGAATCCGGCCTCCACCGACGCGGAGAAGGCGGCGCGTACCAACACCCTGAACAACGCACTGCGCGAACTGGACAATGGCCTGGACAATGTTCTCACCGTGCGGGCCTCGGTTGGCGCCCGCCTTAACGAGTTGGACGTGGTGGATACGGTGGCGGAGAACCGTACCCTCAACTACGAGCAGACCATGTCGGATCTGGTGGATCTGGATTACGTCGAAGCGATTTCCGAGTACGTGCTGCGCCAGGTCGGTCTGCAAGCCGCTCAACAGAGCTTCATGGGCATCAAGGGGATGTCGCTGTTCGACCGGATGTAAAGGGCCGGTTTCTCATGGCATGAGCCATGAAGCCGCTGAAAAACGTCATGCCGGACTGGATCCGGCATCTCCCGCTACGAAGTGATGCGCCCTCCAGAGGGGGCCGGGTCAAGCCTGGGATGACGGGGCTTTTCAGGAATTCCCTACGAAGTCACTGTGGGAAGCTTGCTTGCAAGCGAATCTTTGGGCTGGAAAGTCCATTCGCTTGCAAGCAAGCTTCCCACAGTCGATCTCTCCAAAGGCCTCTCAAACAGGGGATGCCAAACGTTCCAGCAGATGCTGCAAAACCTCCAGTCCTTCCCCGAACAAGCCCTGAAGAAAACGCCCAAGGTCCCCCATCAGTACGGTCAGAAGAAACAGCCCCAGGGTCAACGACAACGGGAAACCCACTGAAAACACCGTTAACTGAGGCGCGGAGCGATTCAGGATGCCGAGCGCCAGATTGGTGATCAGCAGTGCACAGACCAGAGGCAGCGACAGCATCAGACCGGAGGCGAATATCGTACCGCCATAGCGCACCAGCAGTTCGAAGCCATCGCTATCCAGACCGGCCAGCCCCACCGGCAGTGTCCGGAAGCTGCCCGCAAGGGTGTCGATCACCATCAGATGGCCGTTCACCGCCAGAAACATCAGCAGCGTTATCATGTACAGAAAACGCGATACGATCATGGTGTTGGCGCCGGTGTCGGGGGCCACGAAGGTGGCGAAGGCGAGGCCCATCTGCAGCCCGATGAAGTCGCCGGCGGCCATCACCACCGCGAACATGACCCGCAATACCAGCCCCATGGCCACGCCGATCAGAACTTGCTCCACCGAGACCCCGAGGCCGGCCCAGGACAGCACGGGAATCGCCGGGGGCGCTGGCAGATGAGGCACGATCGCGATGGAGATCAGCAGCCCCAGGCCAATCTTCATCTGCCGGGGCACGCTGGAATGGCCGAGCAACGGCGCGGCGCTGAAAAACGCCAGAATACGCAGAAAAGGCCACCAGAAGGCGGTCAGCCAGGTGTGCAGCTGATCGAAGGTGACCTGAATCATTGGGGTCAGGACAACAGCAGCGGCAGGTTCTGGAACAGCTCGCGGGTGAAGTCGATGATCAGATGCAGCAGCCATGGACCGGCCAGCACCACCACCGCGAACACACCGAGAATCTTCGGAATGAACGAAAGCGTCATCTCGTTGATCTGGGTGGTGGCCTGGAACAGACTGACCAACAGACCGATCACCAGAGCCGTGATCAACAGCGGCGCCGCCAGCATCAGCGTTACCATCATGCCCTGATAGGCCAGGCCCATTACCGCTTCCGGTGTCATGGCGTTCCTCCGGTCAGACGAAAAAGCTCTGCGCCAGCGAGCCGATCAGCAGTTGCCAACCGTCCACCAACACGAACAGCATCAGTTTGAAAGGCAGCGAAATGGTCGCTGGCGGCACCATCATCATGCCCAGGGCCATCAACACGCTGGCTACCACCAGATCGATGATCAGAAATGGAATGAAAATGGTGAAGCCAATCTGAAACGCGGTCTTCAGTTCGCTGGTCACGAACGCCGGTAGCAACACGCGCAATGGCACGTCCTCCGGCCCATTCAGGTTTTCCGCCTTGGCCAGCCGCGCGAACAGCGCCAGATCCGGCTCCCGGGTCTGCGCCATCATGAATTCCCGGAACGGCTCGCTGCCGACGCTGAGCGCCTGCTCGAAGCCCATTTCATCGTTGGACAACGGCACCCAGGCTTCCTGATAAACCCGGTTCAACACCGGCGACATAATAAAGAAAGTGAGAAACAGAGTGAGTCCGAGCAGAACCTGATTGGGCGGCGCCGACTGGGTCCCCATGGCGGTGCGGAGCAAACTGAACACGATGATGATGCGGGTGAAGCAGGTCATCATCAGCAACAGAGCGGGCAGGAACGCCAGGCTGCTGAGCAGCAACAACGTTTGCAGCTGGATCGACCACTGCTGGCCGCCGTCGGCGGTGGGCTGGCTGGTGAGACCGGGAATGCTGGCTTGCGCCCCGGCCAGATCAGGCAGCATCAGCGCGGACACCAGCAGGGTGGCCACCAGCAGCCAGCGCTGGCCGCGCTTCATGATCCGGTCCCGCGGGTTTTGCCGGTGCCGCCGGACCCTTTCCGCTCGCTCCCGTTGAGCGCTTTGGCGAAGCGCGCGGCGAAACTGATGTCCTGATTCGCGACGTCCCGATGCTCGCCCGCGAGCGCGGCTCGCTTCGGCGCCGGCAATTCATGAACCTTGCTGATGCCGCCGCCGCTAACGCCAAGCACCAGCCAGGTGCCTTCCACCTCCACCACGACCAGCCGTTCCTTGGGGCCCAGGGCGCGGCTGCTGACCACTTTCAGTGCCTGACCCTGACCGGGCAGGCTGTTGAGGCGGCGCAGCAGCCAGGCGCACAACAGGATAATGGCGACGATAAGCAGCAGGGCGAACGCGGTTTTACCGATCACCGCGAGTCCGATCCAGCCTTCACCGTGTTGTGTCAGGGTATCGGTGTTCATGGTTCAGCGATTCAGCTTCTGGACCCGTTCGGACGGGGTGACGATTTCGGTGATACGGATGCCGTAGCGATCGTCCACCACCACCACCTCGCCTTGGGCGATCAGGTATCCATTGATCAGAATGTCCATGGGCTCGCCGGCCAGGCCGTCCAGTTCAATCACTGACCCCTGAGCCAGCTCGAGCAGCTGTTTTATGGTGATGCGGGTACGCCCCAGCTCCACCGTCAGCTTCACCGGAATGTCCATGATCATTTCCAGATCGCGCGGCCCGGAACCAGACCCGGCTTCCGCTTCCAGTGGCTTGAACACCTGGCCACCTGCGTTGCGGGTGGCATCGCCGCCGCCGGTCGGGTCATCGCTGGCGTCACCGGCTTGCTGCTCGGCCAGGGCTTCGGCCCAGGGGTCGTCCTCGCCGCCACTGTTTTTTTCGTTCAACGCTTCGGACCAGAGGTCATCGTGGTCCGGCTGCTCCGGCTGCTCCGGCTGCTCGGGTTTATTGGGATCACTCATCTTCGGATTCCTTGGGTTGCGGCGTGGACGCTTTAACGAACGGGGAGCTCGAAGGTGGACCGGTGTGATCGATCATTCGCACCACGCGCAACGCCCGCTGGTCTTCACGGCTGCCGTATTCACACTCCATGACTGGAACACCGTCCACGTGGGCGCGGACACTGTCCGGTAGTTCGATGGGTAATACATCGCCTTGCTTCAGTGCCATCACGTCCGCGATGCGGCTGGCCACGGAAACGAACTCCGCCACCAGCTCCACCTCGGTCTGGCGTAACTCGCCGGCCATCCGCCGGGTCCAGCTTTGATCCCCTTCGCGGCCATTGGGGCCCAGGTTGGTGAGCACATCGCGTAGCGGCTCGATCATCGAGTAGGGGATGCACACCTGAAAGTCGCTGGCCAGATTGCCGACCTCCAGATGGAAAGTGGTATTGACCACGATCTCATTGGGGGAGTTGGTGATGTTGGCGAACTTGGCCTGTATCTCCGAACGCAGATACTGGACGTCCAGGGCGAAAACGGTGCTCCAGGATTCCTGGTAGGCATCGATGGCGAGGCGCAGCACCCGGCGAATGATCCGCTGTTCGGTATTGGTGAATTCCCGGCCCTCGGAGCGGGTCAGGAAACGACCATCGCCGCCGAACAGATTGTCCACCACCATGAACACCAGGCCGGGTGGAAATACCACCAGGGCGGTGCCGCGCAGTGGTTTCATCGCGATCAGATTGAGATTGGTCGGCACCGGCAGATTGCGGGCGAAATCCTTGAAACTCTGATAGCGCACGGAATCCACGGTGATATCGGCACTGCGCCGGATCAGGTTGAACAGGGCCACGCGGAAATGACGGGCGAAGCGTTCGTTGATGATGTCCAGGCTATGCAACCGTTCCCGGATCACCCGATGCTGCGAGGCCGGGTCATACGGTTTGACGCGCGATTCGTCGGCCTTGGCGCCGTCATCATCGCCGCCCGGGCCGTTCAGTAGCGCGTCGATTTCTTCCTGGGACAGCAGATCGTCTTGGGACATGGCGTTATCGTCGGGCGGCGTCGGTGAATATCGAAAGGCGTGTCATTGCACGATGAACTCGGTGAACAGAACATCGTCCACCCGCAGCGTCGGCTGGCCGCTCACCAGCTCTTCTTCGAACAGCGCGAGGATCTGTTTGATCAGTGCCTGTTTCCCTTCCGGCGTCATCATTTCCTCGGCCCGCTGGCCGGAGGTCAGCAACAGCAGCCGGCTGCGCACCTGGGGCATGAAATCATTGAGGAAGTCCTCGGTGGCGCTGTCGCCTACCTGCAGGGATATCCCCGCGTACAACAGGTGACGCCCGCACAAATCGTCGCGCAGGTTCACCGTGAACGGGTCGACCTTGACGTAGATCGGTGAGTGCGCGGTCCGCACCACTTTTGCCGCGTGCGTGTCGCCGCCTTTCTTATCCATCAGCAAATAGACATTGGCCGCCGCCAGCGAGGTGGTCATCACCAACAACGCGGCGATCAGCCACATCAGTTTCCGTGAACCTTTTTTTTCGGCCATGCTCATCCGCCTGATCAACTACTCCTCACGCCGTCGAGTATGCCGATGACGAAGCCATGACCATGGCTGGAATAGGACGCGCTAATGGGGTTATCTCGGGGTTTTAGGCTTGGGGAGAAGGGTAGCGGTGCATCATTCGCTGCCAAGGCAGTCTCCCACAGTGGCTACGTCGCTCCTCTTCCGTGGGAAGCTGGCTTGCCAGCGAATAACGGGCCGGAGCCCGGCATCTCAAGCGTACAAATCCACACCCTGACTCACCGACACAGTGCGAGTCGGAGAACTGGTAGGCTCGGGAATTTCGGTGTCGGTCAGTAGGGCGTTGGATGAGGCACCGGATTCCGGTTGTGCGAAATGGGACGGTTGCTGTTGCCCCGATTGCTGATCGCTGACACTGGCCTCACCCAGGCTGATACCTTGCTGCGCCAACGCCTCGCGCAGTTGCGGCAGCGCCTGTTCCAGGGCCTGGCGGACCTGGCCGTGGGCGGAGAAGAACTGGGCCTGGGCGCCCTGGTCATCCACCTTGAGGGAGACCGACAGCGGTCCCAGCTCCGCCGGATGCAGATGCAGTTCCACCCGATGTTCACCACGCTGTTGCCATTGTGCCAATTGCAGGCCCAGCTCCTGGCCCCAGCCCGGCTGACCCACGGTGGTGGTGAGGGCGGCGCTGATCACGGTGGGCGACGGTGTTGTCGGTGCCGTTAAGGTGGTGGGCCGCTCATTGGCGGAAGCGCTGATCAAGGGCGCATCCGCGCTGGTGGATGACACCGGCGGCCGGGTCGGGTCCATGGATTCCGCCGTGGCCGTGGGGGGAGGCAACGGCGGAGCGGAGCTTTGGTTTTCCATCTTGAGCCCTTGGGCATCCGCCGTGACCGGGGAGGGCGGCGTGACCATGGCTGGCGCGCGGGCTTCCCGTGATTCGGAACCCGCGTCCGCGTTCTCGCCGGCGGGTGTCGCCGGGGCGGCGGCCTGAACCATCGGCGTCAACGGCACCGTCACCGCTTCCGGTTCGTCTCCGGCCTCCCGGTCCGTGGCGTGCTCCGGCAATGCTTTCAACGGCCCTTTTACGTCACCGAGCAAGGGCGCGGTCAATGCCTGGCTGAGCGTGTTATCGGACAGCGGCGTCAGCGCCGTGGCGGCGGGGAGGTCAGCCTGAAGTCCGGCCGGCGCCGGTTGAGCGGCGTTCTGGCTCAGTAACCGCAAGGCCGTGGCGAAGTCCGTGCCTTCGGCGGGGGCAGCGTTCGTGGCGGGCTTCAGGCCACCGCCGGGCAGGGTCAACAGAGATTGAATGTCCATGGGGCTCCTCCGACTCTTCAGGTCGCTGTGCCGGGGCGCCGGCGTTGGTGCAGGTTGCCGGCGATGTCATCGGTTTGTCGCCGTTCCTGGCGGTGTTCCCGGTATTGCTGTTGCTGTTGGCGACGCGTCGCCAGGGTATCGAATGAGGACAGCCGCTGTTGCCGTTGACGCCAATGGTCCTGGCCGGCGTCGACGGCGCGCTGTTGCTCGTTCAATACCCGCCGTGCCTGTTCGATGGCCTGATCCAGGGAGGCCAGGAAGCGGCGATAGGTATTTAGCGTCAGTGTATCCATACCCCGGGCAAGAGCGTCCTGTAACCGGCCGGCGTACTCATTGCGGTAATTCTCCAGCGTGGACAATTGCGCCACGGTGTTTTGCTGACCGCGCCGGGCGTCGGCCAGGCTGTGTCCGGCCTGATCGCGGGCCTGGCGGGCCTGCTCGATCAAAGTGTCCAACGGCGACGAGGGTGTCATGGCGGATCTCCGATCAGGTGGGTCAAGGCGCCGTGGGCGTCCTGCAGCCCGGCGCATTCGTTGGTGTCCTGGCGCAGCAGCACTTCCAGGCGCGGATACAGCTGCACTGCTTGATCCAGCTGCGGATCGTGGCCGGGGCTGTAGGCGCCGACGCCGATCAAATCGCGGTTGCGCTGATACAGGGAAAAAAGCTGTTTGAAGCGCTGGGCCCGGCGTAGCTGGGCGGCGGGCACCAGCTGCGTCATGGCCCGGCTGATCGAGGCCTCGATATCGATGGCCGGGTAGTGGCCGGCCTCGGCCAGGGAGCGCGACAGCACCACATGACCATCGAGAATGGCGCGGGCGGCGTCGGCGATCGGATCCTGCTGGTCGTCGCCTTCGGTGAGCACGGTGTAAAAAGCGGTGATCGAACCACTGCCGGGGGTACCGTTACCAGCCCGCTCCACCAGCCCCGGCAACTTGGCGAACACGGACGGCGGGTAGCCCTTGGTGGCGGGTGGTTCGCCGATGGCCAGGGCGATTTCGCGCTGCGCCATGGCGTAACGGGTCAGCGAATCCATGATTAACAGCACGTTGTGGCCGGCGTCGCGAAAACCCTCCGCCAACCGAGTGGCGTAGGCCGCGCCTTGCAGACGCTGCAAGGGCGACGTGTCCGCCGGGGCCGCCACCACCACCGCCCGGCGGCGGCCCTCGGGACCGAGAATATGCTCGATGAACTCCTTCACCTCGCGGCCCCGCTCGCCGATCAGGCCCACCACGATGACATCGGCGCTGGTGTAGCGGGCCATCATTCCCAGCAGTACCGATTTGCCCACGCCGGAACCGGCGAACAGGCCCATGCGTTGTCCCCGGCCGATGGTGAGCAGAGCGTTGATGGCGCGGATACCGACATCAATCGGGGTGTCGATGGGCGCCCGGTCCATGGGATTGAGAGGAACACTGTCGAGACCGCCATGGGGACAGTCGCCAAGCGACGCGCCGCCATCCAGAGGCATGCCGTTGCCGTCCACCACCCGCCCCAACAGGGTGTCGCCGAGCGGAAAACGGCGAGTGCCGCCTTCATCGGCGAGTGGTAACACCCGGGCTCCGGGGGACAGCCCGTGCAGCTCCGCCAAGGGCATCAGATACAATCGCTCGCCGGCGAATCCAACCACCTGAGCTTCGGCGAACCCGCGCCCGGCCAGCTCAATGCGGCAGCCGCTGCCGAGAGGAACACGCAGACCCACCGCTTCCAGCACCAAACCGGTGGCCCGCACGATGCGGCCGCTCTCCCGGTAGGGGGGCGTGCTGGTCAGGCGCTGGCCGACCCGTTGCAGGGCCTCGCGCCAATGGTCATGGTGAGTCGTGGCCGTCAAGTTTCAGTCTCGCGCGGTTGGCGCCGCAGTTTGGCCAGCAGCATGTCCCAGCGGCAGGCGCGACTGGCGTCCCGTTCGCCGGCATCACCGGTGACCCGGCAGCCGCCCCGTTGCAGGTCCGGGTCGACCCGGACCTGCCAGCCGGCGGCGGTCAGTTCCGTGGCGAGATGCTCTTCCACCAGGACCAGGTCATCCGGGTGCAGCCACAGGCGTGGGTCGGCGCCCAGTTGCGGTTCCTGGTGGAGCAGCTCTCGCACCAGAGCCAGCACCTGCTCAGGACGAGCGGTAAGCGCCTCGCCGGCCAGCTGCTTGCCCACCGCCAGGGCCAGATCGACCAGGTCGTCGGCGATCTGCCGATCGAGGGTCTGGATCGCGTTTTGAAACTGGGTGGCGAGTTCGGCCAGGGGAGCGAGACTGGCCGCCGCCTGCTCCCGTGCTTGTTGCTCGCCATCGTGGCGACCTTGTTCCAGACCCTGGGTATAGCCTTGTTCCTGACCGGCCTCGAAACCGGCCTGGCGGCCCTCCTGGTAGGCCTGGTCACGGACCTGCCGGCGCAGGGCGTTCAGTTCGGAGCGCGCATCAAAGCTTTGATCCGCGGGGCGTTGTGGGCTGGCCGCCTTGGTCTCCGGACGCTCGGCTCGCGGGCGTTCCAGATCACCCATTCGCCAGCGTCGCCAGGACGCGCTCGGGGAGGTGGAATCAGACATACAGATCGTCCCCGCCGGAAAGTACGATGTCGCCATTGTCGGCGAGGCGGCGCACTATCTGCAGAATGGCTTTCTGTTCGTTTTCCACCTGCGAAACCCGTATTGGGCCACTGGCTTCCATGTCCTCGCGCAACAGAGAGGCGGCACGCTGGGACATGTTGCGCAGGAATTTTTCGGTAAGTGCTTCCTCGGCGCCTTTGAGTGCCACCATCAGCGACTTGGTGTCGATCTCCTTGAGCAATAGCTGGATGCTGCGGTCGTCCAGTTCCAGCAGATTCTCGAACAGGAACATCTCGTCAATGATGCGCTGGGCCAGATCCTCGTTGTGGGCGCGCACGGTTTTGATCACCGCTTCTTCCTGGCTGGAGTTCATCAGGTTGAGAATCTCGGCGGCGGTGCGCACCCCGCCCATCTTGCTGCGTTTGAGGTTCTGACCATCGAGCATGCCGCCGAGTACCTCGGTGAGCTCCTGCAATGCCGCCGGCTGCACACCGCTGAACGTGGCGATGCGCAATACCACGTCGTTGCGTAATCTCTCGTCGAACTGTTCGAGCACGTCGGCGGCCTGGCGCCGTTCCAGATGAACCAGGATGGTGGCGATGATCTGCGGGTGTTCGTCACGAATCATTTCCGACACCACATTGGCGTCCATCAGATTGAGCGCGTCGATACCGGAATTGCCGGCGTGCTGTTCGAAAATATCCTCTAGCAGACTGGAGGCCCGTTCCTGCCCCAGCGCCTTGACCAGCACCGAACGGATGTGATCGGTGGAACGCAGGTTGAGGGCGGCGAATTGCTCCTGTTCGTCGTAAAAATCCTCCAGTACCTGATGCATTTCCTCATGGGAAATGTGCTTCAGGCCGGCCATTTCCTGACTGATGTCCTGCACCTCTCGGGCGGACAGGTGACGGAATACTTCCGCGGCGCTGTCTTCGTCCAGGGCCAGCAAAAGAATGGCGGCGCGCCGGGCGCCGCTGGCGGTGCGCGCGCTGCTGTCAGGTCGACTCATTACGGTTCATCCAACTACGCAGGATCATGGCCACCATGGCCGGGTCGTCCCGGGCCAGGTCCTGCAGGTCCTTCAGATTGCTTTCGTACATCAGGGTCTTGCGCCGCTGGCGCCGGCGCCGGGCCACGGCTTCTTCCGGATCCAGGTCGTCGTCCTCGTCGTCGCCGACCACGGTGGAGACATTACCCCCCGCCGTCGGCCGGGGCGGCTCGGCGGGAGAGGCGGTATAGCGCTGTATCAACGGGCGCAGGATCAACCGGTAGAGCAGCAGGGCGGCCAGCGCCACCAGCAGATAGCGGCCCAGACCCAACGCCAGATCCACCCACTGCGGTGATTGCCACCAGGGCCTTTCCTCGAACGGCTCGGACAAATCGGCGAACGGACTGTTGACCACCTCCAGGCCGTCGCCGCGCTCCGCCGAGAACCCCATGGCGTGCCGGGTCAGGTCGGTGATGCGGTCGAGTTCCTCGTCGCTCAGCGGGGCCAGTTGAACGGTGCCGTCCTCGCCGGTCTTTTCCCTGTAATTCAATACCACCGCCACGGACAGGCGTTGAATGCCGCCCTGATGATGTTGGGTGTGGGTGACGTTGCGATCCAGCTCGTAGTTGATCAGATCGTCCTGGCGGACGCGCTGGGGAGGGGTGTCTTCCTCATCATCATTGTCGCCACCGTCGTTGTTGATCGGCGAGGCGGCTTCCCCCGGAGGCGTGTTGCTGAGCGCGCCGGGGATACCGCTGGCACCGCCGTCCGGGTCTTCATAAACAGCATTGATGCGTTTGCTGCGAATCGCCGCCGGGTTGCCGTCCTGATTCGGGCCGTAGCGTTCCTCGGTTTGCTCGCGGCGCCTGAAGTCGATCTGCGCGGTGACCTGGGCCCGCACATTGCCACGGCCGAGAATCGGCTCCAGGATTTTTTCGATGCGCTGTTGATAGGCGCGCTCCACTTCCTCGGTATAGCGCAGGCGGGTGCCGTCCAGATCATGGCCGGGGCCGGTTTCCCGGGACAGCAGGCGGCCGCCTTGATCCACCACGGTGACGTCTTCCGGCGCCAGTTCCGGTACGCTGCTGGCCACCAAATGAACCATGGCGTTGACCTGGGCGTCGCCGAGCGCGCGGCCGGGCTGCAGTGTCAGAACCACCGAGCCTTTGGCGGGCTGGCGGTCGCGGATGAAGACAGAGGGTTTGGCCAGCGCCAGGTGCACACGGGCCCGTTCCACCGGACCCAGCGCTTCGATGGAGCGGGCCAGCTCGCCTTCCAGGCCGCGCTGGAAGTTCACCTGCTCGGCGAACTGGCTGACGCCGAACGCCTGCTTCTCCATGATGTCCAGGCCCACATTGCCGCCTTCCGGCAGCCCCTGTTCCGCCAGTTGCAAACGTAGCTTGTGCACCTGATCGCCGGGCACCAGCAGGGCCTGACCGCCCTCGCTGAAACGGTACCGCACACCCTGTTGTTCAAGGGCGGCGATGATGCGGCCGCCGTCCGCTTCGGTGAGATTGCTGAACAACACGCGGTAGGTGGGAGCGCTGGCCCACAGCAACAACGCGGCGACGATCGCCCCCACTGCGGCGCCCGCCACCAGTAATGGGATAAGCGGATTGGCGCGCAGCCTGGCCAGCCAGGGAGCCAGCGGGCTGGACTGGCCCGTGGCGGTGGTGGCGTTGCCGGTGGACGCCCCGCTCATGATGGCCGGGTTCCCGCTTCAAGGCGGTGCGCGAGTCCGCGCCGGGGACGCTGTCGATGCAGAAGAACGCGATACATGATCACCCTTGCCTAACCTATGGTCGCTTGCGTGAACGGGCTTATGGAGCCGTGGGCTTTGCCATTATGCGTAGAGCGCCGCCACGCAAAGGCGAGAAAAGCCTGTCTTTTTGTCGTTAATTACCGGCATCGCGATTCGGACCGCCTTGCTAGTCTGGGCCCTATCAAAAAAACCGGAGACAGCGAAATGAGCACGCCGGAGATTCAATCCGTGCTGAGTCAGATGAGGCAACTGGCCGCGGATGCCGGGGGGGTGTCCGGTTCCGGCTCCACCGGCGGGCATGGTGATTTCGCCAACGAGTTGCGTGCGTCGCTGGAGCGGATCAATGGTTTGCAGCAGGCCGCCGGAGAGCAGGCCCGGGCTTTTCAGGCCGGGGATCCGAATGTGTCATTGCCGCAGGTAATGGTGGATTCGCAGAAGGCCAGTGTGGCGTTTGAAATGGGCGTGCAAATGCGTAACCGGCTGGTGTCCGCCTATAAAGAAATCATGAATATGCAGGTGTGAGGGAGCGCTTGACGCCAGACGCTTTGGAACACCGAGACGGAGAGCATGGCGGATGTAAATAAACGCATTCGGGGCTTGCCGAGGCGTTCGGGTCGGCTTTTCATCTTTTGGCGTCCGGCGTCCGGCGTCCGGCGTCCGGCGTCCGTCCGGCGTCCGGCGTCCGGCTTATACTTCCAAGCGCAACAGTCGCCCTTTCATTTCTTCCATGCGCTGATAGGCATTGAGCGCTTCCTCCGGCGGTATCTGGCGGATCACCTGGCCGCTCTCCCGGTCCACCACCAGAATGATGGTCCGGCCGGAATCATCACTGAGATCAAACTGCACACCGTAGGGGCGCAACACGTCGTTGATCCGTTGCACCGGCTCCACCAGGCTGTCGCGGTCCGGCTCGGGCTGGCGGGTTTGCGAATCGGTCAGGGGTAACTGAGCCAGCACCCGTTCCACCCTCTGCCGGGCGGATTGAAAAGAAAACTGTGACGGCAACGACGAGGCCAGCGGGTCCACCGGAGCGCTCATGGCGATGATCCTTATTGGTTTTCACAGGTAACGTCTGGCAGGAGTATCGGCGTGCCATGGAAAAACTTTAGAGGTTGGGGCGAAGTGCTGGCATGCCTGCATTCCGATTCGGCAGCTTCCCACCAACCAGACTACGAAGCCGCTGTGGGAAGCTGCCTTGGCAGCGAATGGGGCCACAGATATGAATTCACGCTGGATTTGCTGGCAAGCCAGCTTCCCACAGCAGCTTCGTGGCAATCTCCAAATTCATCTCGGCAAGGCCGCGGCGCCGCCTCCGCGTAAAGATTGTTCCAGCCAGGCGCGAAGCTGCAGCATGGCTGGCGTTTCTTCCCGCGATTTCAGTTTGGTCAGCCAGTAGCGGCCGGTATCCACGGCCAGTTCGAAGGGTTGCTTCACCCGGCCTTGTTTCAGCACTTCCTGGAACATCGTCACAGGTAACAGGGCCACGCCTTCGCCGCCCGCGGCGGCTTCCAGCAACAGGGCAGAGGAATCAAACATGCCGCCCCGGGGTGTCGCCGGTACCGTGTCGGCGGCCCGGAACCAGCGCTCCCATTCATCGCGGCGGAACGAGCGCAGCAGTGGCACCGCGTGCAAGTCCGCCGGTTGCTTCAACTGGTTCGCCAGCGCCGGGGCACAGACTGGCGACAGCGGCGCGTCCAGTAACGGAACAGCGTCGGTACCGTGCCAGGCGCCATCACCGAAGCGAATGAAGTAATCCAACCCTTCGGCGACGATATCCGCCACGTTGTTGTTGGTCTTCAAACGCAAATCGATGGCCGGGTGGCGATCACGGAAGTCGGACAGGCGTGGCAGCAGCCACCCCGAGGCGAAGGTACCGACCACGCCAAGGGTCACCACTTCCTGGAAACGGCCTTCTTGCACGCGGGTGACGGCGCCGCTGATACGGCGAAAAGCGTCGGTCAGGACCGGCAGTAGCGCCTGACCTTCATCAGTGAGCGCCAGCCCCCGGGGAAGCCGGGTAAAAAGGGTAACGCCAAGTTGGTCTTCCAGCGCCTTGACCTGGTGGCTGATGGCGGTCTGGGTGACGTTGAGTTCCTGTCCGGCGCGGGTGAAGTTGCACAGCCTGGCGGAAGCCTCGAAGGCGCGCAGGGCATTCAGGGGCAGTTGCGGAACATCCATTGGAGCGATTCTGGTCGAAGGCCAAGGTTTTCTCATATCTGAGTGGAGAATTGATCGTTTGTCAACGCGTTGGTGGCTTCCCATAGTAGCCGTCGCGACCGGACGGAAAGGGCCGAAGGCGCGGAAATGGCAAGGAGAACGGGATATGAACGCGGGACTGTCACGCAGAGGTTTTCTGCTGGGCTCCATGTTGGCGTTGCCGGCCATGGGGCTGGCGGCGAAGGCCACCGATCACGGTAAGGTGAGTGACCTGCTGAGTCGCCGGTGCCAGGAGTGGGAGCACCGGCATGGTGGCCGTGTCGGGGTGGCGGTCTGGAATCTCGCCACCGGCTATCGTGCCGGCCACCGTGTGGATGAGCGTTTTCTTATGTGCAGTACCTTCAAGGCGTTGGCGGCGGCACTGGTGCTGGCGCGGGTGGATCGCGGCGAGGAGAGTCTGGACCGGCGGCTGTTGGTGTCCCGGGAGGATCTGGTGGGCTGGTCGCCGGTGACCGGGAAGCGAACCGGAGAAGGGGGCATGACCGTGGCGGAGCTGTGTGAAGCGGCGGTGGCCTGGAGCGACAACGGTGCCGCCAACCTGCTGATAAAGAGCTTTGGCGGCCCCGGGGCGCTGACGGATTTTCTGCGCGAAAGCGGTGATCCAGTGACACGGCTGGATCGGCTGGAGCCGGAACTGAATGGTTATGGTGGTCCTGATGGCGAATACGACACCACCTCGCCTGCGGCGATGTTGGAGACCCTGCATCGGTTGTTGTTCGGCGAAGTGCTTTCCGCCCACGGCCGCGCGCAACTGGCGGCGTGGATGATCGCCAACAAAACCGGGGACCGGCGGCTGCGTGCCGGCTTTCCGGACGGCTGGCTGGTGGCCGACAAAACCGGCACCAGCGGCGATGAACTGGGCTACGGTAATGACATTGGTGTGGCTTGGTCGCGGGACCGGGGGGCAATATTGGTGACGGTGTATTGCGAGATGCCAAAGGCGGAAGCCGGAGCCCGGGACCGGATCATCGCCGAGGTGGCGGAGATGGTGAGTAAAGGGTAGAAGGGGCGCTTGCCCTGCAAGCCAAGCTACTGGCGCGAGAGTCCATTCTGTATTCGCTGCCAAGGCAGCTTCCCACAGAGGGAATTACGAAGCCGCTGTGGGAAGCTGCCTTGGCAGCGAACCGGTGTAGGGCGGCGGTCACAAAAAAGCCCCCAAAAAATGGGGGCCTGATGCGAAGGTGAGCGCAAAAGCAGCACCCGGCCAGGGGCCGGGCACCGATAAACATTAACCCAACAGGGACAGCACGGACTGCGGTACCTGGTTGGCCTGAGCCAGCACGGAAGTACCGGCTTGCTGCAGAATCTGCGCACGGGTCATGTTGGACACTTCCACCGCGTAGTCCGCGTCCTCGATGCGGGAACGGGCTGCGGAGAGGTTGGTTTCGGTGGTGCCAAGGTTGGTGATGGCGGACTCGAAACGGTTCTGCATGGCACCCAGCTCGGAACGCAGGGAATCCACGGTGCTCAGAGCGGTGTCCAGGGTATCCAGCGGATTGGCGGTGGCGGTCAGGCCAGCTTCCGCGTCGGCGTCGTATGCATCCTTGGCGGCTTGCAGACCCGCCGCATCGGTGAAATCGTGGGTTACCGCGCCGTTGGCTGCAACATCGGCGGCGGCAATTTTGTACATGTTGCCGTCTTCGTCCTTGATGGCGTACTCAGCGTATTTGCCTGTGGTGGAGTCGTAGGCGCCATAACCGTGCAAAGTAACATCACCGGCTGGACCGTTGGCAATGCCGCTCAGGTCGATCTGGTTGGTAGTGGTGTTGCCGGCGCCATCATCGGTGGTGATTTCGGTCAGGGAGCCGGACAGCGAGCCCACATTGAAGCCGCCGAGCTTGAGGGTGGTGGAGTTGATCTCTTTCAGGTTCAGGGTGATCTTCTCGCCATCATTGGCGCCAACTTGAATGGACAGATCCTGGTTGCTGGCCAGTACCTTAACGCCGTTGAAGTCGGTTTCTTTGGAAATGCGATCAATTTCTGACAGGCGCTGATTGATTTCGTCCTGGATGGAGGTCAGGTCAGAGCCGCTGTTGGTGCCGTTCTGTGCCTGAACCGTCAGTTCGCGGACACGCTGCAGGTTGTCGTTGATCTGGTTCAGGGCGCCTTCCGCGGTCTGGGCCACGGAGATGCCGTCGTTGGCGTTACGCTGGGCCTGGGACAGACCGGTGATCTGGGAGCTCATGCGGTTGGCGATGGCCTGACCGGCGGCATCGTCCTTGGCGCTGTTGATACGCAGGCCGGAAGACAGACGCTCCATTGAGGTTTGCAGCGCGCTCTGGGAACGGCCCAGGTTCTGCTGGCCGATCATGGCGGTAATGTTGGTGTTGATGACTGACATATCAGTGTCCTTTGCTGGTGACCAAATCGGTTTAGCTCCACCGGCGGCTCCCATCGGGAGCGCCGCAACGGCGCGGGCCGTTATTCAGTCTTTCGGCGGTTCGGCGGGGAGCTTTAGGGGGGGGGAGAAAAAAAGCCGGACGCCGGACGCTTGATGCCGGACGCTTTAGAACACCAGGTCGAAGAG
>NZ_AQPF01000038.1:0-38266 GCF_009846745.1 Alcanivorax xiamenensis | reverse complement strand
TCCGGCGTCCGGCGTCCGGCGTCCGGCGTCCTCCTTTGGCCTCTCTCTCCGATATCCGCTATCCTCTGCCACCCGACCCGATGTTGCCGGCATGCCCCGGCGACCTTTCCCGACCGGTTCAAGGATACGCCGTGACTCGCGCCAGCGAATTGCTTAACGATGCCGACCATATGGGCCGCCTGCTGGACGATTATCGTCCCCGTGAGCCCCAGTTGCGCATGGCCGACGCGGTGGACGCGGCGATCCGTTCCCATGGCACTTTGCTGGTGGAGGCGGAAACCGGTACCGGCAAGACTCTGGCCTATCTGTTGCCGGCGTTGCTCGGCGACGGCCCGACGTTGGTTTCCACCGGCACCAAGAGTCTCCAGGATCAGCTGTTCTTCAAGGACCTGCCGGTGGTACTCAAGGCACTGCCGGTACCGCGCAAGGTGGCGCTGCTGAAGGGACGCGCCAACTACTTGTGCCCCTATCGCCTGGAACTGCACCAGGAAGAGGCCCGTTTCCTGACCCGGGAAACCGCCGAGCAATTACAGGTGGTGGCCCATTGGGCCGGTCGCACCCGCACCGGCGACATTGCCGAGCTGAAGCAGCTTCCGGAGGATGCGCCAGTATGGCCCTGGGTCACCAGTACCGCGGACAATTGTCTGGGCACGGAGTGCCCGCGCCATTCCGAGTGTCCGCTGATGAATGCCCGGCGGGAAGCACAGGAAGCGGATCTGGTGGTGGTCAATCACCACCTGTTCTTCGCCAACGCGGCTCTGCGTGGGGAAGGGGTGAGCGAGCTGCTGCCCAGCGTCAACGCGGTGATCTTCGACGAGGCACACCAATTGCCGGAGGTGGCGGCCAATTTCTTCGGTGATTCGCTGAGTACCCGGCAATTGCAGGAATTGGGTCGGGACAGCCTGTCGGAGGCGTCCAGCAGTGCCATGGACGTGGGCGAACTGAATCGCCGCATCAGTGCCCTGGACAAGGCTTGCCAGGACTTCCGGCTTGCTCTTGGCGAACAGGAGCGCCGTGCCCCCTGGTCCGAGGTGGCGGAGTTGGAGGTAGTACAGGAAGCGGGGCAGGTGCTGCGCGAAGCCGCCTCGGAACTGGACGCTTTCCTCAAACCCCATGCCAAGGCCAGCCGGGGATTGGAGGCCTGTGCCCGGCGCGCCTGGGAGCACCTGCGTACTCTGGAGAATTTGTTGGAGGCGCAGGCACCGAATCGGGTCTATTGGTTCGAGACGTTCCGCCGCACCGTGGTGCTGCACGGCACGCCGTTGTCGGTGGCGGCGCAACTGCGGGCTCAGCGGGAGCAGCATCCGTGCGCCTGGGTGCTGACCTCCGCCACCCTGTCGGTGGCGGGTCG
This sequence comes from Alcanivorax xiamenensis, assembly GCF_009846745.1. Taxonomy (NCBI): domain Bacteria; kingdom Pseudomonadati; phylum Pseudomonadota; class Gammaproteobacteria; order Oceanospirillales; family Alcanivoracaceae; genus Alcanivorax; species Alcanivorax xiamenensis. The sequence goes on along the minus strand of NZ_AQPF01000038.1, from coordinate 36,915 downwards.
TTTTGAGCATTTACAGAAGCGGCTGGGACTGGACGAGGCCGAGACGCTGCGTCTGGAGAGCCCGTTCGACTTTAAGCGCCAGGCGGTGTTCTACGCCCCGGATGGCCTGCCGCCGCCGTCGTCGCCGAACTATACCGCCGCGCTGGCCGAAGCCATGGTGCCGGTGATCGAAGCCGCCGAAGGGCGGACGTTCTTTCTGTTCACCAGCCACCGGGCGTTGCGCGAAGCCGCCGGTATTCTGCGCCAGCGTCTGAGTTACCCGTTGCTGGTGCAGGGCGAGGCCGGTCGGCGGGAATTGCTGGACGAATTCCGGCGTTTGGGCAACGCGGTGCTGCTCGGCACCAGCAGCTTCTGGGAAGGCATCGACGTGCGGGGCGACGCGCTCAGCTGTGTCATAATCGACAAGCTGCCATTCGCCTCACCGGGCGATCCGGTGGCGGCGGCTCGCATCGAGTACATTAATCGCAATGGCGGTAACGCCTTTCGTGATTACCAGCTGCCGCAGGCGGTATTGGCCCTGCGTCAAGGGGCTGGCCGTCTGATTCGCGACCCGCGGGACACCGGCCTGCTGGTGGTGGCGGATCCGCGCCTGCTTAGCAAGGGCTACGGGCGCATGTTCATCGACAGCTTGCCGGGCATGACCCGCACCCGCAAGCTGGAGGTGGTGAAACGTTTTTTCGATTACATCAGGAATCGCTGACCGTGTTCCGCCGCATCGGCTCAGCCGCCTTCTCGGGAGTAGCCAGCCAATGACCCGTATTGTCGCCATCGAAACCGCCACTGACGCCTGCTCCGTGGCGCTATGGCAGGACGGTGCCGTATTGGAAAAGTTCGAGCCCGGGGCGCGCCGGCAAACCGAACGGGTATTGCCGATGGTGGAGGAACTCCTGGCGGAAGCGGGTATCGAACTCTCCTCGGTGGATGCGCTGGCGTTTGGCCAGGGCCCGGGCTCCTTCACCGGGGTACGCGTCGCCACCTCGGTGGTGCAGGGGCTGGCCTTTTCACTGGACTTGCCGGTGGTCGGGGTCTCCACCCTGGCATCCTGTGCCCTGGCTGCCCATGATCTCCAGCCCCGCTTTCGGCGGATCGCCGCGACGTTCGACGCACGCATGGGTGAAGTCTATTTCGGCGCTTATCGCTGCGGCGGGGATGAAGCGGAACCGCTGTGTGACGAGGGCGTATTCGCACCGGAACAGGTTCCCGTGCTGGACGGCGGCGACTGGCTGCTGGCTGGCTCCGGAGCGATTTATCAGGACGCGCTGAGCGGCCGGCTGACCTGGGCCGGAATGGACGCCGAGGCGATGCCTCGCGCGGCCACCGTGGCCCGGCTGGCGGTGGCGGCGGTACGGGAAGGTCGCACCGTGCCGGCGGAGCAGGCGCAGCCGGTTTATTTGCGCGATCGGGTGGTTCAGATAGGGAGAAAGTAATGATCGAGTGGGATTTGCCGGACGTGCACCATCTGCAGGTGGTGGTGCCGAAGCAGGCGATTGATGTCATGGGCCACGTCAACAACACCGAGTATCTGCGTTTCATGGAGCAGATCGCCTGGCACCACACCCAGGCGCTGGGGCTGGGCTGGGATAAATACCAGCAGCTCAACCGGGGCATGGTGGCGCGCCGTACCGAAGTGGATTATCTGGCGCCGGCGTTTGAAGGGGAGTCATTGCTGATCGGTACCTGGATCGTGGAGAACGACGAACGTATCAGCATTACCCGCCGTTACCAAATCATCCGTGAATCCGATGGCCTGACGCTGCTGCGTGGCCGCACTCGCTGGGTATGCGTGGCGTTGGATTCCGGTAAACCTCGCCGCATGCCGCCGGAATTTTTGTCCGGTTACCAACTTACCGCCCGGGAAGACTGAGCCGAATGGATGCTTTTCAAGCCGTTATCCTGGCCCTGATTCAGGGGCTTACCGAATTCCTGCCCATCTCCAGCTCCGCTCATTTGATTCTGCCCTCGGCGTTGTTCGGCTGGCCCGATCAGGGGCTGGCCTTTGACGTGGCGGTGCACCTGGGAACCCTGTTGGCGGTGGTGGTGTATTACCGCCGGGATCTGGTGGCGATGACCGGCGGCAGCCTCAAGGGAATCCGCACCGGCACCATGAACAACGAGCTGCGTCTGACCCTGCTGGTGGGGTTGGCGACGATTCCGGCGGTGGCCGCCGGTTTTCTGGCCAAGGATCTGATCGAAAACGAGCTGCGCTCGGCCACGGTGATCGCGGTCACCACGGTGCTCTTCGGGGTACTGCTGTGGCTCGCCGACGTGCTGGGTGCGCGTCGGCGTGGTACCGAAACGATGGGCGTGGGCAGCGCCTTGCTGATTGGCGTGGCGCAGGCGCTGGCCTTGATCCCCGGCACCTCGCGCAGCGGTGTCACCATCACCGCGGCGCTGGCGTTGGGCTTTCGCCGTGAAGACGCGGCCCGCTTTTCCTTTCTGATGTCGATACCGGTGATTCTTGGCGCCGGCCTGCTCAAGGCCAAGGATCTGGCGGAGAGTGCGGTGCCGGTGGACTGGCTGCATCTGATCCTGGGCGTGGCGGTCAGTGGGGTAGTCGCTTATCTGACCATTGTGTTTTTCCTGCGCCTGCTGGATCGCATTGGCATGCTGCCGTTCATGGTTTATCGGCTGCTGCTCGGCGGCGTGCTGTTCTACGTTATTTATTCGGGAACGGTGCTGTCTTGATACCGCTGGCCTGTCTCCCCGGCGCCCCGGATCTGAAGGACGTTCCCCGTCTTGAGGATGCGGAGCGGGCCCGGGAGCAAGGCGTTGAACTGGTGTTGGGGCGCGTCGACGACCGTCTCTCCTTGTGGGCGCCGGCACGGAAGGCGGCGCCTTTGTGCGTGGATTTCCTCGGTGGCCGCCAGGGGTATCGCCTGGCGGCGGACCGGGTGCGTCATGAGCGGTTGATCAAGGCGCTGGGGAAAGTCATCGGGACGCCGGCGCGGGTTTGTGATCTCACCACCGGTCTCGGGCGCGATTCCGCGTTGATGGCTCAGGCCGGTTTTCAGGTTCTGATGGTGGAACGCGAGCCGGTGTTGCACGCCTTGCTGGTGGATGGTTTGGCTCGTGCCGCCGGCACGCCGTTGGCATCCCATCTCACGCTGTTGCCGCTATCGGATGCGCGGGACCTGGTGGCCGCGTTGACCGGGCCGTTCCACGCGGTGTTTCTTGATCCGATGTTCCCGCCCAGGGAGAAAAGCGCGGCGGTGAAACAGGATCTGCGCTGGTTACAGCAGCTTTGCCGGTACCCGGACCAGGACGAAGAACAGGCGCTACTGGCGCTGGCGCGGGGATTGGATGCCCGCAAGGTGGTGGTCAAGCGCCCGCGCCGGGCGCCGCCGCTGGCGGCGGTGGCGGCTTCGCACAGTCTCGAGGGAAAGACCGTTCGCTTCGATGTTTACACGTGATGAGCGCTGAAAAGAGATCGAGGTCACCCCTCATTCGCGAGCAAGCTCGCTTCCCACAGCGGTGTTCCGAAGCCTCTGTGGGAAGCGAGCTTGCTCGCGAATGGGGTTGCCCGCAAAAGAGCAGGTCCGCAACGGTGGGACGTCACTGGTTTACGGACCGCGACCTCTTTAAGCGGACGTCTGGCTGTCCGGCTCCTCCGCCAGGGCGCGTTCCAGCTCCGGGACCCGTGTCACCCGCTGGATCGCCTGGCTGACGTCGGTACTGAGGATACGGCGGGCCTCGTCATCGAGAGCTCGCAGATGGTCGCCGAACTGCAGCATGCCGGCCTCGTCCTTCCACACCAGCCCGGTATCCAGCAGCTGCTGGATGAAGGTGCGCAACACCACCTTGTCGAAAAACTCCGGTGAGTTGAATTCATACAGCAGCGACAGCCTTTGCGTGGTGCGGCTGGCCAGTTCCGCCAGTTGCTCCGCTTCCAGCCGGCCGCCACCGTATTGCACCAGCAGGCGAATGGTCAGGTAATACCGTTCCAGCGACGGCATCACCGTTTGCCCCAGATGAGCCAGCATATCCGATGCCACGGTGTGAATTGGCGCGCCGTGCAAACAGTCGCCGTTCCGTTCAACCAGACCGTGCGCTTCCAGCATACCGACAATGCGATTGACGGCGTCGGTCAGTTCGTCGCCTTCCTGCCAGTGCAGGAAATACTCGTTACGGAAGAACGGGTAGAGCAGGGCGACCATGCGGTGCAGGGTATCCTGACTCAGGCTGCGGGCATTGAAGAACAGCGAACAAATCAATCCCGGCAATACGAACAAATGCAGGCTGTTGTTGCGCACGTAGGCCATCTGCAGCGCGGTGGCCGGATCCGTGGTGACCACATCACCGAGAGGGTGGGACACCCGCAGCAGAAACTCGTGCTTGAGCCCGTATTCGATCAGGGTATCGGCGTCGGTGTCCGCCAGGCAGGCGGTGTCACTGTAGGGCGCTTCGTTCAGCAGCGTGATGTACAGCTGCAATTGCTGCCGCAGCTGTTGCAGATCCATGGTGTGTTTGGGCGTTGCCAATAGTGCCAGACTGATCAGGTTGACCGGATTGGCCACCGCGGCGGCGTTGATGCGCGTGGCCACCTCCTGGCCCAAGGCGTTGACCGCGTGTTTGAACCAGTCTGGTGACTCCTGGGCGCTCAGGGTCTCGGCGCGCCATCCTTCCCGGTGGTCATCAAGGAAGTCCACCAGCTTGATCGGTTCACCGAAGTTCACATGCACCTGACCGAAGTGGCTGCGCAGCACCTTCACGGATTTCAGCAGACCGAAAACGGATTCCTTTTTCTTTTTCTTGCCATGCAGCTCGCCAATATAGGAACCACCTTCGATGACCTTTTCGTAACCCACATAAACGGGCACGAAGGCAATTGGCTTACGGGCGTCACGGAGAAAACTGCGCAATGTCATCGCCAGCATGCCGGTGCGTGGCTGCAACATGCGGCCGCTGCGGCTGCGGCCGCCTTCGATGAAGTATTCGATGGAAAATCCGCGCGCGGTGATGGTGTGCAAATACTCATAGAACACCGCTGAGTAGAGCGGATTGTCGCGGAAGCTGCGGCGCATGAAGAAGGCGCCGCCACGTCGCAGAATGGTGCCCACCACCGGCAGATTGAGATTGATGCCGGCGGCGATGTGCGGGGGCACCAGGCCGTTCCGGTAGACCACGAACGACAGCAATAAATAGTCGATGTGGCTGCGGTGGCAGGGCACATAGATGACCTCGTGGTCTCGCGCCACCTGGGTCAGATTGTCCAGATTGTAGAGACGAATGCCATCGTAAAGGCGGTTCCATAGCCAGTTGAGAAACAGCTCCAGCGCCCGGATTACCGTGTGGGAATAATCGGCGGCGATTTCCAGCGCGTAGCCACGGGCGCGGGCGGTGACTTTCTCTTCCTTGTCCTCGCTGCTGGCCATCTCCTCCTGGATGGCCTGACGTACCGCCGGAGACTGAATGATGTCGTTGGTCAGGGTGCGCCGGTGAGACAAGTCGGGGCCGATGGCCGCTTCCTGCTGACGGCGGAAGTGCACCCGCAGAACACGGGAGGTCTTGCGTACCACCTGATCCTCGTCATCGGATTGGTCGGCGAGCACGCGCAGGGACACCGGCGGGCTGAACTGCAGGTACAGATCCCGGCCCTGGGTGAGGATGATAAGAAACTTCTTGATGAAACCCGGTGGTGCCCAGGTATCGGAGAACAGAATCCGCCACAGGGAGTTTTCTTTTTCCGGCTGTCGTCCCCAGAACACCGACACCGGCACCAGTTGCACGTCCATGTCCGGGTTGTCGTGCAGGGCGCGCACCAGTTTCCGCAGGCGTGGCGGCACCAGGGCATCCCGTTGACGAGTGCCGGTCACTCCGCGCTTATACAGGTAGAAATAGCTGCGGCGCAGATGCTGTTTGCCCAGACTGAGAGAGGAATTGGCGGGGCTCAGTTTCTGCTTTCGGGTGGCCTGATGCACCACCGCCGCGTCCGCCACGGAACGGTCGCGCATTACATAGACCACCGGTTTGTTCGGGTCCAGTTGCAGTTCTTCGGGATCCGCCGGTAGCGCGGTGGCACGGGTGCACAGCCGCATGAAGGCGCGGATCAGCAAAAACAACAGTCGGTCGAGGCCTAGCCATGGACTCATAAAGCGAGCTCTTGGGTATCCGGGTAGAGGTCGATTCTACCGGACCGGGGCCGGGAGCGCCCACCATGATGATTCGCACTGGCGCGGCGCCCGGCCGCGTCCGCGGTCATGGCCTTGCCCGAATCGATTAACCTTGCCGCTCGTATGGTATTTCCGTTCGCAATCCGCGATCATCCTGATTCGCGATACCCCCGTATTAAAGGAGTAACCCGTGTTCGAGCACCAGGCCGGCCTGTTTGACCGTCACTATACCCATCATCTTTTTCTTGAGTTTGCCCTCGGCGCGGGCGCCGACATGGACGAGATTCGCCTGGCTTTGCGCGAGGTGCTAGCGCGGGCACCAGCCAATACCCCGTTGTTGATGGCGTTCGGTCCCGGGTTATGGCGGAAGCTGTCACGGGCCTTCACCTTCCCGCCGTTTTCTCTGGAGGGCAAGGCGCCCTCCACCCAGGGGGACTTGCTGATCTGGATCCAGGCGGAGAACCCCAGTGACCTGTTCGATACCGGCCTGGCGGCGTCACGGCGGTTGCGCGCGGCCCTGGCGTTGCAGCTGGAAGTGCAGGGTTTTGTTTACCACGATATGCGCGATCTGTCCGGCTTCGTCGATGGCATCGGCAACCCCACCGGCGACAAGGCCCTGGCCGCGGCGGTGATTCCGGAGGGACAACCCGGAGCGGGTGGCAGTTGGATGATCACGCAGAAATGGGTGCACAAGCTGGAAAACTTCCAGGCTTTGCCGGTGGAAGAGCAGGAAAAGGTGTTCGGCCGCACCAAAGTCGACGCGGTGGAGTTCGATGAAGAGAGCATGCCGGACAATTCCCATGTGGGCCGCACCGACGTGGATCATGAGGGTGTGCCACAGAAAATCTGGCGCCGGTCGGTGCCTTATGGCACCACCACCGAACACGGTTCCTACTTCATTGCATTCACCTGTGAACGGGAACGTTTTGAGTTCCTGCTGCGGCGGATGTACGGCATGATCGATGGCGTCCGCGATCGCCTGCTGGATTACAGCAGGCCGGTCACGGGTTCCTGGTGGTACGCGCCCAGTCAGGAATGGCTGAGCGCACTCTGAACGGCCGCCAAGCGGGCGGGCAGGACGGCGTCGCGCCGCCGCCCGCAACGGTGCCGGCTCCGCGCCCCCTTACCGGCGTCCTGCTGATGGCCGCCGGCGTCGGCATCTTGCCGGTGATGGACAGTCTGGCCAAATACCTCAGCGATGAGTACCACGTGGTTCAGGTCACCTGGGCTCGCTATCTGTTCCATTTTCTGCTGCTGGGCGCGTTGTTATTATGGCGTCTGCCGTTGTCCGCGTTGATTCCCCACCATGCCGGTCTGCAGGTTATCCGCAGTGCTTTCCTGCTCAGTACCACTCTTTGTTATTTCGGTGCCATTGCCTTTTTGCCGCTCGCCAATGCCCTGGCTCTGGCGTTTCTCGGGCCGCTGGTCAGTACCGCTCTGGCACCCCTGATTCTGGGGGAAAGCGCCGGCCCGCGTCGCTGGATCGCGGTGGCGGTGGGTTTTCTTGGCACTCTGGTGGTGATCCGTCCCGGCTGGGGGGAGTTCCACTGGGCTTCCTTGCTGGGCTTGGGGGCGGGCGTGTCCTATGGACTTTACCAACTCACCACCCGGCGCCTGTCCGGCAGCGGCCGCCCCTCGGTGACTCTGTTTTACACCTCGGTATTCGGTCTGGCGGTGCTCAGTCTGGTCGTGCCGCTGGTCTGGCGCTGGCCGGAGCCCGCCAGCTGGGGGCTGATGCTGTTGATGGGGTCGGTGGGCGCATTGGCGCACTTCCTCATCATCCGTGCCTTCGAGTACGCCAGTGCCCCGGTGTTGTCCCCGGTCAGTTATATGGAAATGGTCTCCGCCGTTACCCTGGGCTGGCTGATCTTCGGCGACTTCCCCGACGCCTGGACCTGGGCCGGTATTGGCCTGATCGTGGTCAGCGGACTATTGATTGTTATCTGGGAATGATAAGAGCTGTTGACAGTTGATAGTGGACAGTTGACAGCGGAAAGAAATGCGGAAGTGCAAAAGCCATTTGCGTATCAACAAAGTCGATTCATGCCTTTTCTGTGGGAAGCTTGCTTGCAAGCGAATGCCGTCAAGCGCCTGAACGAGCCCCATTCGCTTGCAAGCAAGCTTCCCACAGCGGCTAAAGATCACCTGTTTTTGTTTTCCGCTGTCAACTGTCCACTATCAACTGTCAACTCTGTTTATTTCTGTTTCCCAAACATTTTCCAGACCAGGAACGGAGTCAGCTTCAGGCTGGCGCCGAGCCATTGCAGCGGGTTTTTGGGGAAGGCGAAACGCAGGGCGTTGAGCAATCCTTTGTAGGTGGCGCGGTCGAAGGGGTACCACCAGAGGTTACGTTTGGCCGGGAGCAGGTCCCAATTAATGGCTTTGACGTGGGTCATTTCCTCCAGGCCTTCGGGGCCGTGGGTGCGGCCGATACCAGATTCCTTCCAGCCGCCCCAGGGTGTTTCCGACAGGCCATGGCTGTAGAGGTGGTCATTGAGGGTGGTGACGCCGGATTCCAGCCGGGCGGCGAGGGCACGGCCCTTTTTGTTGTCGCGGGTCCAGATCGAGGAGGTCAGCGCCAGTTTCGAATCGTTGGCTTTTTCCAGGGCTTTCTCGACGTTGGCGACGGCGGTGACGGCAATGATCGGGCCGAAGGTTTCCTCGCGCATCACCAGCATGTCGTCCGTGACCTGGGTGAGTAGCGTGGCGGGCAGGAAATAGCCGTTTTCCACGTCGCCCACTGGTCGTGACTGAGCCTCGATACGCGCGCCTTTGGCGAGAGCGTCTTCCAGATGCTGTTCCACCGTGCATTTCTGACCCTCGGTGGTGAGGCTGCCAATATCCACCGGGATGCTTGTATCGTTGCCGGGACCGTGGCGCAGGGCACGGGTTTTCTTCGCCAATAACTCGACGAAGTCATCGTACACCGACGCTTCCACATAAACGCGCTCGACACCGCCGCAGCTTTGCCCGGCGTTTTGATAGCCGGCCCAGGCGGCGCCGTTGGTGGCCCGTTCCAGGTCGGCGTCGGCCAGCACGATCATCGGGTCGTTGCCGCCCAGCTCCAGCGACAGCGGCGTCAGTGTTCGCGCCGCCTGGGCCATCAGCACCTTGCCGGCGTTGACGCTGCCGGTGAAGAACAGCTTGTCCACGCCGTTTTCAAAGAAGGCGGTGGCCACCGCCGAGCCGGAACCGACGATATGCTGGAACAGCCCGTCCGGTAATTGGCCGGCCTCGACGATGCCCTCGATGGCGCGACCCACCGCCGGAGTGGCGGCGGCCACCTTCAGCAGTACGGCGTTACCGGCCATCAGGCCCATGATGATTTCGCCGAACGGAATCGACAGCGGATAGTTCCAGGGGCTGATGATGCCCACCACGCCCAGGGGCAGGCGGCGAATCTCGGTGCGCTTATTGGCGAATAACAGGCTGCCGCCGGAGCGGCGTTTCGACGCCAGTACCTTCTCCGCGTTACGGCCATACCACTGGCAGGCGAGGGCACAGGGCAACACTTCGGTGGCCAGGGCATCGACCAGGGTCTTGCCGTTGCTTTCGCTCACCACCCGGGCGAGTCCCTCGGCGTTATCGCGAATGTAATCGCGCATGCGCTTGATGTGGACCGCCCTTTCCTTGAACGATTTGGCGGCCCAGATTCGCTGCGCCTGGCGCGCCTTCTCAAAGCGGCCGGGCAAAGTGGCGAGGTCGGTTTCATTGAGTTCGGCGACGGCTTTGCCCGTGGCGGGGTTGGTGTCGATCACGACGCTCATGGTTATGGCTCCGGCGGCAATGTTGAATCACTGGCGATAATGGTGGCGTGATCGCGAAAACCATGCCATGGCCGGGGCGCCGGGGAGGGGGGCACTGGGCGCCAGGGATGAGAACCGCCGTGGGAAGCTTGCTGGCAAGCGAATGGGGTTCCTTCGGGCGTTGACAATATTCGCTTGCCAGCAAGCTTCCCACAGCGGCTTCGGAGCGACCTGATAAGTCAGACCAGAAGGTTTTCCAGCACCCGGCGGTAGATTCCGGTGAGAGTATCCAGTTCGCTGACGCTGGTATGTTCGTCCACCTTGTGGATGGTGGCGTTCACCGGGCCAAGTTCCACTACCTGAGCCCCGGTGGGGGCAATGAAACGGCCGTCACTGGTGCCGCCGGCGGTGGACAACTCGGTATCGCGGCCGGTTTCCTGGCGAATCGCCGCCACGGTGGCGTCCACCAGGGCACCGCGATCGGTCAGGAAGGGTTGGCCGGACAAGGTCCACTGCAAGTCGTAGTCCAGGCCGTGTTTGTCCAGAATCGCCTCGGTGCGTTCACGCAGAAGGGCTTCGGTTAGTTCGGTGGAGAAGCGGAAATTGAACAGCACCCGGCACTGGCCCGGAATCACGTTGGTGGCGCCGGTGCCGGCCTGAATGTTGGAGATCTGGAAGCTGGTGGCGGGAAAGAAATCGTTGCCCTGATCCCATTCCTCGGCCGCCAGTTCCGCCAGGGCGGGCGTGGCCTGATGCACCGGATTGCGGGCCAGGTGCGGGTAGGCCACATGGCCCTGGATGCCTTTGACCGTGAGCACGGCACCGAGGGAGCCGCGCCGGCCATTTTTAATCACATCGCCGACGGTGTCGGTGGAGGAAGGCTCGCCCACCAGACAATAGTCGATGGCTTCGTCGCGTCCTCGCAGATACTCCACCACCTTGACGGTACCGTTCACCGATGGGCCTTCCTCGTCGGCGGTGATCAAAAAGCCGATGCTGCCGTTATGATCGGGATGAGCAGCGACGAACTCCTCCACCGCCACCAGCATGGCGGCGATGGAGCCTTTCATGTCCGCCGCGCCACGGCCATAGAGCAGGTCACCGTCGATCGTCGGGGTGAACGGATCATGAGTCCATTCCGTGGGCTCACCGGTCGGCACCACATCGGTATGCCCGGCGAATACAAACAAGGGGCCACCGTCGCCGCGCCGCGCCCACAGATTACGCACTTCCTCGAACCACAGGGTTTCGCACTGGAACCCCAGGGCTTCCAGCTTTTCGATCATCCAGTCCTGGCAGCCTTCGTCCACCGGTGTGACGGAAGGGCGGCGGATCAGTTCCCGGGCGTACTCGAGGGTTTTGCTCATGGAAGCTCCAGCTTTGTTTACAGGCGGCTTGCATAAGGGCCGGACGCTTGACGTTTAAAAGACAAAGGGCTGCGTCCGGCGTCCGGCGTCCGGCGTCCGGCGTCCGGCGTCCGGCGTCAATTATGCTTGTGCAGCTCTTCGTTCAGCGCGATGGCGCTCTTGTTGGTCCGGCACTGCACCGCGCCGGTTTCCGAGTTGCGGCGGAACAGCAGGTCGGATTTGCCGGCCAGATCCCGGGCCTTGACGGTGTCGACCACGGCGCCATCTTCGTCCAGTACTTCCACTTTCGTGCCGGAAGTGATGTAGAGACCGGCCTCAATGGTGCAACGATCACCCAGGGGAATGCCGGTGCCGGCGTTGGCGCCGAGCAGGCAGCCTTCGCCCAGGGAAATGACGATGTTGCCGCCGCCGGACAGCGTGCCCATGGTGGACGCGCCACCGCCAATATCGGAGCCCTTGCCGACGAATACGCCGGCGGAAATACGGCCTTCGATCATGCCCGGGCCTTCGGTGCCGGCGTTAAAGTTGATGAAGCCCTCGTGCATGATGGTGGTGCCTTCGCCCACATAGGCGCCGAGGCGGACCCGGGCGGTGTCGGCGATACGTACGCCGGCGGGAACCACGTAATCGGTCATTTTCGGGAACTTGTCGACGCTGTTCACTTCCAGCAGTTTGCCGTTGAGACGGGCCAGCAGTTGACGCTCCGGCAGTTCTTCCAGATCCACCGCGCCTTCGTTGGTCCAGGCCACGTTCGGCAGCAGCGGGAAGATGCCGCCGAGGATCACGCCGTGGGGTTTGACCAGACGATGAGAGAGCAGGTGCAGTTTCAGATAGGCTTCCGGGGTGGAGGCCGGCTCGGCGTCGGTTTCCAGGATGGTGAGCACCACCGGGCGCTCGGATTCCTGGAACGCCACCGCGTAGCTGGCCTCATGCTCGAAACCGGCTTCACGCCATTCCCGGGCCAGGTGCTGTACCTGGCGATGGGTCAGTTCCAGGGCGGCATTGCCGCCCTGGTAGCCCACTTCCTCACGCACGACCTCAATCAGTTTGGGATCCGGATTCAGGTAGGGATCCGGATAAAACACTTCCAGCCAGTTATCATCGCGGTTCTTGGTGCCGCAACCCAGGGCGAAGGCGAAAATCGTGCTCATAACAGTCTCCAGTGTTTCGCTGGATGCCCGACGCCGGACGCCTGACGCTTAAACCCCGTTTTTTCGTGGGTGCGTCCGGCGTCGAGCGTCTGCGTCCGGCGTTTTAAATCATTTCTTTCCATTGGTCGGCGTTGAAGCCGGCCACCAGGGCCTCTCCGTGCTGGAGGATCGGCCGTTTAATAATGGATGGATTGTCCCGTGCCACGGTCACGGCCTGTTCGGCGTCCATATTGTCGCGCAGGTTCTGATCCAGTTTACGCCACGTGGTGCCGCGACGGTTGATCACGGTTTCCCAGCCGAGGGCGTCGATCCAGTGGCGTAATTCCGCTTCCGGCACGCCTTCCTTTTTGTAATCGTGAAACACGTACTGCACGCCCTGGTCGTCGAGCCAGACCCGGGCTTTCTTCATGGTGTCGCAGTTCTTGATGCCGTAAAGGGTAGTGGCCACGGTTAAACTCCTTGCTGTGCTCGAATACACGCTCTAAGAGCCTGTTCATGATCTCTACGACGCCGCGCCGGAGTTCATTTTGTCGTCAGGTCGTGATTCCGATTGTGCGGTGTAGTCATTCTACATAAACAAGCGTAATCGCGATCTGGCGGCAAAAGGGACCCGGCCCTTCGGGTTGTGCTGGAAAAGCCGCCAGAGGACGCCCCGGCCTTTGCCTTTGGCCCCACCAAAGCCTGCAGTCCGTGACGCCCTCTGGCGGCTTTTCCAGCAGCAACGCGGCGGCGTAGAGATCATGAACAGGCTCTTACAGACGCTTGATCAGCGCACGTATGCGCTCGGCGCCTTCCACGCACTGGTCCAGTTCCGCCACCAGGGCCATGCGCACTCTGTTGCTGCCCGGGTTGCGGCCGTCCACGGTGCGGGACAGGTAGCGGCCGGGCAACACGGTGACGTTCTCTTCCGCCTTCAGTTGACGGGCGAAACTCTCGTCGTCGATGGGCGTGCGCGGCCACAGGTAAAAGCCCGCGTCCGGGGCGGATACCTTAAGTACGTCACCGAGAATGTCCAGCACCGCGCGGAATTTTTCCACATACAGAGCGCGGTTGGTTTGCACGTGGCTTTCGTCGTTCCAGGCGGCGATGCTGGCCAGCTGATGATGGACCGGCATGGCGCAGCCGTGATAGGTGCGGTAGCGCAGGAACCGTTGCAGGATTTCGCCATCACCGGCGACGAAACCGGAACGCAACCCTGGCAGGTTGGAGCGCTTGGACAGGGAATGGAACACCACGCAGCGGCGGTAGTCGTGGCGGCCCATTTCCGCGCAGGCCTGCAGCAGGCCGGCGGGTGCCTTGTCCTGATAGATTTCCGAGTAGCACTCATCGGAGGCGATGACGAAATCGTACTTGTCCGCCAGTTGGATCAGCGCTTTGAGTTGTGCCTTGGAAAGGGTGGCGCCAGTGGGGTTGCCGGGGGTGCAGATGAACAGCAGCTGAGTGCGAATCCATACGTCCTCGCCGACCGCGTCGAAATCCGGTTGCAGGCCGGAGGCGCTGGTGCAGGGCAGGTACACCGGCTCGCCACCGCCGAGCAGAGTGGCGCCTTCGTAGATCTGATAGAAGGGGTTGGGCATCAGTACCAGCGGCCGGCGCTGCCGGTCCAACAGGGCCTGGGTGAAGGCGAACAGCGCTTCGCGGGTACCGTTCACAGGAATCACCTGCCGGTCGTGGTCCACCGAGGTCAGCTTGAAGCGGCGTACCAGCCAGTCGGCGATGGCCTGGCGCAGTTCCGGCAGGCCGTTGGTGGCCGGATAGCGGGACAATAAACCGGTATTCTCGCGTAGCACTTGTTGCACGAATTCCGGCGCCGGATGCTGTGGTTCGCCGATGGAAAACGACACCGGGGATTGGTCCGAGGCGGGCAGGTTATTGAACAGCGTCGCCAGTTTTTCAAAAGGGTAGGGGTGCAGCTGCTCCAAATCCGGATTCATGAGGCGCCGGCGCTCCTTGATCAAATAGTGGTGGAAAAAGTGTCGTTCTGATTGCGCTTGTCCAGTTCCCGCATGAGCGTGTCCTGCAGGTGCTGGCACAGCTCCGGGTCGGATACCGGATCGCCGTTGAGGTCGGTAACGAAGAACACGTCCTCGACCCGCTCCCCGAGAGTGGCGATGCGGGCGTTCTGCACCAGCAGCTCGAACTGCACGAAGATGCGGCCGATGTGGGCCAGCAGGCCGGGACGGTCCAGGGTGTGGATGTCCACCACGGTGCGGTCATTGACGATGTCGTTGCTGATCACCACCTGGGTTGGCACATCGAAGTGCTTGTGCCGGCGGGGCATGCGCCGGCTTACCGTGGTGCCGAATTGCTCAGGGTGCTTGAGCGTCTCGGTCAGGGTCTGACGGATGTGTTCGATGCGCGGCCAATCGTCACCAATCGGCGTGCCATGCTCGTCCAGAACGATATAAGTATCCAGACTGAAGCCATCGGCGCTGGTGATGATGCGGGCGTCCATGATGGTCAGGCCCAGGGCGTCGAGCGCGTTCACGGTGGCGGCAAACAGATTCTGGGTATCGGGCGTGTAGATGAAGATTTGCGAGCCGCCCTCGGTTTGCCCCTGGCCCATCTGATTTTCGCGGATCAATACCAGTGGATCTTGCGGATTGGGGCGGCCGAGCAGGGCCTCGGTGTGCCAGGCGATGTCCCAGGGGGTTTCGCGAAGAAAATACTCATCGCCGATGTTGGCCCACAGTGCTTCCACCGCTTGTGGGTCCTGATCGCGATCCACCAGCATCTTGAGGGCCGCTTCGTGGGTCTCGTCGATCCAGTCCTGTTTGTCCAGCGGATTGTTCAGGCCGCGGCGCAGGGCGCGCTTGGTTTCCACGTACAGCTGGCGCAACAACGAAGCGCGCCAGGAATTCCAAAGACTCGGGTTGGTGGCGTTGATGTCCGCCACGGTGAGCACGTAGAGGTAGTCCAGGTGCACCAGATCGCCGACCACGCGGGCGAATTCGTGTACCACGTCCGGGTCGGAAATATCCTTGCGCTGGGCAGTGACGCTCATGGTCAGATGGTTGCGGACCAGCCAGGCCACCAGTTTACCGTCCCAGCTGCTGAGGCCATGGCGTTGGCAAAAGGCGATGGCGTCCTCGGCCCCCAGTTCGGAGTGATCGCCGCCACGGCCCTTGGCGATGTCGTGATAAAGGCCGGCCACGTACAGCAATTCCGGTTTGGGCAGCCGGTAAAACACCTCGCTGGCCAGCGGGAAGGTCTCGCGCATGTCGTCGTAGCGCAGCCGGCGCATGTTCTTGATCACCAGCAGAGTATGGGCATCGACGGTGTAAATATGGAACAGGTCGTACTGCATCATGCCGATGACGCGGCCGAACTCGGGAAGGTATTTGCCGAGCAGCCCGTAGCGTTTCATCCGCCGCAACTGGGTGAACAACGAGTGAGGACTGCGCAGCAGTTGCATGAACAGGGCGGTGTTGGCGGGATCGTTACGGAACGAGTCGTCGATGGTCGGCCGGGCTTCGATCAGCGCGCGTATCGTCTCCGCGCGGATGCCTTTCAGGTCCGGGTTCTGGGCCAGCAGCACGAACATTTCCAGCATCGCCGAAGGGTGCTTCTGGAATACATCCGGGGCGCTGATTTCCAGGTAATCATTACGCGCCTGGAAGCGGCGGTTGAGCGGGCGTTTCTTTTCTGGGGTGGGGAGGTCCGGGGTGTCGGAGCGCAGAATCGCTTCGTCGAACAATTGCAGCAGCATCTCATTGAACACCGACATGGCCAGGGCCACCCGGTAAAACCCCTTCATGAAATGCTCCACCGCCAGGTTGGCGTCGGAATCCCGGTACCCCAGGCGGTCCGCCAACTGCCGTTGATGATCGAACAACAGCCGGTTCTCGTTGCGCCCGGTGAGAGAGTGCAGGGCCCAGCGGATGCGCCACAATTCGGCCAGCCATTTTCGCAGTAGAGCGTGCTCCTTGCGGGTGATGAAGCCGGCCTCGACCATGGTGTCGATGCTGTCGGCACCGAAATGCCGGCGCGCCACCCAGGAGATCATCTGAAAGTCACGCAGGCCGCCGGGGGCGTTCTTGAGATCCGGTTCCAGGTTGTACTCGGTATCATTGTGCTTGGCGTGGCGGGCGGTCTGCTCGTCCCATTTCGCGGCGAAGAAGCGGTCCGCCGGCCACATCCGGTCCGGGGCGGTGCGCTCGGCCAGGGCGGTCAGGACCGCGTCGTCGCCGGCCAGGGTGCGCGCTTCCATGATATTGGTGGCGACGGTGATGTCCTCGGCGGCCAGGGCCACGCACTCGTCAAGGGTGCGCACGCTGTGGCCGATTTCCAGGCCGATATCCCAAAGAAAGGCGACAAAGCCTTCCAGGGAGCCACAGGCCCGCTCGTCGGGGGTCTGACGGAACAGCACCATCAGGTCCACATCGGAGTAGGGGTGCAACTCGCCGCGGCCATAACCGCCCACGGCCACCAGAGCGGCGTCGCTCAAACCGTCCAGACCGAACAGGGACCAGGCGGCGATCAGGACCCGGTCCACCAGGGTGGCGCGGCCGTGCACCAAATCCTCGATCGGGGTCTGGTCAAAAGCGGCGTCCAGGCGCGCCTGTCCTTCCTCCAGGTAGGCCCGGGCGGCTTGCCCGGGCTGGTCGGCATCGCGCAGACGGGTAAGAAGGTCTGACTGACTCAGAGGGGGCGTCAACGTCATGCTGGAACCTGCCACATAAAAGAAGGGGCCGGCTCAGGGCCGGCCTCCGGGTTGGACGAGCCACCGAGGTGGGTGCCGTCCGATCATTCTACACAAACCACCGGTGACACGAACGGCTCAATACAGGTCCTGTTCCTCGTCGCGCGCGGTCAGTACTTCGTAGCCGTCGGCGGTGACCGCGATGGTGTGCTCCCATTGGGCGGACAGCTTGCGGTCCTTGGTGACCACGGTCCAGCCGTCCGGCAGCACCTTGTTGGAGGCCTTGCCGACATTGATCATCGGCTCGATGGTGAACACCATGCCCTCGACCAGCTCCAGGCCGGTGCCGGTTTTGCCGTAGTGCAGCACCTGGGGCTCCTCGTGAAAGCCCTCGCCGATGCCGTGGCCGCAGTATTCGCGTACCACCGAGAAGCGCTCGCTCTCGGCCAGTTTCTGGATGCGGTGACCGATGTCGCCCAGGCGTACCCCGGGTTTGACCATCCTGATCCCGGCCAGCATGCATTCACGGGTGGTTTCCACCAGACGGCGGGACAGCACCGACGGTTCACCCACGTAATACATCTTGCTGGTATCGCCGTGCCAGCCGTCCTTGATCACGGTGACGTCGATATTGATGATGTCACCGCTTTTGAGCACCTTTTTCTCGCTGGGGATGCCGTGGCAGACCACGTGGTTCACCGAGGTGCAGATCGACTTGGGGAAGGGGATTCGGCCGGGGGCGCCGCCGTAACCCAGGCAGGCGGGGATGGCATTCTGCTTGTTGACGATGTGGTCATGGCAGAGTCGGTCCAGGTCCTCGGTGGTTACCCCCGGCTGAACATGTTCGCCAATCATTTCCAGGACTTCGGCGGCCAGACGGCCGGCTTCGCGCATTTTGGCGATTTGTTCGGGGGTTTTGATCACTACATTCATGCCAGGAACCTGTTCGTGGTAAAAGGTGTTGTCGTCAGCGAAAACCGCGGTAAATAAAGACCGGAGTCAGTAAAGGTCGAGAGTGAGTCCGGTGTCTACCCTGGAGACCAAGGGAAAAATACCGTGTTTTCAGAGACTTGGGCGGACCCGGCCGGGCAGCGTCCGGGTCTTTTCCGTTGCCTCGACGGGGGCGGTCGTGGTATAAAGCGCCCGCTTTCTCGCTCGTCGGCGGTGCCGCATTGTAACCGTTCGGCGGTGAGGAGTGGAGCCTTGCGCCGGACAACCCTTCCCGATCACGGGAAATGGGGGTTCCGGCCGGGTAAACAACGACACACACGTTCCGACACATGGCTCGGGGTGCCTCCCGGCGCTTTCCCGGTTTTACGGGGAAGACCAGAGGTTGGGTCATGAGGGGGCGTGGAGGCCTAACCCTTGGAGTTTACATTATGTCTAGCGTAACCATGCGCGATATGCTGAAGGCCGGCGTGCACTTCGGCCACCAAACCCGTTACTGGAACCCGAAGATGAAGCCGTTCATCTTTGGTGCCCGCAACAAGATTCATATCGTTAACCTGGAATCCACCCTGCCGTTGTTCAACGAAGCCATCGGCTTCCTGAACAAACTGGCCGCCAGCAACAACAAGGTTCTGTTTGTTGGCACCAAGCGCGCCGCTCAGAAAGCGATTCGCGAGGAAGCCAAGCGTTGCGGCATGCCCTATGTGGATCACCGTTGGCTCGGCGGCATGCTGACCAACTGGAAGACCATCCGTCAGTCCATCAAGCGTCTGCGTGATCTGGAAGCGCAAAGCGAAGACGGCACCCTGGACAAGCTGACCAAGAAAGAAGCCCTGATGCGCCGCCGTGAGATGGACAAGCTGGAACGCTCCATCGGTGGTATCAAGGAGATGGGCGGCCTGCCGGACGCGCTGTTCGTGATCGACGTGGACCACGAAGACATCGCCGTTCAGGAAGCCCGCAAACTGGGTATTCCGGTGGTGGCGGTGGTGGACACCAACTCCGACCCGGATGATATCGACTACGTCATCCCGGGCAACGATGATGCCATTCGCGCTATTCAGCTTTATGTCCAGGCCGCCGCTGACGCGATCCTGGAAGGCAAGGAATACGCGAAAAACAGTGGTGCCGGCGGCGAGAATGAATTCGTCGAGGTAGTGGAAGACTCGGAAGCCGACCAGGCCGAGGGTTGATTCGCGTCGGGCCGGGGAGAACTCCGGCCCGTGCCACCTGACTCAACACCCTGTTAAAAAGATTCAAGAGGTAAGCATGGCTGCTGTAACTGCTGCAATGGTGAAAGAGCTTCGTGAGCGCACCGGCCTGGGCATGATGGAGTGCAAAAAGGCGCTGGTTGAAGCGGACGCGGATATCGAAAAAGCCATTGATGACCTGCGCAAATCCGGCCAGGCGAAAGCCGCCAAGAAAGCCGGTCGTACCGCCGCCGAAGGCGCCGTGGTCGTGGCCACCAGCGATGATAATTCCAGTGCGCTGATGGTTGAAATCAACTCCGAAACCGACTTCGTCGCCCGCGATGAGAACTTCCTCGGTTTCGCCAATAAAGTGGCCAAGGCCGCTCTGCAGGCCGGTGCCACCGACGCCGCCGCGATCGCCGAGCTGAAGCTGGAAGACGGCGCCTCCGTGGAAGAAGCGCGTCAGGCTCTGGTGCAGAAAATTGGCGAGAACATCCAGGTGCGTCGCGCCGTGGCTCTGAACGTGGATGGCGGCGTGGTCGCTTCTTACGTGCACGGCGGCAAAATCGGCGTGCTGGTTTCCCTGTCCGCGGGTAATGCCGAGCTGGGTAAAGACGTGGCCATGCACGTGGCCGCGGTGGCGCCGATGGTGGTCAAGTCCGACCAGGTGCCCGCCGAGACTCTGGAAAAAGAGCGCGAAATCATTCGCGCGCAACCGGACATGGAAGGCAAGCCGGCGGAAATCGTCGAGAAAATGGTTGGTGGCCGCATCAACAAGTTCCTGAAGGAAGTGAGCCTGCTGGATCAGCCCTTCGTGAAGGATCCCAACACCTCCGTTGGCAACCTGGTGAAAGGCGCCGGTGCCGAGGTGGTGGCTTTCGAACGCCTGGTGGTGGGCGAAGGCATCGAGAAGGAAGAAGTGGATTTCGCCGCCGAAGTGATGGCTCAGGCGAAACGCTAAATCGCGCGCCGCATGGCGTGCCGGGGCGGCGGCCGTAAAGCTCGCGTTATCTTTACGCCGCCGCGCCACCAAAACGCCTTGTTGGGCTCCCCAGCAAGGCGTTTTTTTAAGAATCGATTATTGAAACCGGGTGCCAACCGGCGCACCCGATGACTTCCGCGCCGATGGCGGTGCTCTTTATAAGGGCTGCCCGGTTTTCGCGAATTTCGCGGAGGCGGCGTGGGAAGCGTGTGAGCAAATCTCCGCCGGCGCGATTAAACAGTTGCATCCTCGCGTGCGGCGGGTAGTGTGTCGAGAGTCCTGTGGCTGCGGTACGCTCGCGAGCCGGGCCATTTCAGGCGCACGGACCGGACGATTAGCAAATGGCGGGTATTCCATGAGTGGCGGAGAGCATGATATGGCCAAGAGCAAGGAGCGTTCACCGCGCTACAACCGCATCCTTCTCAAGCTGAGCGGTGAGGCGTTGGCGGGCGATGAGGGGTTTGGTATCGACCCCCGGGTACTGGACACCTTGTCCCTGGAGATCGGTCAGTTGGTGGGCATTGGTGTTCAGGTCGGCATCGTGATTGGTGGCGGTAACCTGTTTCGCGGCGCCGCCCTGCAAACAGCCGGTCTGGACCGGGTGGCGGGCGATCACATGGGAATGCTGGCCACGGTAATGAATGGCCTGGCGATGCGTGATGCGCTGGAGCGCTCCAATATTCGTACCCGGCTGATGTCGGCCATTCCCATGAGCGGTATCGTGGAGCATTATGATCACCGGCACGCCATCCGCTATCTCAAAAACGGCGAAGTGGTGATCTTCTGTGCCGGCACTGGCAACCCGTTCTTCACCACGGATTCCGCCGCCTGCCTGCGCGGTATCGAGATCAGCGCCGACGTGGTGCTCAAGGCCACCAAGGTGGATGGCGTCTATGACGACGACCCGGTGAAGAACCCCGAAGCACGCAAATATGACCGCCTGACCTTCGACCAGGTGCTCGACAGCAAACTCGGCGTGATGGACCTGACCGCCATTTGTCTGTGTCGTGACCACGACATGCCGTTGCGTGTGTTCAACATGAACAAACAGGGCGCGCTGCTGAATCTGATGCTGGGGGGCAATGAAGGCACCCTGGTGGCGTCCGAAGTACAGGAGGCGGGCTCCGAAACCGCGTAGTCGGCGAACATTCGGAACGCAGCCCAGTGAGAACAGGCGAGGAATCGAAAGGTGATCGAGGACATCAAGAAAGACGCTGAATCACGTATGAAGAAGAGCCTGGAGGCTCTGGACGTGGCTCTGAAGAAAGTGCGCACCGGGCGCGCTCATCCCAGTCTGCTGGACACTGTCCATGTGTCCTATTACGGCTCGGACACGCCGTTGAGCCAGTTGGCCAACATCAGTGTGGAAGAGGGGCGTACCCTGTTGGTGTCGCCGTTCGACAAGAGCCTGGTGCCGGATGTCGAGAAGGCCATCCTGACGTCCGACCTGGGCCTGAATCCCTCCACCGCTGGTACCGTGATCCGGTTGCCGCTGCCGCCGCTGACCGAGGAAACCCGTCGGGATCTGGTGAAGGTGGTGCGCGGCGAGGCCGAGCATGCCAAGGTGGCGATCCGCAACATCCGCCGTGATGCCAATGGTGACTTCAAGGATTTGCTCAAGGAGAAGGAAATCTCCGAGGACGAAGCCCGTCGCGGCGAGGAGCAAATTCAGCAGCTGACCGACCGAATGGTCGGTGAGGTGGAGAAGATGCTCAAAGTCAAGGAAGAGGAGTTGATGACCGTTTGAGGATCCCGGGATCCTCAAACGGCCAGTGCGGGCGCCGGCGGTTACCGGCGCCTGCGTTGTTTAGGGTGGTACGGGACGGCGAAACGGATCAGATTCGTTCGTTGCCTGACGAACAACAAGGACGATAACCCGGAGGTTCTTGATGGAAGAAACCCGACCGGTTTCCTCGGCGCCGGACCTGGATTCCCACACCGGGGCCTTGCCGCGTCATGTCGCCATCATCATGGACGGCAACAACCGTTGGGCCCGCCAGCGCGATCTGCCCGGCGTCGAAGGCCATCGGGCTGGTGAAGCCACGGTACGGGAAGTGATTCGCCGTGCCGCCCGTCGCGGTATCGAAGCGGTGACGCTGTTCGCGTTCAGTTCCGAGAACTGGCGCCGGCCGGAGGACGAGGTACAGCATCTGTTGGCGCTGTTCGTCCACGCGCTCGGGGCGCGGGTCGCCGAACTGCATGAGAACGGCATCCGCCTGCGCTTCATCGGTGAGCGCTCCGCCTTCAATGACGGCTTGCGCCGGGGCATGGCCGAGGCCGAGCAACTGACCGCCAATAACGCCGGCATGACCCTGGCCATCGCGGTTAACTATGGTGGCCAGTGGGATCTGACGCAGGCCGCCCGGCGTGTTGCGCGGCGGGTGCTTGACGGCGAATTGACGGTTGAGGAGATCACCGACGCCGAACTTGGCGGCCATGTCAGCCTGGCCGATCTGCCGCCGCCGGACCTGTTGATCCGCACCGGCGGCGAGCAACGCCTGAGCAACTTTCTGTTGTGGCAGGCCGCCTACAGTGAATTTTATTTCACGCCAACCCTGTGGCCGGATTTCGACGGTCAGGCGCTGGACCGGGCGCTGGCGGATTACGCCTCCCGGCAGCGCCGTTTCGGGCGCTCCGGCGAGGAAGTCAGTCGCCTCGATGGAGACTCCTCATGCTGAAACAGAGGGTGATCACCGCTCTGATTCTGTTGCCGATCGTGCTGGGCGCGGTTTTTGGCCTCGGCCGGGTGCCGTTCGCGGTGATCGCCGGTGTGTTCTTCGTCGTCGGCGGCTGGGAATGGTCCGGCATGATGCGTGGCCTGGGCCAGGGCGGTCGTCTGCTGTGGTGTTTGTCCCTGGCGCTGCTGATGGTGGCGGTCGAGATCTGCCGTCCGGCCTGGGTGCTGAACGCGCTGCCGTTATGGTGGTTGCTGGCGCTGGTGATGGTGCTTGGCTACCCGCGTAACGCCCGGCTGTGGTTCCGGACGCCGATCATGGTGGTGGTGGGCTGGCTGCTGTTGATACCGTCCTGGGCCGCGGTAGTGGAACTGCAGGATCGGGGGGCACTTGGTCTGGCCGGTCCCTGGGCGCTGCTGTTCATTCTGGTGTGGGTATGGGCGGCCGATACCGGCGCTTATTTCGCCGGCCGGGCCTTTGGCCGGCATAAGCTGGCACCGCTGGTCAGTCCCGGCAAGACGGTGGAAGGGCTGGTCGGCGGTGCTCTGCTGGCACTGGCCGTGGTGGCCCTGGTGTACGCCACCGGCTGGCTGCGGGCGACCTTGCCGGCGCTGTTGATCGTCGCGTTAATGACCGTGCTGGCCTCGGTGCTGGGTGACCTGTTCGAGAGCATGGTCAAGCGTGAGCGCGGTATCAAGGACAGTGGCTCGGTATTGCCGGGCCACGGCGGTATGCTGGATCGTATCGACAGTGTCACCGCCGCTTTGCCGGTGGCGCTGGCCGGCCTTAACTGGTTCTCCCTGCCAGGAGGCGTGCTGTGAAGGAGCGTATTACCGTCCTCGGTGCCACTGGCAGCATCGGCTGCCAGACCCTGGAGGTGCTGGCCCTGCACCCGGAGCGCTATGAAGTGGTGGCGCTGACGGCGGGCCATCGCTGGCGGGAGCTGGCTGAGCAGTGCCTGCGTTGGCGTCCGCGCTACGCCGCCCTGGCGGATGAGCAGGCCACCGTCGAGCTTCGG
Organism: Alcanivorax xiamenensis; assembly: GCF_009846745.1. Classification (NCBI taxonomy): domain Bacteria; kingdom Pseudomonadati; phylum Pseudomonadota; class Gammaproteobacteria; order Oceanospirillales; family Alcanivoracaceae; genus Alcanivorax; species Alcanivorax xiamenensis. Next base: position 13,086 of record NZ_AQPF01000038.1, on the reverse strand, counting down.
AACCATCTCAAGGCGGCAGGGTCAGACACCGAAGTGCTGGCCGGGCACCAGGGCGTGTGCGCTGTCGCCGGTCTGGACGAGGTGGACACGGTGGTGGCCGCCATCGTCGGCGCCGCCGGCGTGCGTCCAACTCTGGCGGCGGTTGGCGCCGGCAAGAAAATTTTGCTGGCGAACAAGGAAACCCTGGTGGTGACCGGCGCGCTGTTCATGGACGCGGTGAAGCGCCATGGCGCCACGCTGCTGCCGGTGGATTCCGAGCACAACGCCATTTTCCAATGTCTGCCCCGGGATGGTGTGGATCAGGGCGTGCGCAGAGTGCTGCTGACCGCCTCCGGCGGTCCGTTTCTGGGCTGGTCCGCGGAGCAACTGGCGTCGGTGACGCCGGAGCAGGCGGTGCGCCATCCCAACTGGGACATGGGGCCGAAGATTTCCGTGGATTCCGCCACGTTGATGAACAAGGGGCTGGAATTCATCGAGGCTTGCTGGTTGTTCGATATGCCGCCCGAGCGGGTGGACGTGGTGATTCACCCGCAAAGCGTGGTGCATTCCATGGTCGAATACCTGGACGGCTCGGTGCTGGCCCAGATGGGCACACCGGACATGCGCACGCCGATCGCCTGCGCCCTGGCGTGGCCGCAACGGATCGCCTCCGGCGCGCCGTCACTGGATTTCGCCACCCTGGCCGAGCTGCGTTTTCTGCCGCCGGACGAACAGGCCTTTCCCTGTCTGGCCCTGGCCCGGCAGGCGATGCAGGCGGGCGGTGCCGCCACCGCCGTGCTCAATGCCGCCAATGAAGTGGCGGTGGCCGCTTTTCTTGACGGCGGGCTGGGTTTCCAGCATATCGGTAGCGTGGTGGCGAATACCCTGGACGCATTGCCCGGCGGTCGCTGTGACGATGTGGACGAAGTGATGGACCTGGACTCCCGCGCGCGGGATCTGGCCCGCCAACAAGTACAGGGCCTGGGCCGATGAAGGAGACGGTGTGAAACGCGATGGACAGACAGTGATGCCGCCGCTGATGGCTTGTACAGAGGTCAATCGATGCTGACGGTTCTGGCTTTCATCGTCACCATTCTGGTCATCGTAGCCTTCCATGAATGGGGACATTTTCTGGCCATGCGCGCTTTCGGCGTGCGGGTTTTGACGTTTTCCGTGGGCTTTGGCCCGCGCCTGTGCCGTGTCACTGATCGTCGTGGCACCGATTGGGTGATCAGCGCGATTCCCCTGGGCGGCTTTGTCAGGCCTCTGGATCGCCGGGACGGCGATCTCCCGGACGATGCCACCCCGGATGAGGAATTCTCCGGCAAACCCGCCTGGCAGCGTGTGATCGTCTATGCCGCTGGCCCCATATTCAATTTCATTCTTGCTTTCCTGATTTACTGGCTGTTGATGATGACCGCCGGTGAGCGTGGCTATGCGCCGGTGGCGGGCAATCCGGCGGTGGACTCGCCGGCGGCGGTGGCGGGTTTCGAGCCTGGTGATCACCTGCTCAGTGTCGGCGGTCGCGCAGTGCGGACCTGGCAGGATGTGATGGGCCGGCTGGTGTTGCACCTCGGCGACGCCGAACCGGTGCCGGTGCAAGTGCGGGACCGCCAGGGCCAGGAGCGGACGCGGCAATTGGATATCAGTGCCTGGTCCCGGGATCCGGAACAGTCGCCCTTGCCGGTTCTGGGCCTGAGCCCGGCGGTGGTGATTGGCGAGATCGCCGAGGGTAGCGGGGCCCAGCGCTCCGGCGTGCGGACTGGCGATCAGGTGCTGACCACCGACGGACAGCTGGTGCCGGGCTGGAGCGCCTGGCGGCAGAAGTTGCAGGAGAGTCCGGGGCGGGCGCTGCCCGCCACCGTGCTGCGTGACGGTCGCGAGCATTCCCTGACCCTGCATCCCGAGCCGGTGATGCTGGAGGACCGTGTGGTTGGTCAGCTCGGTGTGCTGCCCGGCGGGATCGTCGAACAACGTTATAATCCGCTATCGGCGCTGGACGCCGCTGGCGATCGCCTGGCCGAACAGGCTGGCGTGGTGTGGGCGAGTATCGCCAAATTGTTTACTGGTCATCTGCCACTGGATAGTCTCGGTGGGCCGGTGACCATTGCCCAGGTGGCCGGGCAAAGCGCGGAGGTTGGAATTCTCAGCTTCCTGATGCTGCTGGCTTATCTCAGTATCACCCTGGGCATTATCAACCTGCTGCCGGTGCCGATGTTGGACGGCGGTTGGATTCTTTTCGGCATCATCGAAATGATTCGCGGGCGCAGCCTGCCCGAGCGGTTCCTGACCACCGCTCAAGGGGTGGGGTTGACGCTGGTGATGAGTTTCATGTTGTTGGCCATCTACAACGATCTGGTGCGACAGTTTTCATGAGATACCGGGAAACGACCCAAACCCTGTTCGGCGGGGTAGTGCTGACTCTGGGGGCGCTGAGCCCCGCGCTGGTACAAGCCCAGGAAGCCGTGCCGTTTCAAGTGAGGGATATCCGCGTGGAGGGGCTGCAGCGCATCCCCGTCGAGCGGGTATACGCCACCTTGCCCATTCAGCCCGGTGACACCGTGACCCGGCAAAGCGTGGTGCAATCGGTGCAGGCCCTGTTCGCCACTGGCAATTACGAGGATGTGCAGCTGGGGCGCGACGGCGACGATCTGGTGGTGATGGTCTCCGAGCGACCGAGCATTGCCCGTATTGAGCTCTCCGGTAACAAGTCGATCGAGGAGGACGCCCTGCGCAAGGGGCTGACCGAAGCCGGCCTGGCCGAAGGCGAGGTGTTCCAGCGCTCCACCCTGGAAGCGATCTCTGGCGAGCTGGAACGGCAGTACGTGGCTCAGGGCCGCTACGGCGCGGACATCAGCACCGAAGTGACGCCCCTGCCGCGGAACCGGGTGGCGCTGAAGATCGACATCTACGAAGGCAAATCGGCGCGCATCAACGACATCAACATTGTTGGCAACACCGTGTTCGATGACGACGAGTTGCTCAACGTCTTCAGTTTGCGGCCGTCACACTTCTGGTCGTTCATCAAGGGCGACGACAAATACAGCCGCGAACGGCTGGCCGGTGATCTGGAGCAACTGCGGTCGTACTACCTGGATCGGGGTTACATCAACTTCTCCATTGAGTCCACCCAGGTGGCGGTGACGCCGGACCGGGAAAAAGTGGCGCTCACCATCAACGTCAACGAGGGCGAGCAGTACACCGTCAACAGCATCAAGCTGGCCGGTGACCTGGTGGTGGACGAGGAGCAGCTGCGTTCGCTGGTGGTGCTGGACGAGGGGCAGGTCTTCAGCCAGCAACAGGTGACCTATACCAGTGATTTGATCAAGCGCCGCCTTGGTAATGAAGGCTACACCTTCGCCGAGGTACGCGGCATTGATCAGGCAACCAATGATGAGGACAACACCGTCGACGTGGTCTTTTACGTCGAGCCGGGCCGTAAGGTTTATGTGCGCCGTATCAATTACAACGGCAACCAGAAAACCGCCGATGAAGTGATGCGCCGGGAGATGCGCCAGTTCGAGCAGGCGCCGGCCAACACCGCGTTGATCGATCTGTCCCGTCAGCGTCTCGAGCGTCTCGGTTACTTCAGCGCGGTGCAGGCGGACACCGATCCGGTGCCCGGTTCCGATGACCTGGTCGATGTGAATTACCAGGTGGAGGAACAACCGTCCGGTTCCATCGGCGCCAATGTGGGTTATTCCGACGCTTCCGGTATGGTGTTCGGCGCCAACATCAGTCAGAACAACTTCCGCGGTACCGGTAACCGGGTGTCCTTCGCACTGAGCCGAAGTGATATCCGTGATGCCTACAGCTTCTCCCACTACAACCCGTACTACACTCTGGATGGTGTCAGCCGTGGCTTCAGTCTGTACTACTCCAAGATTGATTTTGATGAAGCCCGGGTCTCCTCCTACGCCGCGGACCGCGCCGGTGGCTCGGTGACGTTCGGCTATCCGATCTCCGAATACACGCGCCTGAGTTTCGGCGGTGGTCTGGAGCGAACCAAAATTTCCGATGGTGAGTTCATTGCCGTGGACATCGCCCGCTTCATGGAAGAAGAAGGGCGCACCTTTGACGAAATCAAGACCAATGCCACCTTGCGCACCAGTACCCTGAACCGGGGCATCCTGCCGGACCGTGGCTGGGCCAGCACCCTGAATCTGGAAGTGGCGGTGCCCGGCTCTGATTACCTGTTCTATAAACTGAGTTGGGATGGCGAGAAGTACTTCCCGATCACCAACCGCTGGACCTTGCGTACCCGCAGTAGCGTCGCCTACGGGGATGGCTATGGCGACAACGAGGTGTTGCCGTTCTTCGAAGCGTTCTACGGCGGGGGGATCGGTTCGGTCCGGGGCTATGAGTCCCGCTCTCTGGGCCCCCGTTCCGATGCGCTGTATTATGCGCAACGCGGCGAAGTGGATCCGGATCCCGATCCGATCGGCGGTAACCTGCTGACCGAACTCAGCGTGGAACTGATTTTCCCGACGCCGTTCGCGGCGGAATCCCGTAGCGTGCGGACGTTCCTGTTCGCCGATGCGGGTAATATTTTCGAGACCAAACGGGATGATATCGACGCTGATTTCGCCGTCCAGGATCTGCGGGCATCGGTGGGTATTGGCCTGAGCTGGCTCACCGCCATCGGTCCACTCAGCTTCAACCTGGCCAAGGCGATCAACAACGAGTCCGGCGACGATACCGAGGTGTTCCAGTTCTCCCTGGGGCAGACGTTCTGATAGAGATGGGCCAGAGGCAGGCCCGGCGATGCCGGGCCTTTGTTGTTATAGGGAAGGGACCTGTTAGGAGCGGTTTATGAAGAAGAGCTTGCTTGTTGTGCTGATGCTGTTGCCGATGCTGGCCAGCGCGGAAATGCGGATCGGTGTGGTGGATCCGATCGGTGCCTTGCAGGAGGCCGACGAATTCAAGACCCGCTACAGCAAACTGGAATCCTCTTTACAGGGTGACCAGGCGCGGCTGGAACAACTGGGTAAGGAAGTGGAAGGGCTGCGTGATCGCCTCGACAAGGAAGGCATGACCATGGGGGAGGACGAACGGCAGCGTTTGCAAACCCAGGGACAGCAGAAGATGATCGAGGTGCAGAACCTGCGTCAGTCCGCGCAAAAGAAACTGGGACGCGGTCAGCAGGAAATCCTGGATGTGATGGAGCCGAAGTTGCGTGAAGCGGTGGAAGCGGTGTCCAAGAAGCGTAATCTGGACATGGTCCTCAACGGCCAGGCGGTGGTGTACCTGAAGGGCGATGAGCCGGATATCACCAAGGATGTCACCCAACAACTCAATCGCATGAAATAATCGATGACGGTTACTCTGGAATTTCTCGCCCGGGAGCTGGAAGCCGAGCTGCATGGCCCGGCGGATGCCGAGGTCAGTGGTCTCGGTACCATCGGTGCCGCCGGTCCACGCCAGCTCACCTTTCTGGCCAACCCCCGCTATCGCGCCTTTCTGGAGAACACCAGCGCCGGCGCGGTGTTGCTGAGCGCGGATCAAAGGGAGCATTGCCCGGTACCCGCTCTGGTGGTGAAGGACCCGTACCTGGCGTTCGCCAAAGCCAGCCATTTCTTTGATACCGCGCCGCGGGTGCCCGCCGGCGTCCATCCGAGTGCGGTGGTGGATCCCACGGCGACGGTGCCAGAGTCCGTATCACTGGGCCCGAATGTGGTGATCGAGGCCGACGTGGTGCTTGGTGAGGGCACCGTGGTGATGGCCAATTCGGTGATCGGCGCCGGTACCCGAATCGGTGAACAGGGCCGCATCTGGCCGAATGTTACAATTTATCATGGTGTTACCATCGGACCGCGGACTACCATTCACTCCCATACCGTGATTGGCGCGGACGGGTTCGGCTTCGCCTTCAATGGCGCGGGTTGGACCAAGGTGGCGCAGGTTGGTGGTGTGCGTATCGGCGCGGACGTGGAAATCGGCGCCGGCACCACTATCGATCGCGGGGCCATCGAGGACACCGTGATCGGCAATGGGGTAATCCTGGATAATCAGATTCAGGTGGCCCACAACGTGGTGATCGGCGATCATTCCGCCCTGGCCGGCAAAGTCGGTATCGCCGGCAGCAGCCGTATCGGTAGTTACTGCATGATCGGTGGCGCGGTGGGAATCTCGGGTCACCTGGAAATCTGTGACCAGGTACAGATTCTCGGCATGTCCCTGGTATCCCGTTCGATCAAGGAACCGGGAACTTACGGGTCGGCGCTGCCCGTGGATAAACAGGACCGTTACCGCCGGAATGTGGCGCGTTTTCGCCACCTGGACGAGTTGTCCCGGCGGGTTCGTCGTCTGGAAAAGGCGCGGGGCGGGAACAGCGAAGACTGAATCCCAGGCCGCGTCGGATCCAGCGATGATCGGATGTCACGCCCCCGACAGGGGGTTTTTGCTTTCGGAATACATATCATGATGGACATTAACGAGGTGCGGGAATACTTGCCCCACCGCTATCCGTTTTTGCTGGTGGACCGGGTGGTGAACGTGGAGCCGGGCAAGCGCATCGAGGCGTACAAGAACGTCACGATCAACGAGCCCTTCTTCAACGGCCATTTCCCGCAGGAACCGATCATGCCCGGCGTGCTGATCATCGAAGCGATGGCCCAGGCCGCCGGGATCCTCGGGTTCGTCACCGAGAACAAGCGCCCGGCGGACGGTTACATCTACCTGCTGGTGGGCGTGGACAATGCCCGCTTCAAACGCCAGGTGGTGCCCGGTGACCGTCTCACGCTGCAGGCCGAGTGGGTGATGCTGCGCCGCAGTATTCTCAAGTTCACCTGCCGCGCGGAAGTGGAGGGCCAACTGGTGGCCTCCGCCGACATGCTGGTGGCGGAACAGAAAGTCTGATTCACGCCCGCTCGGGCGGGCGTCACGGCCATCGCCGCCTGTCAGCCTCTTGGCTATACTGGCGGCGATGGCACTATTCGGAACGACATACCAGCCCAGGGTGGACACGCATACCTATGATTCATCCCACAGCCATTATCGATCCCAAAGCGGAGCTGGCGGCGGACGTCGAAGTCGGGCCGTACTCCGTGATCGGGCCTGACGTCACTGTCGGTGCCGGCACGGTTATCGGCCCCCATGTGGTGATCAAGGGGCCGACGAGCATCGGCGCCAACAACCGCATTTTTCAGTTCGCTTCGGTGGGCGAGGACTGCCAGGACAAGAAATATCAGGGTGAACCCACCCGTCTGGAGGTCGGTGACGGTAACGTTATTCGCGAGCACGTCACCATTCACCGTGGCACCGCGCAGGATCAGGGTCTGACCCGCATCGGCAACAACAATTTGCTAATGGCCACCGTGCATGTGGCCCATGATTGCATGATCGGCAACGATAATATTTTTGCCAATGCCACCGGCATCGCCGGCCACGTGCACATCGGCGATAACGTGATTCTGGGCGGCATGACCGGTATCCACCAGTTCTGTCACATTGGTTCCTACGCCATGTCCGCCGGCTGCAGTCTGATCGTCAAGGATGTTCCGGCGTATGTCATGGTCGGCGGCAATCCTTCCTCCGCCCGCAGCATGAACTTCGAGGGCATGCGCCGGCGCGGCTGGGACAGCGAAGTCATCAATCGTCTGCGCAAGGCGTTCAAAGTGGTCTACCGCCAGGGCATGACCCTGGAACAGGCATTGGCGGAGCTGGAGCCGGAAGCCGGGCAGTGCGATAAGCTGAAGCTGTTCGTGGACTCCCTGCGCGATTCCACTCGGGGCATCACCCGCTGATATGGACGCGCCGCTGATCGCCCTGGTGGCTGGCGAGGCCTCCGGCGATATTCTCGGCGCCGGCCTGATCGAGGCTCTGCGGGAGCGTTACCCGGAGGCCCGCTTCTTCGGTGTTGGCGGCGAACGCATGATCGCCGCCGGGTTTGAAACCCTGTTTCCGATGGAAAAGTTGTCGGTGATGGGTATCACCGAGGTCCTTTCTCACCTGCCGGAGCTGTTCCGCCTGCGCCGCCAGTTAGTGGACGCCCTGCTGGAAAAGCGCCCGGCGGTGGTGATCACCATCGATTCTCCGGATTTCACCCTGGGCGTGGCCAAGCGTGCTCACGCCGCCGGTCTGCGCACCGTTCACTACGTCAGCCCGTCGGTGTGGGCCTGGCGCCAGGGGCGGGTCAAGGGCATCCGGCGGGACGTGGACCTGATGTTGACACTGTTCCCGTTCGAGGCGCTGTTCTACGAAGAGCACGAGGTGCCGGTGGCCTTCGTCGGGCATCCCCTGGCGGACATGATCGAACTGGATGTGGACACCGCCGCCGCTCGCGCCGAGTTGGATCTGGACGAGGAGGGCAAGTGGCTGGCGGTGCTGCCGGGCAGCCGGGGCGGGGAAGTGTCTCAACTGATGCCACCGTTCCTGGATGCCATGGTACGTCTGCACAAGGACAACCCGGCTCTGCGCTTCGTCATCCCCGCCGCCAATCAGGCCCGCCGTGAGCAAATTGAAGTGGCGCTGGGGGCGGCGCCGGCACTGCCGGTGACGGTGATGGACGGCCGCAGCCGCACGGTGATGGCCGCCGCCGATGTGGTGTTGATGGCGTCCGGCACCGCCACCCTGGAAGGCCTGCTACTGAAAAAACCCATGGTGGTGGGCTATCGGGTGGGCGCGGTGACCTATGCCATCGTGTCGCGGCTGGTGAAGAGCGAGTTCGTCGCCTTGCCCAATCTGCTGTGCCGGAAGGCCATGGTGCCTGAGCTGATTCAGCATCAGTTGTCCGGGGAGGCGGCGGCGCGGGAAGTGAACCGATGGCTGCATGAACCACGGCGGGTGGCCGCGTTGCGGGAGGATTTTGCCCGCGTGCATGAGGCCCTGCGCGGCGGCGCCAGCGTCAAGGCCGCGGACGCCATTGTCGGCCTGTTGGAAGGTTAGCGATGAACCATCCCTTTGCGGAATACGCTCTGAGCGAGCCTTTTGTCCCCAGCGCTTTTGCCTGGCAACCGGGTATGGTGCTGGCCGGCGTCGACGAAGTGGGGCGGGGCCCGCTGGTGGGCGCGGTGGTGACCGCCGCCGTGGTGTTGGACCCGGCAAGGCCCATAGAGGGACTGGCGGATTCGAAGAAACTCACCGCCAAACGCCGTGAACAGTTGGCGGAATTGATCCGTGAGCGGGCCCTGGGCTGGGCTCTGGGCCGCGCCGAAGCGGCGGAAGTGGATCAACTGAACATCTATCATGCCACCCACCTGGCCATGGTCCGGGCGGTGCAAGCACTGCCCATTGACGTGGAAGCGGTGTTGGTGGACGGTAATCGGACCCCGTCCTTCGCCTGTCCGGCGGAAGCCGTGGTGAAAGGGGATGGCCGGGTACCGGCGATCGCCGCCGCCTCGATTCTCGCCAAAGTGGCGCGGGACGCGGAAATGGTGGCGCTGCATCGGCAGCACCCCGATTACGGCTTCGACCGTCACAAGGGCTATCCCACCGCGGTGCATCTGGAAGCGTTGCGCCGTCTCGGTCCCTTGCCCGAACATCGCCGTTCCTTCGGCCCGGTGGCGGCCCTGATCGAATCGAACTGACCCGCCGTCGTGGGCGGGGAATCTAGGAGTCTTGTTTCGTGAGCGAACCCCGTTTCGTCCATTTGCGACTGCATACCGACTACTCCCTGGTGGATGGCGTAGTGCGGGTGAAGGAACTGGTCAAGACCTGCACCGCCCAGGGCATGCCGGCGGTGGCGGTCACCGATGAGAACAATCTGTTCGCCCTGATCAAATTCTACTCCAACGCCCAGAGCGCCGGCATCAAACCGGTGATGGGCGCCGATCTGTGGGTGCAGGCGGATGATCCCGAGGACGAGCCCAGCTATATCACCTGTCTGGTGCAGAACGAAGAGGGCTACCGCAATCTGACCCTGCTGATCAGCCGGGCCTGGCAGACCAATCAGGTGCGTGAACGGGCACTGATCCGGCGTGAGTGGCTGCTGGAACTCAACGAGGGGTTGGTCGTGCTGTCCGGCGCCCGTTTTGGCGACGTGGGTAAATGGCTGCTGGCGGAGAAGATTGATCTGGCGCGGGAACGGGCCTTGGAATACAAAGCCGTGTTTGGTGACCGTTACTACCTGGAGGTGCAGCGCACCCAGCGCCCCGGTGATGAGGACTGCCTGCACGCCAGCGTGGCGTTGGCGGCGGAGCTGGACATCCCGGTGGTGGCCAGCAATGACGTGCGTTTCCTCAAGCGCGAGGATTTCGAGGCCCACGAGGCGCGGGTCTGCATTCATGACGGCAACACCCTGGATGACCCGCGCCGGCCACGAAAATATTCCGAGGAGCAGTACCTGAAAAGCGCGGAGGAAATGGCGGAGCTGTTCTCCGACCTGCCGGAAGCGCTGCAAAACAGTGTTGAGATTGCCCGGCGCTGTACCCTCGACATTCGTCTGGGCAAGAACTTCCTGCCGGATTTCCCGGTGCCGGAAGGCATGACCATTGAGCAGTACTTCGAAAAGGTATCCCGGGACGGGCTCGAGGAGCGGCTGGCCAAGATTCTTGATCCGCAGGCGCCGGACTACGCCGAACACCGCAAGGTCTATGACGACCGCCTCAAGTTCGAGCTGGACATCATCAATCAGATGGGTTTCCCCGGCTACTTCCTGATCGTGGCGGACTTTATCCAGTGGGGTAAGGAACACCAGGTGCCGGTGGGGCCGGGGCGGGGCTCCGGCGCTGGCTCCCTGGTGGCCTACGCATTGAAGATCACCGACCTCGATCCGATCGCCTACGACCTGCTGTTCGAACGCTTCCTGAATCCGGAACGGGTCTCCATGCCCGACTTCGACGTCGACTTCTGCATGGAAAAACGCGATCGCGTGATCAATTACGTGGCCGATAAATACGGCCGTGACGCGGTCAGCCAGATCATCACCTTTGGCACCATGGCGGCCAAGGCGGTGGTGCGGGACGTGGCGCGGGTGCAGGGCAAACCCTACGGCATGGCCGACCGGCTCTCGAAGATGATTCCCGGCACGCCGGGGATGACGCTGTCCAAAGCACTGGAGCAGGAAGAGACGCTGCGGGATTTCCTTGAGGACGACGGCAACCCGGACAAGGAAGCGGTCAATGAAATCATGGAGATGGCCTTCAAGCTGGAGGGCCTGACCCGGAACGTGGGCAAACACGCCGGCGGCGTGGTGATCGCGCCGGGCAAACTCACCGATTTCGCGCCCCTGCACTGCGACGAGCACGGCGAAAACCTGGTCACCCAGTATGACAAGGACGACGTTGAGCAAGCCGGGCTGGTGAAGTTCGACTTCCTCGGCCTGAAAACCCTGACCATCATCGACTGGGCGATGAAGGCGGTGAACGTGCGCCGCCAGCGGGAAGGAGAGGGGCCGCTGGAGATCGAACGGATCCCGCTGGATGACACGCCCAGTTTCGATCTGCTCAAGCGCGGTGATACCACCGCCGTGTTCCAGCTTGAAAGTCAGGGCATGAAGGAGCTGATCAAGAAGCTCAAGCCCGATGTGTTCGAAGACATCATCGCTTTGGTGGCGCTGTACCGCCCCGGCCCGTTGGAATCCGGCATGGTGGACAACTTCATCAACCGGAAACACGGTAGGGAGCCGTTGGCCTACCCGGATCCGCAGTACCAGCATGAATGGCTGGAATCGATCCTCAAGCCCACCTACGGGGTGATCCTCTACCAGGAGCAGGTGATGCAGATCGCCCAGGTCCTGGCCGGCTATACCCTCGGCGGCGCCGACATGCTGCGCCGCGCCATGGGTAAGAAAAAACCGGAGGAGATGGCCAAGCAGAGGGAGATCTTCGAAAGCGGCGCGAAAGAGAAGGGCGTGGACCCGGACCTGGCGATGAAGATCTTCGACCTGGTGGAGAAGTTCGCCGGTTACGGCTTCAACAAATCCCACTCCGCCGCCTACGCCCTGGTGGCCTACCAGACCGCCTGGCTCAAGGCCCATTACCCGGCGGAATTCATGGCGGCGGTGATCTCCGCCGATATGCAGAACACCGACAAGGTGGTGACCTTCATCGATGAATGTCACTCCATGGACCTCAAGGTGCTGCCGCCGGACGTGAACTCCTGTGGCTATCGCTTCACCGTCAACCCCGAGGGTGACATCGTCTACGGGCTGGGGGCGATCAAGGGGCTTGGCGAGGGTCCCATCGACGCCATCGTCAGCGCCCGTGGCGACAGCGACGGATTCGACGATCTGTTCGACTTCTGCCGCCGCATCGACCTGAAGAAGATCAATCGCCGCTCCCTGGAAGCCCTGGTGCGTGCCGGAGCCCTGGACAAGCTCGGGCCGAACCGTCATTTCCGTGACCGCGCCACGCTGCTGGCCACCTTGCCGGATGCCATCGCCGCGGCGGAACAGGATGCCCGCAACGAAGAAGCCGGCATGATGGATTTGTTCGGCTCCATGCAGGCCGCCGAAACGCCGGTGGTGGAGTGGAAGCCGGCCCGCGAATGGAATGACGAACTGCGCCTCAACGGTGAGCGCGATACCCTGGGTCTGTTCCTGACCGGTCATCCCATCGACCAGTTCGAGCACGAAGTGCGTCAATTCGTCAGCGCCCGTTTCAATGCCCTGCAACCCACCGCCAAGGGCGAGGCCGCCACCGTGGCCGGCCTGGTGGTGGCACTGCGCATCACCCGCAGCAAGCGCAGCGGGGAGCGTATGGCCTTCGTCACCCTGGATGACAAGACCGGGCGGCTGGAGGTGTCGGTGTTCGGCAAGACCTTCGCCCAGTTCGGCGAGCGGATTCAGAAGGACATCCTGTTGGTGGTGCGCGGCGGGGTGCGCAACGACGATTACTCCGGTGGCTTCAATCTGGTGGCCGACGAGGTGATGGATATGCGCCAGGCCCGTGAGGTGTTCGCCCGCCGCTTGTGTGTGTCGGTACCGGTGGAACAACAACTGCCGGACACTCTGGATCGGCTGCTGGCCCCATACCGGGGCGGTGCGATCCCGGTGACGCTACGGCTCGCTCACAAGGACGCGGAGGTGGCCATGCCGCTTGGCGATGAGTGGAAAATCAGCCCCCACGAAGCGCTGGTGGATGAGCTGCGCAACCGCTTCGGTGAGACTTCGGTGCGGTTGGAGTATTGAGTGGCCGGACGCCAGACGCCAGACGCCAGACGCCAGAC
>NZ_AQPF01000037.1:0-38636 GCF_009846745.1 Alcanivorax xiamenensis | reverse complement strand
GGACTGTCAGGGGAATACCATCACTACACAGGCAGCACAACGCGTCGGGAGCCTGCCTACTTACCGCCCCGCTGGCGCCATAAACTCCGGCCCCACCGGGTTGGTGATCGTGTCGGCCAGTATACGTTCGATCTCCGCGTTCAAAGCATCATCCAGATGCCAGCCGTCCAACTCCAGCATGGACAGGATCTGTTCCGGGCGACGCACGCCCCAGAGGGCCAGATCGACGCCGGGCTGGTCCAGCAGCCAGCGCACCGCCAGCGGCAGCACGCCGCTCAAGCCGTTGTCGCGGGCCAGCGTGTTGAGGGCGTCCACCGCCTCGAGGTACTGAGCGTAGCGGGGAGGTTGGAATTTGGGGTCGTGGTTGCGCAGGTCGTCGCTGTTGAATCGGGTGTGTGCACGCATCTTGCCGGACAGCAGGCCACGGCATAGCGCGCCGTAGGCCAGTACGCTGATGCCCAGCTCCCGGGCGGTGGGCAGCAGATCCTCTTCAATACCCCGTTCGAACAGATTGTAGGGTACCTGAACCGCGGTGAGCGGACAGAGGGCGTGGAAGGCGCGCAGCTGCTGGCCGGTGACGTTGCTGACGCCGACGGCGCGGATCTTGCCCTGGCGCTTTAGTGTGGCCATGGCCCCGGCGGTGTCTTCCAGCGGGCAGGCCAGATCCGGCCAGTGCACTTGGTACAGATCGATGACATCGGTGCGCAGGCGCCGCAGGCTGGCGTGCACTTCCTCGAACAGCCGTTGCGGCCGGGCGTCACGGAACGGGGTGCCGTCGTGCCAGTCCAGTCCGGCCTGGGTGGACAGCGTCACATGCTGTCGCAGACGGCCACGGTGCAGCGCTTCGCCCACCAGCGCTTCGGATTCTCCGAAGCCGTACAGGGGAGCGGTGTCGATGGTGGTTATACCGTTTTCCACCGCCTCCAGGATGGCCTGCAGAGCGTTATGGCGATCCCACCCAGCGCTGTCCCGTGCTCCGGCGCCCATGGTCCGGGTGCCCAGGGTGATCCGGCTGCAGGTCAGGTCGCTGTTGGCCAGGGTGGTGGTTTCCATTGCCGCTCCGGTGGGCTGGTCAGTGGACCAGGTCGACTTTGATTTCCAATGGCAGAGTGACGGTACTGCTGCGTTGCTCCGCGCCGCCCAAACCCTGGCTCCGGGTTTGTTCGCGCACTTCTATGTTTCCCAAGGCCGTCCACTGGCCCAGGGGCACTTGCAGGGTGGTGGCGGTGCTCTGGGTGTCCGCGACGGTGCCATGGCTCAATTGTTCGAAGCGCTGGCTGATGCGCAGGCGCACCTTATTGTCGGCGGTGAGCAGAGGCAGAATATCGATCCCTTGTTTCAGGCTCAATAAAGCGGGCAACTGGCTGCCGGCAAGGGCGATCAGGGTACCCTGACCAACACTGGCCGGATGCCCCGACAGAGTGTTGATCCGATATTGATCCTCGCGTTGTTGCTGGTGCCGGCCGCCGTTCACGGTGACTCGGCCACCTTCGACTTTCAATACGCGGTCGTCGCCTTCGCTGTTCTGGCGGCGCCGCAACATCACTGATACCGTGCGTGGCGCGGCGGGCATGTCGCCCAGGGCATTGAGGATTTGATCAAAATTCTCCTGACTGGTGCGGATCACCAGCCGGCCTTGGTAGGCGTTGACGGAGCCGCCTTCCGGCAGCAGCGGTTCGATGACCGGCACCAGAGCTTCAGCGTCGGCCCGCTGGACCACATGGATGGACATTTGGGCCAGTGCCGGGCCGGTCAGAATCAGGCCGAGCAGGGCCAGGGTACGGATGACGGTGTTCATGGCGGCCTCCTGGTCATGATGGGCTTGCTATCGATGCCTTGCCGATGCCCCGATAAATTCGTCATCAGGAGGAAAAGCAGGCTTTAAAAACGCATAATGGGGCCTTCGCCCGGCTTGCCGAAAGAATAGCAAATGGCCGCCATCCCAACTTCATGCGGATCACAATAATTTCATGTTTGCCAACAGTTCTCCCGTGGTGTCGAACCAGACCGGACCGCACGAGCGCCTGGAGGCCACCGTGCGCCGCCATTTGTCGCAGCCCTGGCGGGCGCCGCTGGCGGAGCATGACCGCCGGGCGTTTGATCAGGCGCGGCAATGGCTCGGCGAGGATGCGAGGCCGCTGATCCTGGATTCCGGTTGTGGTACCGGCCGTTCCTCGGTGGCGCTGGCCCGCCGTTTCCCGGAGGCGAAGGTACTCGGACTGGACCAGTCCGATCATCGGCTGCGGCGGGGCGAGCGGCGTTTTGGCGAGGCGCTGCCGGAAAACCTGCGTTTGGTGCGTTGTGACTGCGCCGGGTTCTGGCGGCTGGCGGAGGACGCCGGCTGGCGGTTGCGGCGCCATTATCTGCTGTATCCCAACCCCTGGCCGAAAAGCGCTCACCTGAAGCGCCGCTGGCATGGTCACCCGGTATTTCCGCATCTGCTTGCCCTGGGAGGTGAGTTGGAAGCACGTAGTAACTGGCGCCTGTATCTGCAGGAGTTGGCGGCGGCGTTAGCGTTGGCCGGAGTCGAGGCGTCCTTGCAACCGCTGCCGGAAGATGAGGCGGCGTTGACCGACTTCGAGGAAAAGTATCGCCTCAGCGGCCACGAGCTCTGGCGGCTGACCGCGACTTTGCGCTGAGTGGGTGCCGCTCTGGCATTCTGAGCCTTCGGCAGGGAGCCCCGCATGTCTTACCTGGAAACCCCTGAATCCGATACCTGGAGCGATCTGTTATCCGGCGGAAGGCTGCCCCGTTTGCTGTTGATCTGGCTGGGAGTGTGGGTGGGCGCGGTGGAGAGTCTGGTCACCGCCACCATCATGCCGACGGTGGCGGCCTCTCTGGGGGGCTACGCTTATTTCAGTTGGGCGGTGGCCGGTTTCATGGTGGGGACCATCGTGGCGGTGGCCAGCGCCGGGCGGCTGGCTGAGCGCTTTGGTCTGGCCCGCGCCTGCGCTTGTGCAGGCGCCGTGCTGACGGCGGGATGCCTGATCTCGGCATTGGCCCCGGATATTTACACTTTTCTGCTGGGGCGGCTGGTGCAGGGGGTTGGCGGCGGCTGGATTTCCGGTTTCGCCATGGTGGCGGTGGCACAGTTCTTCCCGGAACGGCATCTGGCCCGGGTGTTCGCCTCGGCCACCGCGATCTGGGCGCTCGCCACTGTGCTTGGCCCTTTGCTGGGTGGTGTGTTTGCCGAGTCTGGCGGGTGGCGCGGTGTGTTCTGGCTGTTCTCGGCTCAGGCCGTGCTGTTCGTCTTTGCCGCCTTGCGGTTGTTTCGTGGCGCGGCTCCGGCGGAACGCACTGTCCGGGTGCCCTGGGTGCAACTGGGGTTGCTGGCGGCGGGTGTGGCGGCGCTGACGCTCGCCAGTCTCGCCAGCCATTGGCTGGTAGTGCTGGGGCTGATGGGGGTGGCGGGGCTGATGCTGTTTCGCTTGCGTGAGGTCGATCAGTGCGCGACAAACCGTCTGCTGCCGGGTGGTGCCTGGCGGTTGCAACGGACGGTGGGGGCCGGTTACGCCACGCTGTTCGCGGTAACCGCGGCGTCCATGGCATTGCTCATCTATGGCCCACCGATTCTGCAAGCGCTACAGGGGTTGTCGCCGTTACGGGCTGGCTATGTGGTGGCGGTGCAGGCGATGGCCTGGACGCTGGCCGCGCTGGCGGTTTCCGGGGCGGATCAGGAGGGCGAACGGCGCTGGATCCGTTGGGGCGCGGTGTCGTTGCTGCTGGGAGTGACTTTGCTGGCCGGTGTGATGACCGCGCCGGTGCCGTGGGTGCTGGCGGCCGCCGCGGTTTGCGGTCTGGGCCTGGGCTGGGGCTCCAGTCTGATGAACCGGCGCTTGCTGCGGGTATTGGCGGAAGAAGACCGGGCCATAGGTTCTTCGGCATTGATCGCGGTACGTCAGGTGGGCGGTGCCGTGGGCGCGGTGCTGGCGGGACTGGCGGCCAATCTGGCTGGTGTAGGGGAAGGGATGTCGCCGGAAAGCGCCGGGCGGGCAGCCCCCGTGGTGTTCATGGCGGTGCTGCCAATGGCGCTGTTCGCGGTGTGGTGTGCCTGGCGGTTTACGCGGTCGGCGGACTGAATCGCGGCTCACGAGCCGCGATTCAGTGTGTTGCCGTCAGAGAGTCTCAACCCAGCTGCGGTAATTGCGCCAGCGCCACTTCCGCGGCGGCGGCATCGTACTCGCGATCTTCCAGTTTGCCATCGAAGAAATCGATGTAGGCCTGCATGTCGAAATGACCGTGCCCGGACAGGTTGAACAGGATGGTTTGTGCCCGGCCTTCTTCCTTGCAGCGCAGAGCCTCGTCGATGGCGGCCTTGACCGCGTGGGAGCACTCCGGCGCCGGCACGATGCCTTCTTGGCGGGCGAATTGCACCGCCGCCTCGAAGCAGCCCGTCTGGGCATAGGCGCGGGCCTCGATCAGCCCCAGTTGCAGCGCGTGGGAAACTTGCGGTCCCATGCCGTGGTAGCGCAGCCCGCCGGCATGGAAGCCCGGAGGGGTGAAGCTGGAGCCCAGGGTGTGCATCTTGGTCAATGGCGTCAGGTGGGCGGTGTCGCCGAAATCATAGGCGAACCGGCCCTGAGTCAGTGTCGGACAGGCGGCCGGCTCCACCGCCAGGATGCGGCGTTCGCGGCCGCCGCGCAATTGCTCGCCAAGGAACGGGAACACCAGACCGGCGAAGTTGGAGCCACCGCCGGTGCAGCCGATCAGGATGTCCGGGTCGTCGCCGGCCATTTCCATTTGCAGCAGAGCTTCCTGGCCGATGATGCTTTGGTGCAGCATCACGTGGTTGAGCACGGAACCAAGGGCATACTTGGTGTCGTCGGCCTGGGCCGCCAGTTCCACCGCCTCGCTGATGGCGATGCCGAGGCTGCCCGGATGGTCGGGGTTCTCCGCCAGGATGGCGCGGCCGGCGTTGGTGAGATTGGACGGGGAGGGGATGCACTCGGCGCCATAGGTGCGCATCAGCGCTTGGCGATAGGGCTTTTGCTGGTAGGACACCTTGACCTGGAATACTTGCACCTCGAGCCCGAACAGGCTGCCGGCGAACGCCAGGGACGAGCCCCACTGGCCGGCGCCGGTTTCGGTGGTCAGGCGGCGGGTGCCAGCCTCCGCATTGTAATAGGCCTGGGCCACGGCGGTGTTCGGCTTGTGTGAGCCAGCCGGGCTCACGCCCTCGTATTTGAAATAGATCCTGGCCGGGGTGTCCAGAGCCTGCTCCAGCCGCCGGGCGCGGATCAGCGGGCTGGGCCGCCACATCTTGTAGACGTCCAGCACCGGCGCCGGAATTTCCACATGGCGCTCGGTGGTCATTTCCTGGGCAATCAGGGTTTCCGGGAACAGGGGAGCCAGATCGGAGGGCGCCACCGGCTGGTGCGTGCCGGGGTGCAGTACCGGCGCCATGGGCTCCGGGAAATCCGCCATGATGTTGTACCACTGTTTCGGCAGGCGGGATTGCTCCAGGAAGTATTGGGTGGTGTCGGACATGAAAGGCTCTCTTTTCTGATTCTTGTTTCGTGGTGGCGCGACGGGCTACTTCAACAGCTTGAACATCTGCCGGTGCGGAATATGGGCATCCATGAAAATGCCGCCGGAACTGGCGAAGCCGGCCGCTTCATAGAAGCTGGTGGCATGGGTCTGGGCATTGAGGAATATCTCCTGCATGCCACGTGCCCGCGCCGCTTCCTCGGCGGCCACCAGAAGGGCTCTGCCGATACCGCTGTTGCGGTAATTCGAGAGTACGCACAGGCGGCTGATCTGGCCGCTGTTCTGCAGGCGGATACAGCCCACCGGCTGGTTCTGCTGGTCGCAGGCGAGAAAATGACAAGCACCGGGATCCTCGCCGTCCCACTCCAGTTCTTCCGGCACATTCTGCTCGCCGATGAAGATGGTTTCGCGTAGCTGGCGCAGTGCCGGCTCGTGTTCATCCCAGGTGGTTTCGATAATGCTAAAGGCCATGGTGTTCTCGGTTAAAGCGGGGCAAAGAAGCCCTGATCGATCCAATGATTGAGCAGCTCGCGGGCGGACCCGTCCAGCAGCGGCTGCAACTGGTCCTCTCGATAGCGGCGCTGACTGGCCAGCAGGTCCACCAGGGCGGTTTGCTCCGCATCCAGTGTCCAGCATTCGCCGTTCAGCCAGGCCTGATCGCCCTGGCGAAGCAGGCGTACGCCGCCGTGCCGCACCAGCGCGGCGTCTGGCGCGCCGGCGCGAATCTGCTCTTCGTCCACAACAAAATCAAGACCGTTCTGACGAGGCGTGCTGAGCCAGCGGGCCACCGCCCGGGCGGCCTGAGCGCGGTCCAGCAGCCCCAGGGAAGCAGACAGCAGACGCTCCAGATCGTTCTGTTCGAGTCGTCCCGGATCCGTGCAGGGCGCACGCCCGGCGTCGCCGTAAAGCTGCTCGGGCTGGTTGGCCAGACATTCGGCCACCATTTCCGCCAGCAGGTCCCGGTAATCCGGAGCCCGGAACCCCACCGACCAGGTGACGCAATCGCTGTCGCTGGCGACACCATGGTGGGCAACCCCCGGCGGCAGGTACAGCACGTCGCCGGGGCCGGCATGGAACTCCTGCTCGCAGGGCATATGGGCCAGCATCTTCAGTGGCGTATCGGTGCGCTGTGGCGCTGCATCGTCACAATGCGGGCCGATTTTCCAGTGGCGATGGCCGCTGGCCTGGATCAGGAACACGTCGTACTGATCGAAATGAGGGCCGACACTGCCGCCCTCGGCGGCGTAACTGATCATGATGTCTTCCAGGCGCCAGCCCGGCACGAAGCTGAAATCATCCAGCAGCAGGCTCACCGGCGTCAGAAAATGATCCACGGACTGCACCAGCAGGGTCCAATCACGTTCGCCCAGGTTCTCGAACGCGTCCTCTTCCAACGGGCCCTGTTGCAGTGACCAGGGGCCGTCGCCGGCGCCCCGGATCAGTCGGGATTCCACTTCCGCTTCCAGGGCCAGCCCGGCCAGGGTATCGGCGTCGGGGTAGTCCAGGCCGCGGGCGGCGGCGGGCATGAACAGGGTGCGCCGCTGCCAGTGCCGTTCCAGGAACGTGGCCGCCGGCAGCGGCAGCGTGAAGCGGGGCAACTCGGTGGCCAAGATCAGACCGTCCGGGCCTGGCGGCCGGCGCTGCCCACGTAGGTGGCAGGGGTCATGTCCTTGAGCCGCGCCTTGGCTTCCTCGGGGATCGCCAGGGTGTCGATGAAGGCGATCAGTGCCTCCTCGGTGATCGCCTTGCCACGGGTCAGGGCCTTGAGCTTCTCATAGGGCTGCTCGATGCCGTAGCGTCGCATCACCGTCTGGATCGGCTCGGCCAATACTTCCCAGGCGTGGTCCAGATCCTCTTCCAGGCGGGCAGGATTCACTTCCAGTTTGCCGATGCCTTTGAGGCTGGCTTCATAGGCGATCAGGCTGTGGGCCAGACCCACGCCGACATTGCGCAGCACGGTGGAGTCGGTGAGATCGCGCTGCCAGCGGGAGATCGGCAGTTTGGCGGCGAGGTGATCCATCATCGCGTTGGCCAGGCCCAGGTTGCCTTCGGAGTTCTCGAAGTCGATCGGGTTGACCTTGTGCGGCATGGTGGAGGAACCCACTTCGCCTTCCACGGTTCTCTGTTTGAAGTAACCGAGCGAGATGTAACCCCAGACGTCGCGGTCGAAGTCCAGCAGGATGGTGTTGAAGCGCATCAGGGCGTGGAAGTATTCGGCGATCCAGTCGTGCGGTTCGATCTGTGTGGTAAAGGGGTTGAAGGTCAGTCCCAGACCCTCGACGAAACGGCGGGCGAAGGTTTCCCAGTCCACTTCCGGGTAGGCCGCCAGATGGGCGTTGTAGTTGCCCACCGCGCCATTGATCTTTCCGAGCACCGGTACCGCCGCGAATTGCTCACGTTGACGCTGGAGGCGCGCCACCACGTTGGCCATCTCCTTGCCCACGGTGGTGGGGGAGGCGGACTGGCCATGAGTGCGCGACAGCATCGGCCGGTCGGCGTTGGCGTGGGCCAGCTTGCGGATGGCGTTGGTCACCTGATCCAGTTTCGGCAGCAGGGCGTCACGTGCTTCCTTGAGCATCAGCGCGTAGGACAGGTTGTTGATGTCCTCGCTGGTGCAGGCGAAGTGCACGAACTCGGTCATTTTGTCCAGCTCTTCGTGCTCGGCCATGCACTCCTTGATGAAGTACTCCACGGCCTTGACGTCATGGTTGGTGGTGGCCTCGATGTCCTTGATGCGCTCGGCGTGCTTTTCCTCGAATTCTCGGGTGATGCCCCGCAGGTGCCAGGCGGCCTTGCCGCTCATCAGGGGGACCTCCGGAATCGCCTTCTCGTGGGCAAGCTGTTCCAGCCAGCTGACTTCCACATGAACCCGGTAGCGAATCAGACCGTATTCGGTGGTGATGTCGCGTAGGGCATCCGCTTTGCCGGCGTAGCGGCCGTCCACTGGAGAAATGGCACGAAGGTGAGTAAGGCTGGACATGAAGCACTCCTAGACAGGAAAACCGAAAGCGGCGCTATGATACAGCAAATCGGGTGGCGCCGCGTGGGTTATGACGAAGGTCGAAGGACGGATGGATCGCGGCTTGCGAGCCGCGATCCATCTTAATGTTCTGCTTTATAAAACTAACTTATCTCGTTGATTTTTATGCTATTTAAAGTGTCGAGGTGAACCTTTCGTTGAAACAGAAGGCGCCAGCGCCGGCCGCCCATCTGATGCCACAGAAAGGCGGCTCGCACACCGGCCAGGAACAGGGCGCGGATGCGGGCCGCGTTGTCCTCATCCTGCAGTTTGGCGGGGTCGCCCTGGACCCGGATGCGGAACCGGAATGTGCCCAGCGTATCCAGGTAGATACCCGCCAACCGGTGGCAGAAGCCGGGCTGGGTAAGATCCTCGAAATGAGCGCGCTGACCTTCCAGGGCCAACAGCCGGTTGCGAAGAATGTTCACCACGTCGTCATTCTTGCGTAATTTTGAAGACAGATGCAGCAGCGCCAATCCATAGCTGAGAGGGCGGGCGGCGTCCCGGCTCTGTTCCCGATTGAGGCTCTTGCGCAACAGACGCAGGCCATCCTGGAAACGGGCCGGGCGTGGGTAAATGGTGTCGAAGTCGGTGGCGTCCATTACCAACACCGATTCGAACAGTGACTCCAGTACCGCCGGATCGGCGTCGCCACGGGTGGCGATCTGGTCGGCCATCACCGCGCACTCGAATACCGCGCCGAGCGCCAGCATCTGCTGTTGCTGCGGGGACAGGGATTGCTCGGTCATCGTGTCTCCTCGATCACGGCGCCGCCGAGGCAGGCGTCACCGTCGTAAAACACCACCGACTGACCCGGGGTGACCGCCCGTTGCGGCTGATCGAACACCACCCGCACACGGCCTTCGCCGGCGCTCTCCACGGTACAGGCCTGGTCGGGCTGGCGATAGCGGGTTTTGGCGGTAAGCCGCGCCGGAAGGGTGGGGGGCGCCATCGCCACCCAGTCCACCGGCGCGCTGGTCAGCTCGCGGCTGAACAACAGCGGATGGTCATGGCCCTGCACCGCGATCAGCACGTTGCGTGTCAGGTCCTTGCCGGCCACGTACCAGGGTTCTTCATTGCCATCGGCGCGGCCGCCGATGCCAAGCCCCTGGCGCTGACCGAGAGTGTAGTACATCAGCCCGTCGTGCCGGCCGATCACCTTGCCGTGGTCGTCCTCGATGACGCCGGGCTGGGCCGGAAGGTAGGTTTCCAGGAAGTCCTTGAAGCGGCGCTCGCCGATGAAGCAAATGCCGGTGGAGTCTTTTTTCTTGTGATTGTCGAAGCCTTTTTCCGCGGCCAGACGCCGAACTTCCGGCTTGTGCAGATCGCCGAGCGGGAACAGGGTGCGGGCGAATTTGTCGCCGCCCACCGCATGCAGAAAGTAGGTCTGGTCCTTATTGGTATCCACCGCGCGCAGCAATCGGGCGGGCCCGGGCCCATGCTCGATGCGGGCGTAGTGGCCGGTGGCGATGGCGTCGGCGCCCAGTGCCACGGCGTGATCCAGGAAAGCGCGGAACTTGATCTCCTTGTTACAGAGAATGTCCGGGTTGGGAGTGCGGCCGGCCCGGTATTCCTCGAGGAAGTGTTCGAACACCCGGTCCCAGTATTCACCGGCGAAATTCACCGTATGCAGCTCCATTCCCAGTACGCCCGCCACCTGCATGGCGTCGAGCAGATCCTCGCGGGCGGTGCAATACTCGGTGCCGTCGTCCTCGTTCCAGTTCTTCATGAACAGGCCTTCCACCTGATAGCCCGCCTCCAGCAAACGGGCGGCGGCAACCGAGGAATCGACACCCCCGGACATACCGACGATGACGCGGGTGGATTCGGGGGCAAGGGTGGAAGGAGAACGCAGTTCCGACATGGCGACCAACTGTGTAGTGATGGATTCAGCCCTGCTGCAAAGGCCAGGGATGCTGATAAATGGTGTCCAGCGGCAGGCGCCGGCCGCTCAGGTAATCGGAGACGCAGCGCGCCACCAGCGGGCTGCGGTGCTCCGCCTGCCGGGAGGACAGTTCCCGGGGCGTCAGCCAGACCGCTTCCTCGATGCCGCGATCCAGTTTCTGGCGCGGATCGTGTTTCAGCGGACGGGCGACGAAACAGGCCCGATAGTATACGCCGGCACCCTTGAACGGCTGAAAAATGTACCACCCGAGCAGGTCGGTCACTTCCACTTGCCAGGCCGTCTCTTCCAGGGTTTCTCGGTAGGCGGCCTGCATCAGGTCCTCGCCGAATTCCACATGGCCGGCGGGCTGATTGAGCACCAGCTCTCCGTCCTGGTGTTCTCGCACGAACAACAGGCGTCCGTCTTGCTCCACCACGGTGGCTACCGTAATGTGCGGTTCGAAGCTGTTCATAGAATGGCGGTTCCAGGCATGGCGGGCGCCAGATGGTAGCGCAACGCCGGGGGGCTCGTCACGACCGGCGCGCTTTCCCGCGCCGCTGACGTGGAGGAGAACGGCGCCGGGATGGCCCGCCCCGCGCCGGCGCCTTCGGCAGATGCACGGTTTCCTCCCGCCACTGGCCGGGGGCCAGGCCACCCAGGCTCCAGTCACCGATCCGCCAGCGTACCAACCGTAGCGTGGGGAAGCCGATCGCCGCGGTCATGCGCCGCACCTGGCGGTTGCGACCTTCGTCTATGGTGAGTTCCAGCCAGCGGTCGGGTACCGTGAGCCGCGTGCGCACCGGCGGCTGGCGCGGCCAGAGCCGCGGTTCGTCGATGCGCCGGACCCGCGCCGGCCGGCAGGGGCCATCCTTGAGCGTGATGCCCTGGCGCAACGGCTCCAGATCGTCTTCACCGGGCGCGCCTTCCACCTGTACCAGATAGGTCTTCGGCAGGTGGAAACGCGGACTGGCAATGCGAGCCTGGAGGCCGCCGTCATCGGTGAGCAGCAGTAATCCTTCGGAGTCCCAGTCCAGGCGGCCGGCCGGGTAGACGCCGTCCATCGGAAGTGCTTCCTTGAGGGTCCGGCGCCCACGGGTGTCGGTGAACTGGGACAACATCTGAAAGGGTTTGTTAAACAAAATAAGCCGGGCCATTGGGAAAATCGTCGGTTCGGGCCCATGAAGGCCAAGCAAGGTTATCCACTCGATGGTATACTCGCCCGGCAACCGAATTCCACGGTTATTCTCAGAGGGAGTAGTGTAGATGGGATACCAAAAGATCGTGGTTCCGGCAGACGGTGACAAAATCACCGTTAATGCGGACCTATCCCTGAATGTCCCCAACCACCCGATCATTCCGTATATCGAAGGGGACGGCATCGGCGTTGATATCTCGCCGGTGATGATAAAAGTGGTTAACGCCGCGGTGGAAAAAGCCTATGGCGCCAAGCGTGGCATCACCTGGATGGAAATCTATGCCGGTGAAAAGGCCACCCGGGTTTACGGGCCGGATGTCTGGCTGCCGGAAGAGACCCTGGAAGCCATGCGGGAATTCACCGTAGGTATCAAAGGACCGTTGACCACTCCGGTGGGCGGTGGGATCCGTTCTCTGAACGTGGCCCTGCGCCAGGAGCTCGACCTTTATACCTGTATGCGCCCGGTACGATGGTTCGAAGGGGTACCCAGCCCGGTACGCCACCCCGAACTGACCGACATGGTGATCTTCCGTGAAAACTCCGAAGACATCTATGCCGGCATCGAGTGGGCCGCGGATGGTCCCGAAGCCACCAAGCTGATTCGCTTCCTGCGCGAGGAAATGGGCGTTACCCAGATCCGTTTCCCGGAAGGCTGCGGTATCGGCATCAAACCGGTGTCCCGCGAGGGCACCCAGCGTCTGGTCCGCAAGGCGATCCAGTACGCCATCGATAATGACAAGGATTCCGTCACCCTGGTGCACAAAGGCAACATCATGAAGTACACCGAGGGGGCCTTTAAGGATTGGGGTTACGAATTGGCCCGGGACCGCTTCAACGCCGAGCTGCTTGACGGTGGCCCGTGGATGGTGATGAAGAACCCGCGTACCGGTAAAGAGATCGTCATCAAGGACGTGATCGCGGATGCGTTCCTGCAGCAGATCCTGATGCGTCCGGCGGAGTACAGCGTGATCGCCACGCTGAACCTGAACGGTGACTACATTTCCGACGCTCTGGCGGCGGAAGTGGGCGGTATCGGTATCGCTCCGGGCGCCAACATCGGTGGCTCCGTGGCTCTGTTCGAGGCCACGCACGGTACCGCGCCGAAGTACGCCGGCCAGGACAAGGTGAACCCGGGTTCACTGATCCTGTCCGCCGAGATGATGCTGCGCCATCTGGGCTGGGAAGACGCCGCCGATCTGGTGATCAATGGCATGGAAGGGGCGATTGCCGCCAAGACCGTGACCTACGATTTCGAGCGTCTGATGCCTGATGCCACGCTGTTGAAGTGTTCCGAATTCGGCGATGCCGTGATCGAACACATGGGGCGCTGATTCCAGCCCTCTCCGGTGAAGCGCTCGCTCAGGTGGAGAGAGCGCTTTTCTCCCGCTCCCGCCTCCGGCCCGTCCGGTGCCGGCGGGTGGTGGGAACCGCTCCTGGCTTCAGATTCACCGCATGGTAGCCTTTGCTGGCCTCGAGCAATTCGTATTCCACACTCTGTCCGGTGTATAAGGTTTTGTAACCTTTCTCCTGTATGTAGGAGTAGTGCACGAACAGATCATCGCCACCTTCGTCCGGTCGAACGAAGCCGTACCCTTTGGCGTTGTTGAACCACTTTACCGTTCCCGTTGCCATGGTCGTCCCTCTGGTTGCTCCGGGTGTCCCGCCGTGCCGGTGTTCTGTATGACAACCGGTCATCGCACGGTAACCTATGGCTGTACATTGTTTTTGTTATCCCCGCCCGGGCGGGGCCTGGATCACTGACGTCAATATCCAATATCAACGCCGCCGGCCATGGGGCTTTGCTCTGGCTATCATAGCGAGTTGCTATGAAGGCCTTGCCACCGGCCTCGGCTGATATGGAATGAGATGCGCCGAACGGGCCGGAAAGTCCCGGAATATCCGGCATTGCTGGATTCAGAGATCCCCTGGGTCGCGCTCTGCCCAACTTTTCATCATGGAAAACGGAGTGTCAAGCCCAATGGGGAGCCTAATCGTGCTCTTTACGCCGCCGCGCTGCCGTAAAGATTACAATTAGGTTCCTGGGATTGAAAAATAGCGGTTAATGCCCCAATAAGTGGATTGCCTGTCGGCGCCCGCGGGTATACAAACTTCAGAGAGACGCATGAAAAGGCAGCACAAGGTGTTTTTCACGGGTAACGATCGGGGGGCGCCAACACGCCTGGGGCCGGATAAGCCGGTGGATCCCGATCGTCAGGGCGATCTGGCCGTTGAGGCGAGCAAGCCACGGCTGAAGCGCCCGTCCATGTATAAAGTGATTATGCTCAACGACGACTACACACCAATGGATTTCGTCGTCGAGGTACTGGAAACCTTTTTTCGTATGGACCGCGAGCAGGCCACTCGTGTCATGCTGACGGTTCATACCGAGGGCAAGGCGGTGTGCGGGGTGTTTCCCCGGGATATCGCCGAGACCAAGGCCGCGCAAGTGGTCGATTACGCCCGGGAACATCAGCATCCGCTGATGTGTCAGGTGGAGAGGGCCTGATTCAGGCCGGCGAGCCCGACACCGAGGGTGACGAGTAGTGAGGTAGCCTATGCTCAGCAAAGAACTGGAACTTACCCTTAACGAGGCGTTCCATCACGCACGAAGCCACCGTCATGAATTCATGACCGTGGAGCATCTGCTGTTGGCGCTGCTGGAAAACGATGCCGCGTTGGAAGTGTTGCGCGCTTGCGGCGCGGACCTGGATGAGCTGCGCGAGGCCCTGACTCAGTTCATTAGCGATTCCACGCCGTTATTGCCGGACGACGGTGACGACGAGCGTGACACTCAACCGACGCTGGGCTTCCAGCGGGTGCTGCAACGTGCGGTATTCAGCGTGCAGTCCTCCGGCAAGAAGGAGGTGACCGGCGCCAATGTGCTGGTGGCGATCTTCAATGAGCAGGAGAGCCAGGCGGTTTATCTGCTCAACAGCCAGGACGTGCATCGCCTGGACGTGGTCAATTACATTTCCCACGGCGTCTCTCCGCAACAGGAAGCGGATGATGCGCAGCAGCCGGACATCGAAGCCGGTGGCGGCCCCGAAGGGGGCGCTTCCGCCAATGCCCTGGAGGCTTACGCCACCAATCTGAACGAAATGGCCCGGGCCGATCGGATTGATCCGCTGGTTGGCCGCGCGTTTGAAATCGAGCGGGCGGCTCAGATTCTGTGCCGGCGGCGCAAGAATAATCCGCTGCTGGTGGGCGAGCCGGGGGTCGGCAAGACCGCCATCGCCGAGGGCCTGGCGCGCATGATCGTGGAAGGGCAGGTTCCCGAGCCGCTGCAGGACGCCGTGGTCTATTCCCTGGATCTGGGAGCGCTGCTGGCCGGTACCAAATACCGGGGTGATTTCGAGAAGCGGCTCAAGAGTCTGCTGGCGGAATTGCGCAAGCAGGACAATTCGATCCTGTTCATCGATGAGATTCACACCATCATCGGTGCCGGCGCCGCTTCCGGCGGTGTCATGGACGCTTCCAACCTGCTTAAGCCGTTGCTGGCATCCGGTGAATTGAAATGCATGGGCTCCACCACTTTTCAGGAGTACCGGACCATTTTTGAAAAGGACCGGGCGCTGTCCCGCCGCTTCCAGAAAGTGGATGTGGTGGAGCCGTCGGTGGAAGACACCGTGGGTATTCTCAGGGGGCTCAAGAGCCGCTTCGAGAAACACCACGGCGTGCAGTATACCGACGCGGCCCTGCGCTCGGCGGCGGAGTTGAGCGCGCGCTATATCAATGACCGCTTCCTGCCGGACAAGGCCATTGATGTGATCGACGAAGTCGGTGCCTGGCAGCGCCTGCGGCCGGAGGCTGATCGTCGCCAGATTATCGAGCAGGATGACGTGGAGGCCATGGTGGCCAAAATCGCGCGGATTCCGCCGAAGCAGGTGTCTTCCTCGGACAAGGAGGTACTGCGCAATCTGGAGCGGGATCTGAAGATGACGGTGTTCGGCCAGGACGAGGCCATCGACGCGATCTCCGCGGCGATCAAGCTGTCCCGTGCCGGATTGAAGGCGGACAACAAGCCGATTGGCTCGTTCATGTTCGCCGGTCCCACCGGGGTCGGTAAAACCGAGGTAAGTCGGCAGTTGGCCCGCGCGCTGGGGGTGGAACTGGTGCGCTTCGATATGTCCGAGTACATGGAGCGGCATACCGTCAGCCGTTTGATCGGCGCGCCTCCTGGCTATGTCGGTTACGATCAGGGTGGCCTGCTCACCGAGGCGATCACCAAGACACCGCACTGTGTGTTGTTGATGGACGAGATCGAGAAGGCGCACCCGGAAGTTTTCAACATCCTGCTGCAGGTGATGGATAACGCGTCGTTGACCGACAACAACGGCCGCAAGGCGGATTTCCGCAACGTGATCTTGATCATGACCACCAATGCCGGCGCCGAGGTGTTGAACAAGCGCTCCATCGGGTTCACCGAACAGGATCAGTCCAGTGATGGCATGGAGGTGTTGAAGAAAGCCTTCACACCGGAATTCCGCAACCGGTTGGACGCCATCATCCAGTTCAACCCGCTGGATCGAGACACCATTCTCGGTGTGGTGGACAAGTTCCTGGTGGAACTGCAGGCGCAGTTGGATGAGAAAGGCGTGGTGCTGGAAGTGGAGGCGGATGCCCGTACCTGGCTGGCCGATCATGGCTACGACAAGGATATGGGGGCTCGTCCCATGGCCCGTCTGATTCAGGAACAGATCAAGAAGCCGCTGGCGGAGAAACTGCTGTTTGGCGAGCTGTCGGAGCAGGGCGGTCGGGCACGAGTCGTGGTCCGCGACGACAAGCTGCTGCTGACCGTGGATGCCTCCCAGGAAGAAGCCACCTGCTGAAGATCGTGGCCAGGGATGGCCCCGCGGGTATTTTTCAGCAGCAACGCGGTAACGACGGATCTTAAACAGGCACTAACAAAAAACCCGGCATGCCGGGTTTTTTGCGTATCAAGACAATCGCCGTTACTTCATGCGGAAGGTAATGCGCCCCTTGCTCAGATCGTAGGGGGACATCTCCACCTTGACGCGATCGCCGGTGAGAATCCGGATATAGAATTTACGCATCTTGCCGGAAATGTGGGCGGTGATGACATGCCCATTATCCAGCTTCACACGAAACATAGTGTTGGGAAGGGTTTCGAGAACCACGCCTTCCAATTCAATTTGCTCTTCTTTCGCCATTCAGCGCGTACCCTGATGTCGTCGGCTACGGAGGGAGGCGCAATTGTGCCGGAATTGGGCGCCTGCTGCAAAGGTTTAGGCGCCGGGAGGGCGCGGCGTGGAGGAAGAGGGGGGCTGGTATTCCTGCCATTCGTCGTTGATCAGCAGTTCCAGCGGGCGGTACTGGCTCTTGTAGCTCATCTTGCGGCACTCGCTGATCCAGTAACCCAGGTAGAGATAGGGCAGACCCTGGCGCCGGCATTCCTCGATCTGCCAGAGCAGGGCGTTAACGCCGAGGCCTCGGTCGGCGGCGGCCGGATCGAAGAAGGTATAGACCGCGGATAAGCCGTCCTTGAGGGCATCGGTGACGGCCACGGCCAACAATTTTTTGGTGGCCGGATCGCGGAAGCAGTAGAAACGGGTATCGGTCCAGGCACAGGTCAGAAAGCTGGAAAACTGTTCCTCGGAGGGCGGGTACATGTCGCCGTCGCCGTGACGCTCGCGAATATACAGTGAGTAGAGCCGGTAGAATTCACGGGTATACCGGGAGGGCTCCTGCCGCACGATCAGATCGTTGTTGCGCTGAAGGATTCGCTTCTGCCGCCGGCGCGGCCGGAAATCCGCTACCCGGACCCGTGCTGGCAGGCAGGCGTGGCAGGCTTCGCAGTGTGGCCGATACAGGTAGTCGCCGCTGCGGCGGAAGCCAAGCAGGGAGAGCTCGCTGTACAGCGCCGCATTGAGGCGCACCTGCGGATCCACGAACAGCGTGGCGGCCTGCTGGCCTTCCAGGTAGCTGCATGGGTGGGCCGGCGTGCGGAAGAAGCGAAGTTCGGACAGGTCACTCATGAGATCAGTGTATCCAAGGCATTGGCGGCTAGCTAGATGCCAGATGACGCCGGACGCTGGACGCTTTAGAACATCGGGTCTTGGAACGTTGCGGATATAAATAGGCGCTTTTAATCCTTGCCAGGGTGTTGGGTCTGGTTTTGCATTATCGGCGTCCGGCGTCCGGCGTCCGGCGTCCGGCGTCCGGCGTCCGGCGTCCGGCGTCCGGCGTCGCGTCCGGCGTCCGGCGTCCGTGAATACTTGTACCTTTCGCCGCCCTCCGGAGTTGGATAGGCTTCCGAAGCCCTGTTAGGGCGAAATAACAATAAACGGCCTTGGTATGCACGGAGGCCGCTTCAGGAGAGCTATGATGACAACAACCCACCCGACGCCGCTGTGGCAACCCAGCGAGGAACGCATCCGCAACAGCCGCCTGCATCACTTTCAGGGCTGGCTGGAGCAACGCACTGGCCAGCAATTCCGGGACTATGACGCCCTCTGGCGTTGGTCCGTGGACCATCTGGAAGCCTTCTGGGAGGCGATCTGGCAGTACTTCGATGTGGTTGCCTCGGAACCCTACACCGAGGTGCTCGACAGCCACGAAATGCCCGGGGCTCAATGGTTCGAGGGCAGCCGGCTGAACCTGGTGGAACAGATCTTCCGGTTTCACCATGATCAGCCCGATCGTCCGGCGATTCTGTCCCGTTCCGAACTTCGTCCGCTGCAATCCCTGTCCTGGGGTGAGTTGCGCCGGCAGGTGGCGGCTCTGGCTTCCCGGTTACGCGAGCGCGGTGTTGGTCCCGGTGACCGCGTGGTGGCGTACCTGCCCAATGTGGCGGAGACGGTGGTGGCGTTCTGTGCCTGCGCCAGTGTCGGCGCCATCTGGTCCAGTTGCTCCCCGGATATGGGCACCCGCAGCGTGCTCGACCGCTTCCGTCAGATCGATCCGAAAGTGATCATCGCCGTGGATGGTTATCGCTACGGCGGCAAGGATTTTGACCGCCTGGAGGTGGTGCGTGGTTTACGTGAGGCGCTGCCGACGGTGGAGCAGATGATCCTGTTGCCGTATCTCGACCCGGAGGCCCGCCTGGATGGCGCGGATCTCTGGCGGGATATGGTCGAAGGCGAGACGCCCATGACTTTTGAGCAGGTGCCGTTCGATCACCCGTTGTGGGTGGTGTATTCCTCCGGAACCACCGGTATGCCCAAACCCATTGTGCACGGTCATGGTGGTACCTTGCTGGAAGGGCTGAAAGGCCACGCCCTGCACATGGATCTGGGGCCGGAGGATCGTTTCATGTGGTTCACCACCACCGGCTGGATCATGTGGAATTCGCAGATCACCGGTTTGATGGTGGGTAGCACCATCTGTCTCTACGACGGCAACCCCGGTTACCCGGATCTGGGCACCTTGTGGCGCTTTGCCGAGGAAACCGAACTGACTTTCCTTGGTGCCGGTGCCGCCTATTTTCTCAACTGCAAGAAGGCGGAAATCGAACCGGGACAATGGCTGACTCCTGGCAGGCTCAAATCGGTAGGGTCCACCGGTTCGCCACTGCCGGAGGAAGGGTATCAGTGGATCATGGACCAGTTGGGCGACGTGATGATCGCCACCATCAGCGGTGGCACCGATGTGGCGGCGGCCTATGTGGGTGGCTGCCCGATACTGCCGGTCTATTCCGGAGAGATGCAGTGCCGGTATCTGGGCACGGCGACCTACGCCATGTCCGACGATGGCCGGATTCTGGAGGACGAAGTGGGGGAGTTGGTGGTGACCAAGCCGATGCCGTCCATGCCGTTGTATTTCTGGAACGATGCGGAAGGGTTGCGTTACCACGACAGCTACTTCGACGTGTTTCCTGGCATCTGGCGCCACGGTGACTGGATCCGCATTACCCCGCGCGGTGGCGCGGTGATCTATGGCCGCTCCGACACCACCATCAACCGCCACGGGATCCGTATGGGCACCAGCGAGATTTATCGGGTGGTGGAAGAATTTCCCGAGGTCCTCGACAGTCTGGTGGTGGATCTGGAATATCTTGGGCGGGAATCTTTCATGCCGCTGTTCGTGGTGCTGCGCGAGGGGCAGTCCCTGGACGAGGATCTGAAAAACCGGATCAAGTCGGCGATCCGTGACAACCTGTCCGCCCGGCACGTGCCCAACGATATCGTGCCGACGCCGGAGGTTCCGCGCACGCTCACCGGCAAGAAAATGGAGCTGCCGATCAAGAAACTGCTGCTGGGGCAGTCCCTGGACAAGGTGGCGAATCCGGATGCCATGGCCAATCCGGACAGCCTGACGTTCTACATCGACTATGCCGAACGCCGTGACACCGCCAATGGGGCGGGGCAGGTGAAAACCGGCTGAGAAGTACCAACGGCGGGGGCAGGATGCCCCCGCGTCCGACCTGTCATGTCACCATTGGTATTTGACGGTAACGGTGGCTGAGCGTTTGACCCCGTAAAAACAAGCGTAACTGCAGGTGGCGTATTTCTCATCGAACAAGTTGTCGATATTGAGGGTCACCAGCCATTGCGGTGACAGCCGGTAGCGGAGGCTGGTGTCCACCACCGTATAGCTGGGCACGGCGACGGTATTGGCAATATTGCGCGTCTCGCCGATGTGGCGGACGCCGGCGCCCACTCCAAGCCCGTAGAGGAGGCCGTCGAAGGCATAATCCGCCCACAGTGACGCCATGTTTCGTGGCACGCCATTGGTCCGGTTCCCTTTGGTGCCGCTGTTGCTTTTGGTGACCTCATTGTCGATGTAGGCATAGGAGGCGATCAGGTTCAGGCCGCTGCTCAGATTGGCCCGTGCCTCCAGCTCGAAGCCGGTGGACTCGACCTCACCTTCCTGCACGGAAAAGCCGGGATTGGCCAGATCACTGGTTACCACGTTCTCCTGCGTCAGTTTGTAGGCTGACGCGGTGATGGAGGTGAACCCGCCCTGTGGCTGATAACGCAGACCAATTTCAGTCTGTTCCCCTTCGGTGGGTTCGAACGCCTGCCCGCCGGCACTTTGGCCGGAGATCGGCTCGAATGACTCGGAGTAGCTGAGATATGGGGCGAAACCGTTGTCGAATAGATAAAGCACACCAGCACGGCCGGTAAAGGCGTGGTCGTCATAGGTGGTGGCCGATACTCCGGCCAGATGATCCTTTCCTTTACCGTCAACCTGGTCGTAACGACCACCCAGCATCACCACCCAGCGGCCGTCGATCTTGATATGTTCCTGGGCATAGATCCCCAGTTGGTTGCTGTCTTCCGTGGTATCGCTAACCGGAGAGCCGTTCAGTTGCACTGGAGAGCCGTATACCGGATCGAAGATATCCAGCGCTTCGGCGGTGCCTCGGTACTGGGTACGCTTGAACTGGCTTTGTTCATAGTCCAGGCCGAGCAGTGAGGTATGCTCGACGGCTCCCCAGCTCCATTTTGCCTGCAGCTGGTTGTCCAGGGTGAAGGTGCGGTTTCTGTCGTTACGGGCGGCGGAAGTGCGGGACAACATCCGCTGCGAGGCATCCAGGGACCCCATGATGAGGTAGTTCCAATCGGTCTCGGCGTCGAAATAGAGCGCGTTCTGGCGAAAGGTGAAAGTGTCGTTGAAGCGGTGACTGAACAAATAGCCGAGGCTTTTGTTTTTGGTTTCGAATTTGTCGAAACCGGGCTCACCGATGAACCGGTCGCGGTCGATATCGCCGTTGACGTTGTGTTGCACCGTGCCTTCCAGGGGGAGCCCGTACAGATAAACGGTGTCGTTACGCTGACTGTTGGCCAGCAAGGTCAAAGAGGTATCGTCGGTGGGTTGCCAGCGCAGCGATAATTGGCCGAAATCGCGGTCATCGGGAATATGGTCGGTCATGGTGTCGCCGCGGCGCAGCAAGCCGGTCACGCGATACGACAGGCGCCCATCCTCGGTGAGCGCGCCGGTGAAATCACCGGCCAGTTGTTTGCGGTCAAAACGGCCCCCTTGCACCTTCAGTTCCCGCGAAGTCTTGGTCCGCGGCAGCTTGCTGACCATGTTGACTATCCCGCCGGGGGCCGCATTGCCATACAGTACGGAGGCCGGGCCCTTGAGAACTTCAATACGCTCCATGGCGTAGGGTTCCGAGACACCGCTAAAAGTGTTGCGCGGTAATTTGCTGCCATTGAGGTACATCGGCTCGGAGCCGGTGACATTGAAGCCGCGGATGATCAAACCATCGCTGATCAGGTTGTCGCTACCCATGGGGACCACGCCGGGGGTATACAGCAGCGCTTGGTGCAGGGATTCCGCATCCTGGATTTCGATTTGATCCGCCGTCACCACGGAGACGCTCTGTGGCGTCTCGATCAGAGGAATATCCATCTTGGTGGCGGTGATACTGCGTCTTGCGGCGTAGCCCGCCACCGGGCCATAGGCTGACTCTTCGCCGGCTCCGGCATCCACCCGGATCGGAGAAAGGGTAACCGGATCCGATGGGAGCCGGCGCAGGGAGTAGCTGCCTTCCCCTTCTGGTTGCAGCGCATATCCGCTGCCGGACAGCAGCGCCTGGAAGCCCTCACGCGCGGTATAGGAGCCTTGCAGGCCGTCACTGCGGATACCGAACAACACTCGCGGATCAAAGGACAAAGGAACCTGGGCCTGGGCGGCGAATTGGGCCAGCACATCGCTCAACTTGCCGGCGGCAATGGAGAAGTGTTGCCGCGCTGTGTTTTGCTGGGCGAAGGCCGTGGCAGGTGTCAGGGTGATGGCCGCGCCGATACCGGCGAGCGAGCAGGTCATGGCCAGAGCCAGTGCCGCTGATTTGTTATTGACGCTGATCCGCGCCTGGCCCGGCCGTGGGCCGTTATATACTGTCATGGAGGTCGTTCCCGTTGATGTCTGGTGTGGTCGGACAAGGTCTTTCCCGGGAGGTGAACGGCCCGGAAAACGCCTTTCTATCCACTACACCGAACGAGAACGGAAAAAGGATCAGTTGTTTGGCCAATGATGGGAACACCCCCTTCACGGTCATCGTTTTCGCAACGTGATCCACCATGGGGATACCCGGCTGATCTCCACGGGCAGGGTCTTGCGCAGCAGGTCGAGGCTGGCATCGGTATTATTGAGCGGGAACGCGCCTGATACCCGGATATCGCTGATTTCGGGATCGCAGCGCAGAATACCGTTGCGATAGCGGCCGATCTCTTCCACCCAGGTGCGCAAGGGCATATCCCTGGCCAGCAACATGCCCTTTTCCCAGAGCAGGGCATCGTCGGCAACCGGTTTAGAAGGTCGTATCCGCGACCCGCTGAACAGGCGCTGTTGACCGGCGGGAACAATGACCTTGTCGGCATGGATCGGGCTGATTTCCACCGCGCCTTCGAAAACCGACAGGAGGGTTTCACCCTCAAGCTGGCGTACGGCGAAGCGTGTGCCCAGCGCCCGCAACCGGCCCTGTGGAGTATCGACCACGAGGGGGCGCGCATGGGGCGCGGGATCCTTGCTGGTAGTCAACAGAATTTCGCCGGCCCTCAGGGTCAGCCGTCGCTCCCGTTCGGAAAAGTCCAAGTCCACGGCGGTGGCGGTGTTCATCACCAGATGGGTGCCGTCCGCCAGATCCAGAGTCCGTTGCTCCCCGGTATGGGTGTACAGATCCGCCTGCCAGCTGTACCAGGGCAGGTAACGGTAGCTGACCCAGGCCGTGGGTGTGGCCAACAGCAGCAGGGCAAGGGTTTTCATGGCCCGTCGCCGGTCCGTGTTTTCCAGTCGTGACAGCGTCCGGCGGGCCGCCGGGCCGGCTGCCTGATGGGACGCCTGGTGGAAAGTGTCGAGCACCGACTCCGCCCGTTGCCAAGCCGCTTGGTGCATGGCTCCCTGGTTTTTCCAGCGCTCCAGATTTTGTCTGTCGGCCGGCGTGGCGTCCCCGGATTGGAGCAGGAGCAGCCAGTCCGCGGCCTGTTCGAGGATGGCGGGATCAATAGGGGGCGAAGACGTCGGAGACGGGCCGGTCGGCATCGGGAACGGCTCTAGTCCAGGCTCAGACAGGCCAGAAAAGCCTTGCGCATGTGGCGTTTGACGGTGGGCAGCGAAACCGCCATCCGCTCGGCGATGTCCTGGTATTTCAGGCCGTCGAGCTGGGATAAAAGGAAAATCCGGCGGGTGAGCGCCGGCAGGTCGCGCAACATGGTATCGATTCGATAAAGCGCTTCCAGGATCAGCCAGCGGGTTTCTGGCGATGGCGCTTCGCAGGCCGGCAAATGAGCAATGGAATCCAGGTAGGCCTGTTCCACATCCCGCCGGCGCCAGTGGTCGATGACCAGGCAGCGGGCAATGTGGGTCAGCAAAGCACGGGGTTCATCGCCAAGCCGGGAGGTATCCCGGTGACCGCTAATCAGCCGCAGAAAGGTGTCGTGGCTGATGTCCGCCGCGTCATGATGATTGCCGAGCTTGCGCCGCAACCAACCCAGCAGCCAGCCTTGGTGATCACTATAAAGGGCATGTATGTCAGCTTGTCGTGCCAATTTGGTGCCCGACACAGTAGGTCCCTTGGTAGCCAGAATGTGTAGCCAGAGAGGGCGAAAGGTCGCCCATAAATGATAATGGTTCGCATTTTATGAGATATGGGGCGACGAACGCAAATACAGCCGTGTTCGTGGGGAGCTGCCCGGGCGGCGCTCCGCTTGGCAGTGATATCCGGGTTTATGAATCGCGATCCCGGCCAGCAAGCTCGTTCCAGGTCAACGGAGCCGGTGGCCATGACTGGGGTTCGGTATTGGTGATCAAAGTGCGCAAGGCATGTTGAAATGCCTGTCGCGGCATCAACACCGCGCCCAACCGCATCAGGTGAGGATTTTCCACCTGGGCGTCCAGCAACTGGATGCCGAGCTCCGGTGCCAGTGCCCACAACGCCGCCAGCGCGCATTTGGAACCGTTATCGCGGCGGGAAAACATGGATTCGCCGAAGAATACGCTGCCCAACTGAATGCCGTAGATGCCGCCGGCCATGCCGCTGTTGTCGTGCACTGTCACGCAGTGGGCATGGCCGAGATGGTGCAGGCGCAGATAGGCGTCACGCATGTCACGGGTGATCCAGGTGCCGTCCTGGCCGGGGCGGGGCGCGGCACAGGCGTCGAGCACGTCGGCGAAGTCCCGGTCCAGGCGGATTTCCGGATTCCAGCCGCGCAGGGTGCGCCGGGTGCGGCGGCTCAGGTGCAGATCGCCGGGGCGAAATACGCAGCGCGGAGCCGGTGACCACCACAGTATCGGCTGAGTGTCGTCGTACCAGGGAAAGATGCCTTGACGATAGGCGCGAAGCAGAGTGGAGGGGGAGAGGTCGCCGCCGGCGGCGAGCAGCCCGTTGGGCTCCTCAAGGGCCTCTTCCACGGCGGGAAAGGGCCCCCCGGCGGGCAACCAGGGGATCATGCGCGATCAGTCTTCCAGGGTTTCCAGGTAGCGTTCCGCGTCCAGTGCCGCCATGCAACCGGAGCCGGCGGAGGTCACCGCCTGGCGATAAACGTGGTCGGCCACGTCGCCGGCGGCGAACACACCGGCCACGCTGGTGGCGGTGGCATTGCCTTCCAGACCGCTGCGGATACGGATATAGCCGTCGTGCATGTCCAACTGGCCGGCGAAGATGTCGGTATTGGGCTTATGGCCGATGGCAATGAACACGCCTTGCAGTTCCAGCTCCTCGGTGCTGTCGTCCTTGGTGGACTTGACGCGGATGCCGTTGACGCCGGAATCATCGCCCAGCACTTCGTCGAGCACGTGATCCCACATTACCGTGATGTTGTCCTTGGCGAGCAATTTGTCCTGCAGGATCTTCTCCGCGCGCAGTTTGTCGCGACGGTGAATCAGCACCACCTCGGAGGCGATATTGGACAGATACAGGGCTTCTTCAACGGCGGTATTACCGCCACCGACCACAGCCACTTTCTGGCCACGGTAGAAGAAACCGTCACAGGTGGCGCAGGCGGACACGCCCTTGCCCATGAAGGCCTGCTCGGAATCCAGCCCCAGATACATGGCCGAGGCTCCGGTGGCGATGATCAGGGCGTCACAGCTGTAGGTGCCGGAGTCGCCCTTGAGAACGAACGGGCGCTGATCCAGCACGACTTCGTTGATGTGGTCGAACAGGACCTGGGTTTCAAAGCGCTCGGCGTGCTGTTGCATGCGCACCATCAGATCCGGGCCTTGCAAGCCTTCCACGTCACCGGGCCAGTTATCCACTTCGGTGGTGGTGGTCAACTGCCCGCCCGGTTGGATGCCCGTGATCACCACCGGATTCAGGTTGGCCCGGGCCGCGTAGACCGCCGCGGTATAACCGGCGGGTCCGGAACCCAGAATGATCAGTCGATGGTGCTGCACGTCGCTCATTGAATCCTCCACCAGGTCAGGGCCTGAAAACTGGGTCTGCGAAAGAAGTGGCGACGTTATGGTGTCGCCGGTGGACCGTTTCAAGGACGAGCAAGCTACAATACTTTCACCGCCTGGTGAAGGCGGCCACGACTATCAATGCGATTTGAGGCGGCGATGGCCACGCCAGCGGCCCTTGTTGCCCGGGCCCAGGCGCGGGATACTGCGTGCGCACGAGCCGCTCGGGGCGCTGGCTCGAAAGGCGCTAATTCTGTACAATTTCATAGTTTTCAATTTGTTATGGCGTTGAGTTCATGTTTTTTCCAGCTTTTACATGACCCGGGAAAAAGCATTGGCAAACTCAGTAGGCTCTATGGATTCCAAACGCAAGAGGCGAGGCGTGACAAAGGCAGCCGCCGGTAACACTCAATCCGGTTTTTCCCGCCATCTCAAACGGGGTTTGGTGGAAGGCATGGTCATCGCCCTGATCGCCCTGTCGCTGTATCTGCTCCTGGCATTGATCAGCTACGACAGCCGCGACCCGGGATGGTCCTATGTGGGGCACGTGGACAGCGTGCGCAATGCCGGCGGCCGCGCCGGCGCTTTCTGTGCCGACCTGCTGTTGGGGCTGTTCGGGCTGATGGCCTATCTGTTCCCGGTACTGGTGGGGTTCTGGGCGTTCAAGGTCCTGCGTGAGCGCCACGCCGGCCTGCCCGGAAGCTGGCCCATGTTCAGTCTGCGCCTGGTGGGTTTCGTGCTGACCATGATCGGTGGCACGGCGCTGGCTTATATGCATTTCGCCACTGGCGGCCTGCCGGAAGACGCCGGCGGGATTCTGGGCCAGGTGGTCGGCGGCAGCGCCCTGGACGCCTTCAATGCCCTTGGCGGCACCCTGGTGATGGTGGCGCTGTTTCTGATCGGCATCACCGTATTCACCGATCTGTCCTGGATCGCCCTGGCCGAGCGCCTGGGAGAGCTGGTGGTCAGCATCGGCCAGAAGGTGCCGGCCTGGTTCGAACAGCGCCGGGAGCGGCGAGAGGAACGCAAGGCCGCTCAGGCAGCCCGCGAGCAACGCGCCCGGGTGATCACCGAGGCCAACAAGAAGAAGGAAAACCGCACGCCGCCGAAGATCGCCCAACCGGCCAAGCCGGTGGAGAAAAGCGTGCGGGTACAAAAGGAAAAGCAGCAGAAACTATTTACCGCCGAGGTTTCCGGAGAGTTGCCGCAGGTGTCCTTGTTGGATCAGGTGGACGAGGACGGCAAGGGCGGTTATTCCGAGGAAGCGCTGGACGCCATGTCGCGTCTGCTGGAAATCAAGCTCAAGGATTTCAACGTCGATGCCGAGGTGGTGGCGGTGCAGCCCGGACCGGTGATCACCCGCTTCGAGATCCAGCCGGCCCCGGGCATCAAGGTGTCCAAGATCACCAACCTGGCCAAGGATCTGGCCCGCTCCCTGGCGGTGATCAGTGTGCGAGTGGTGGAAGTGATCCCCGGCAAGACCACGGTGGGCATCGAGATCCCCAATGAGCAGCGGGAGATGATCCGATTCACCGAGGTGGTGGGGTCGAGGATGTTCGACGACGCCAGTTCGCCGCTGACCATGGCGCTGGGCAAGGACATCTCCGGCAATCCGGTGATGGCGGATCTGGCCAAGATGCCGCACTTGCTGGTGGCCGGTACCACCGGTTCCGGTAAGTCGGTGGGCGTCAACGCGATGCTGTTGTCCATGCTGTTCAAATCCAGCCCGGAAGATGTGCGCCTGATCCTGATCGACCCGAAGATGCTGGAACTGGCGGTGTACGACGGCATTCCCCATCTGCTCACCCCGGTCGTCACCGACATGAAGGAAGCCGCCGGCGCGTTGCGCTGGGGGGTCGGTGAAATGGAGCGCCGCTACCGGCTGATGGCGGCCATGGGCGTGCGTAATATCTCCGGCTATAACCGCAAGGTGGAGGACGCCAGGAAATCCGGCGAACCGCTCAAGGATCCGTTGTGGAAACCCAACGACCCGATGGATCTGGAGGAAGAACCGCCGCTGGCGGAAAAACTGCCGTACATCGTTATTGTCATTGATGAATTCGCCGACATGATGATGATCGTCGGCAAGAAAGTGGAAGAACTGATCGCCCGTATCGCGCAGAAGGCGAGGGCCGCCGGTATCCACTTGATTCTGGCCACGCAACGTCCGTCGGTGGACGTGATCACCGGCCTGATCAAGGCCAACGTGCCGTCCCGCATCGGTTTCCAGGTATCCTCGAAAATCGATTCCCGCACGGTGCTGGACCAGGGCGGGGCGGAGCAGCTGCTCGGCCACGGTGACATGCTCTATTTGCCCGGCGGCAAAAGCGTGCCGGAACGGGTGCACGGTGCCTTTGTCTCAGATGAGGAAGTGCACCGGGTCTGCGACGACTGGCGCAAGCGCGGCGAACCGAACTATCTCGAAGAGATTCTGGACGGCGGCTCGGACCTGAACGCGCCGATGCCTGGCATGGAAATGGCCGGCGGTGGTGATGATGAGAGCGATCCGCTCTACGACGAAGCGGTGGCCTATGTGACACAGTCACGGCGGGCTTCCATTTCCTCGGTGCAGCGGAAACTGAAGATCGGCTATAACCGCGCCGCCAATCTGGTTGAAGCCATGGAGATGGCCGGCGTGGTTTCCGAAGCCGGACACAACGGACAACGTGAGGTGCTGGCGCCACCACCGCCGGACGCCTGAGGATAACGATCAATGACAAAATGGCTTGTATTGGCACTGTTGATGCCGTCCCTGGCCTGGGCTTCCGCGACCGAAACCCTGCTCGCCAAACTCAGCGGACTGCGTAGCATGAGCGGCCAGTTCGAACAATCCATGGTGGGCTCCGATGGCGATCGCCAGCAGAATGCCAGTGGCACCATGGATGTGGCGCGGGGCAACCGGTTTTACTGGAAGACCGAAGCGCCGTTCGAGCAGCTGGCGGTTTCCGATGGTAAAACCGTATGGGTGTACGACGTGGATCTGGAGCAGGTGGTGGTTCGCCCGTTGACTCCGGACCTGGGAAACACCCCGGCACTGCTGTTCGGTGGCGATCCGCGGCGGGTAGGGCAAGCGTTCGAGATTTCCGAATTGGAAAGCACGGGCACCGAGATCACCTATCGGCTCAAGCCCAAGGGCGCTGATCCTCTGTTCGAGACCCTGGACGTGACTTTCCATGGCGACACGCCGTATTCCATGCATTTGCGCGATGCGCTCGGCCAGCAGACCCTGATCCGTTTTCACGATCTGACCCTGAACCGGTCGTTGCCGGCGGAGCGATTTTCCTTCACCCCGCCGGAAGGCACCGACATTATCCGTCAGGAGTGAATCATGAGCGGGCGTGGTGGCGCGCACCATGAATGATCTGTTCGCCGATCAAACCCGCGGCGCCGCCCAGCCATTGGCGGCGCGGTTGCGGCCCTTGTCGCTGGGCGATTATGTCGGGCAGTCCCATCTGATCGGCCCCGGCAAGCCCCTGCGTCAGGCGGTGGAACGCGGGCAACTGCATTCCATGATCCTGTGGGGCCCGCCGGGCACCGGCAAAACCACGCTGGCGCTGATCCTCGCCGGCGCGGTGGACGCGGAATTCATCACCCTGTCGGCGGTATTGTCCGGCGTGAAGGACATCCGCGCGGCGGTGGAGCAAGCCAAGGCGCGGTTGGGGCAGGGGCGCCGCACGGTGTTGTTCGTGGATGAAGTGCACCGTTTCAACAAGGCGCAGCAGGACGCCTTTCTGCCGCACGTGGAAGACGGCACGGTGATCTTCATCGGTGCCACCACCGAGAACCCTTCCTTTGAGCTCAACAACGCCTTGCTGTCCCGGGCCCGGGTTTATCGCCTGCGCAGCCTGGAGCGCCAGGATCTGTCCGGGCTTTTGGATCGGGCCCTGCGTCAACCGGATCTCAGCGCCATGGTGCTGGAAGATGACGCCCGCGATCTGTTGCTGGACTATGCCGATGGCGATGCGCGGCGGCTGCTCAATATGCTGGAAGTGGCCCTGGACCTGGCGGACGGGGATCAGCCGCGCGTCGACCGGCCGTTGATGCAGGAAGTGCTGCGTGATGCGGTGCGCCGCTTCGACAAAGGCGGTGATCTGTTCTATGACCAGATCAGCGCCTTGCACAAGTCCGTGCGGGGGTCCGATCCGGACGCGGCTCTGTACTGGTTCGCGCGCATGCTCGACGGCGGCTGTGATCCGCTCTACGTGGCGCGGCGTGTGGTGCGCATGGCCAGTGAGGACATCGGCAACGCCGACCCCAGGGCGCTGACGCTGGCGCTGAACGCCTGGGAGGTGCAGGAGCGTCTTGGCAGCCCGGAGGGCGAACTGACTATCGCCCAGGCCATCGTTTTTCTAGCCGTGGCGCCGAAGAGCAATGCGGTCTACAACGCCTATAACACAGCCCGGCGATTCGTCGCGGAGCACCCCAGCAATGAGGTGCCGCTGCATCTGCGTAACGCGCCGACCAAATTGATGAAGGCGGAAGGCTACGGCGCCGAGTATCACTACGCCCACGATCACCCCGACGCTTTCGTGGAC
Organism: Alcanivorax xiamenensis; assembly: GCF_009846745.1. Taxonomy (NCBI): domain Bacteria; kingdom Pseudomonadati; phylum Pseudomonadota; class Gammaproteobacteria; order Oceanospirillales; family Alcanivoracaceae; genus Alcanivorax; species Alcanivorax xiamenensis. The sequence goes on along the minus strand of NZ_AQPF01000037.1, from coordinate 8,205 downwards.
GGCGAGAACTATTTTCCTCCGTCCCTGGGCGACACCCGCTTTTACCAACCGGTGGAACGTGGTCTGGAAATCCGCATCGCCGAGAAGCTGCGCCAGCTACGGCGCCGAAACCACGACAGCCAGTGGCAACGTTACGGGGATGAGCAATGAACGCACACGGTATTTTTCCCTGGCTGGCGGTGGCGCTGGGCGGATCGATGGGGGCCTGCTTGCGCTATGCCACCGCTCTCTGGATAGGTGTGCCGGCGATGCCGGCGTGGCCCTGGGCCACCTTCGCGGTGAACCTGGCCGGCAGTTTTCTGTTTGGCCTGTTGGCGGTGCTGCTGGCGAGCCTGACCACCAGTGAACTGTGGCGGCTGGCGTTGATGACTGGCATGCTTGGCGCCCTGACCACCTTCTCGACGTTTTCCTTCGAGCTGGTCCGCCTGCTGGAAAGCCGCGGCCTGGGGTTGGCCCTGGCATACGCCGCCGTTTCGGTGGTGTCCTGCGTTTCCCTGGCCGGCCTGGGCCTGGCGCTGGGGCGTTTGTGGTTTGAATCCTGATTTTTTTCAATCCTGACATCTTATGAGTGCGCAAAGGAGCCACCATGCTTGATATTCGGGCCTTGCGGGAAAATGGCGAAGCCATCCGCGATGCACTGGCAAAACGGGGTTATGCCCTGGATCTGGACGGATTCCGGGCGCTGGATGGGCGCCGCAAGGAAGCCGATATTCGTTCCCAGGATCTGCAGGCCCAACGCAAGAAGGCCTCCAAGCAGATCGGAGAACTGATCCAGTCCGGTTTGTCGGTGGATGAGGCCAAGGCCAAGGTGGCGGAGACGCTCAAGACCCTGGATGCTCAGCTCGACGACGAAGTAGCCCGTGCCAAGGCGATCCAGGATGAGCTGCGCGATTTTCTCATGGGCGTACCCAACGCGCCGGCGGAGGAAGTGCCGCCGGGCGCGGATGAAGACGACAACGTGGAAGTGCGTCGCTGGGGCACGCCGCGCCGGTTTGACTTCGAGCCCAAGGACCATGTCGATGTGGGCGAAGCGCTCAACGAGGGTCGGCTGGACTTCGAGCGTGCCAGCAAGTTGTCCGGCGCCCGCTTCGCGGTGATGACCGGCCAATTGGCGCGCCTGCACCGGGCGCTGATCGATTTCATGCTCGACCAGCACACCAGCGAACACGGCTATCAGGAGCTGTACGTACCTTACCTGGTGGGGCCGGAAGCTCTGGCCGGCACCGGCCAGTTACCGAAGTTCGAGGAAGATCTGTTCAAGATGCGCGGTGAGCGCGAACTGTACCTGATCCCCACCGCGGAAGTGCCGGTGACCAATCTGGCGGCGGATGAGATTCTCGATGCCGAGACCATGCCCCGTCGCTACGTTTGCCATACGCCGTGTTTCCGCTCCGAGGCTGGCAGCCACGGCAAGGATACCCGGGGTATGATCCGTCAGCATCAGTTCGAGAAAGTGGAGCTGGTGCAACTGGTGCGCCCGGGAGAGTCCGAGCAGGCGCTGGAAGCGCTCACTGGCCACGCCGAGGCGATCCTGCAAAAGCTGGACCTGCCTTACCGGTTGGTGACGCTGTGCGGCGGTGACCTGGGCTTCTCCGCCGCCAAGACCTATGACCTGGAAGTGTGGTTGCCGAGCCAGCAGCGCTACCGGGAAATCTCTTCATGCTCCAACTTCCGCGACTACCAGGCGCGGCGCATGCAGGCCCGTTGGCGCAACCCGGAAACCGGCAAACCGGAGCTGGTACATACTTTGAATGGTTCCGGGCTGGCGGTAGGCCGTACCCTGGTGGCGATCCTGGAAAACTATCAGAATGAAGATGGTTCCGTGACCGTGCCGGAGGCACTGCGGCCCTACCTGAGAGGAAAGGAGCGTCTGAGCTGAGGCGCTCCACAACACAAGGGCGCCAGCTGACGATGGATTTTCTTCCCCTTGGTCTGAAACTGACCGGGCAAACCGTGGTGATCGTGGGCGGTGGTGACACCGCCCTGCGCAAGGCGGGCCTTCTGCACCGATCCGGTGCGTTGATTTGCTTGATCGCGCCGCAATGGCGCGCGGATTTGTGCGCCCTGGTGGAGCGGGGCGGCGGCGACTGCCACCAACGGACCTACCAAGACGGCGATCTTGATCAGGCGCGCCTGGTGGTGGCGTGTACTGATGATGACGCCCTGAACCAGCGTATCGCCGAGCAATGCCATGCCCGTGGCCTGCCTGTCAATGTGGTGGGGCGGCCCGAACTCAGCAGTTTCGTTTTCCCCGCCCTGGTGGATCGCGATCCGCTGTTCGTGGCAATCACCTCGTCTGGCGCGTCGCCGGTATTGGTACGGCGTCTGCGTGATCAACTGGAAGCCTGGTTGCCGGCGCGCTGGGGCCGGCTGGCAACGTTCCTCGGCCGCCTGCGGGACAGGGTCGCGGAGCGACTGCCAGGCCGCCGCCAGCGGGAAGCATTCTGGGAGGCGCAACTGGACGGTCCCTTAATGGAACAGGTGCTATCCGGTCACGAAAGCGAGGCGGAACACGCCCTGGAACGGGCCCTGGCCAGTGCCGGCGGGAATCCGTCGGAGGCGCGGGGAGAGGTCTATTTGGTCGGTGCCGGACCTGGTGATCCGGATCTCCTGACGTTCCGGGGGCATCATCTGCTGACCAAAGCGGACGTCGTGTTGTACGACCGTTTGGTGGCACCGGAGATCGTCGCTTTGGCCCGTGCCGACGCGGAGAAGGTGTACGTCGGCAAAGCCCGCGATCAGCACGCACTGCCCCAGGGGGAGATCAACGATCTGCTGGTGCACTACGCCAGCCAGGGGAAACGGGTGTGCCGCTTGAAGGGCGGCGATCCGTTCATCTTCGGGCGCGGCGGTGAAGAGCTGGAAAAAGTGGTGGCCGCCGGTATCGACTTTCAGGTGGTGCCTGGCGTGACCGCCGCCGCCGGCTGTGCCGCCTACGCCGGCATCCCGCTGACCCATCGCGATCACGCCCAGTCGGTGCGCTTTGTCACCGGCCATCGCCGTGACGGCAGCGTCGACCTGGACTGGCCGAATCTGATGGCGGAGCAGGAAACATTGGTGTTTTACATGGGACTGGTGGGATTGAAGGAAATCTGCGCTCAGCTCATGGCCCACGGCCGCTCGCCGGACACCCCCATTGCCCTGGTATCCCGGGGCACCACCGACGCTCAGGAAGTGATCACCGGCCAATTGAACACTCTGCCGGCGGCCATCGAGGGGCGCACCGTGCACGCGCCGACCCTGATCATTGTCGGCAGTGTGGTCAGCCTGCATCCTCGCTATCGCTGGTTCGGAGAGGCCGGGTGGCGGACGCCGGGCGCCGGACGCTAAACAAAACGCGGTCCGTGGACCATGCTGATACGCCTTATTCGCGAGCAAGCCCGCTTCCCACATCGACTCCGTGGATCTTCTGTGGGAAGCGAGCTTGCTCGCGAATACAGTTCGAACTCCTTTCTGCAAGGCCAAGCAAGCCGCCTGGGTTTGGCATGCAAGCGTGCGATTCTATAGCGCGTCCCGGTCCCGAGCGGTCCACAGCGCCTGGGCGGCTTTGGTCCCTTCCTCCAGGTCCTTCGCTTTACCCAGACCCCACAGGGTCGTTGCCACGGTTTGCCGGACCGCCGCTTCGCCGTAGGCGTCGCTTTCCTCGCCACGCCACACCGCTCGCAGATGGTCGGTGGAGACGGTGCCGGGCGGTGCCTGCCGGGGCAGGGCGGAGTCGAGCACGGCCTCCACCCGCTCTCCGCCACGCAGACCGCCAATGCTGGTACGGGCGTCCGGACGGATCTCCACTTCTCCTCCTTCACCCTTGAACAGCAGGAGATTGCGATCGCCACAGAGGCGGGACGCTTCCAGATGCAGGTTCAGATAGGCGGGGTGAAACACGCTTTGCAGGCTCAGTGTGGCTTGAGCCGGATTGAGATTGCGCGCGAGAGTGTTGATCGGGGAGCGCAATCCCAACTGAAAGCGCAGCATCAATAGCGTACTCAGCGGTGGACAGAACTGGTCCACCCCAAGATAGGTAAAGCCTTCATCATGCAACTGCTCGCTGGCCTCGGCCACCGTGCATGGCAGCTTGCAACCGAGCTTGCGCAGGCTCTCGTCAGTGTAATGCCGCTCCGGCGTATGGGCGGGGCCGCCGTGCATGAATACCCGCACACCATTGTGTGCCAGCAGGCGGGCGGCCAACACATACCAGGGGTGATGTTTTTTCTTGCCGGCATAGCTGGGCCAGTCCACGTCGGCTTTGGGCAAACCAACCAAATAGTGGCTGCATACCGGCCGGCAGGCCTCAAGAAAACCGGCCAGTTCCTCAGGGGTTTCTTCCTTGACCCGCAACAACATCAGAAAGGCGCCGATCTGTGCCTGGGTCGCTTCGCCCTGAAGAATATGCCCCATGGCCTCGGCGGCTTCTTCGCGGGTCAGGTCGCGGCGGGCGCGTTTACCGCGTCCAAGGGTTCGGACGAAAGGGGCGAAGGCGTGCTCGCTCATGGAAGGACTCGTGTGAGATCAAACAGAATGGGTCAAGAATACCAGCTTGTGACCGGGCCGTATTCCGCTGTCAGTGCCACCAGCCGATCGTAGTCGATGCATTCCAGATCCGCGCGGCGCGCCGGCGGCAACGGCGGCCGGCCAAGCAGGTATCCCGGACCTTGCAGTGGAAACTCCGCCGCCACCAGATGGCCGTGGTCGACGAATACGCACGGATCTCCAGGCTGATACAGAGCGAGGCAGGTCCGCGCAGCTGCACTGTCCAGATCGTCGAAAGCAATAAGGTGCAGCATGGTCAAAATACCAGGGTCTGTTCCGAGTTGGCGTGCAGATGACGCAAGTCGTCGGTGCTCAGTGGTTCGATGCTATCCACCGGATAATCGGCCAGGGCTTCCGCCGAAGCCACGCAACGCACCGCGAAAGCCTGCAATTGTTCCAACTGCTCCCGTGGTGCCGCGAGGCGGTTGAGCGCGCGCAGTACTCCGTCGGTTATCCACACAGTGGATTGGAGGCCGAAGGCGGCGCCGGTGAGAATCATTTCCTGGGTCTCGCGCCAATCCGGAGAGTGGCAGGGACCACGATGCAGGACGTACAGAATGGAATCAGCCAAAGTGCAGTACCCGGTCGCTGTGGCGGGTGGCCTCTACCCACTCGCCGAGCCCCACCAGTTGGAAGCCGTCGGCCAGATTATCACTGTCGACCCCAGCGCGTTCGCCTTCTGAATGGTCGGTAACGCCTCGTCGTAGAGCGGCACCGATGCAGACCCGCGCAGGCAGGGCGCTGTTCTTGACCAGGGATTGCCAGCGGCTGGCCACGGCTTCGCCGTCACGGCCCGGATGAATCAGCCGATTGGCCAGGTGGACGCCATCACCGTAGAAGAAGACTCGGAACAGGGAGTAGGGAGAACGCAGCACCGCTTCGGTGGTATGGAGAGCGGTGACCGCCGCCGCCGTTTCCGGCCCGGCGGTCACCAGGATACTGAATTGCATCAATCGTTGCCGCTGAGGGCGCTGAGCAGGTGCAACAGAGACAGGAACAGGTTGTAGATGGATACGAACAGCGTCACGGTGGCCATGATGTAGTTGGTCTCGCCGCCGTGAATGATGGCGCTGGTCTGCCACATGATCAGCAGGGATGAGAGCATCACGAACGCGGCGGACACCGCCAGAGCCAGGGCCGGAATGTTGAAGAAGAAGGCCGCCAGACTGGCGACGAACGCCACCAGGATGCCCACCATGATGAAGTTGGTGAGGAAGCTGAAGTCCTTGCGGGTCACCAGGGCAATGGCGGACATGGCCACGAAAATGGTGGCGGTGCCGCCCAGAGCCAGGCTGACGATTTCCATGCCGCCGGGGATCTGGGCGTACATGTTGATAATCGGGCCAGTGGTGAAACCCAGCCAACCGGTCAGACCGAACACGGCCAGAATGCCCCAGGCGCTGTTACGCAGCTTGCTGGTGGCGAACAGGAGACCAAAATAGACGACGATGGTCAGGATCGGGCTCATATAGCCCATGCCCGTGGACATGGCGAACACGGAGGCGCCGGTGGCCACTATCAGGCTCAGGCCCAGCAGCATATAGGTGTTTTTCAGCACCTGGGCGGCGCGTTCGCCGCTGACTACCGCTCCACCGCTGGCGTGCGGGGCGACATAGGGATTCGGTTGGTTGCGCATGATCAATCGCTCACAAAACAAAGTGTATTCATGATAATAGGGACGTCCGCGCCAAAATCAAGATTTTCCCAACGAATCACAGGGTTACAGCAATTTTCTTGATCTTTCCCCGTTGACTGCCAACGCGTCTCAGGTATGATTGGCGCCCATCGGAGAGGTGGCTGAGTGGCCGAAAGCAGCGGTCTTGAAAACCGCCGACGGGAGACCGTCCGTGGGTTCGAATCCCACCCTCTCCGCCATACCTCTATAAACGCCCCGCTCCGCGGGGCGTTTTCGTATGGCTTTCCCGCCCTGTTCCTCCTCGCCATCTTTCGGTGTGATTCGAATTGTAAAATTTCGGCCTGTGTCACGGCATTTTCAATGGTGGTTTTTCAGTGGCTGTATTCTCCATTGCTGATGAAAAAGGGGAAGTGTTTCAGTGCCAGAGTAATGATGTCATTTTGGTTTTATTGAGATTCAATTCCTTATTAAACAAGCATTTATTAAATAGGTCGGTGTTTTTAACTTCCTTGGCTTCCTCGGGCAGCGCCCTTAAAAAAAGGGAGAGTTTTAGTGGTCGCACCTTCATTGAATTGGAATTTTCCAGTGAGGCAATACAAAGGTGTATTGCCGTAAAGAAAGGATTGCGCTAAAAGTGAATAAAACTGAACAGCATATGACGCAGTTTGCCGGTTGCGTGCTTGGCGTCGTTATTCGCTGTAACCAGGGCAAGCAGCCGGCTAAGTCATGAACGGATTTCACTGACTAACGCAACGGTTACGAACAAAAAAGATATTCGCGCCGTGCGTTCCGAAGGAGTGGGAACATGGTTGATAAAATTATTAACATCCTGGAAAAATCCAGCGGCGCTGTCACGAAAGCTCCTTGGGGTGACACGGTGTCGCTCATGGGGGGCGGGAATGTGGTTCAAATGCCCCTGAGCCCCGACCAGATCGATTTCACCAGCCGGGTGGGTAACGATCTCGTCATTACCCTCAAGAATGGTGAGCAAGTCACCATCACCAATTTCTATCCCGCTGGTGAAGGGGAGGAGGCGGCCAACGAACTTCAACTTCTTGATGATGAAGGTATTCTCTGGCTGGGCCAGTCCGATGGCGCCGGAGGCTTCGGTTTTGCCCAGGCAGCCTCGGGAGGTGGGGATTGGGGGTTGGCGGCGCTGGCGGTTGGTGGTGCGGCGGCGGCATTCCTGATCAGTGATTCTTCTTCCGGTTCCAGTTCTGGTGGATCCGGGGACGATAACGTGGCTCCCGATGCCCCCACGGACCTGACGGTGAGCGAGGATGGGGGGATAGTGACGGGGCGGGGTGAACCGGGCTCCACGGTCACCGTGCGTGATTCCAACGGCAATGTTATCGGCGAAGGACAAACCAACGCGGAGGGTGAGTTCGAAGTCGAATTGAGCGAGCCGCAGGTCGATGGCGAGGAACTGGATGTCAGCCTGACCGACGAGGCGGGCAATGAATCGGAGCCCGGCCAGGTCACCGCGCCGGACAGTACCGCGCCGGACGCGCCGACCAACGTTGAGGTGAGCGGGGACGGCACCACCGTCACCGGCGAAGGTGAACCTGGAAGCAAAGTCACCATCACGGATCCCGACGGTAACGTGATTGGCGAAGGCACGGTGGATGACGATGGCAACTTCACCGTCGAACTGACCGAACCGCAAACAGATGGTGAAGAACTGGAAGTGACCCTGACCGACGGAACGGGGAATGAGTCCGAACCGGTCACCGCGGTGGCTCCGGATGGAAGCGGTCCTGATGCTCCGGTCATCACTCAGACAGAAGATGATGTGGCACCGGGCACTGATCCGGTGCTGACCGGAGGCAGCACCAACGACACCACGCCGACCCTGACCGGGACAGCGGAAGCGGGCAGCACGGTGGAAATGTTCCAGGATGGTGTGTCCTTGGGAACAGTTGCCGCCGATGCGAGCGGCAACTGGAGCTTCACACCCAGCACCGAGCTGGCCGAAGGCGACTACAGCTTTACCGCCACGGCCAGCGATGCGGCGGGTAACACCTCGGATTTGAGCACGGCGT